>RFOF01000001.1 GCA_009926845.1 Alphaproteobacteria bacterium
AAAAACGCCCATGGGACAATTCTGGGACAGTTCAAAATAACAGGTGGCGAAAAGCAGCAATAAAGAGGACTCCCAGCGTGCGCATATCAAAAGTCACAATTAGCAACTTTCGCTCGATTAAACATGCAGAGATTATCCCATCTGAGTTCAATATATTTGTTGGACAGAATAGAGCCTAACGAATTTTTGGTTGGGACAGATAATTTATCGCGTTCAAGCTGCGACTCCCAGGCAACTTTACGCCTATGTGCTGTTGCATCCTGTGCACTGCTATCGAACGTATATGAGGTAGATTTCTTCCTGCATCATCAAAACGCTCACACTCATTCCACGCATAATTCCCATTTATTACCAGATACGGCTGATCATCAACGGGATTGGTTACGCAGAGAAGGCTTTCCAGCGCAGGCCAATCATAGGTGACAAATCCCCTTGCTTAGTCAACGTATACAGCTCGCAAAAACACCTAAGCGTCTATAATTAAAAGAATTATTTCTGTGAATTAGCCACTTGCTGGCTGAATATCAGCCATTCAATGGTTAAAAACCCATTCTGAAACAGGCCTTGTATGTCAAGTTTTGCAGCGGAAAAACTTGACATATACCCCATAAAAAGCGATAATCTGTATATGAAACAAAACCATTCACATCACGCGCCTCGGGCAACTTCGGCATTGGTTCGTCACCGTATAGAAAAAGGTGGCGAACGCTTATGGCGTTTTGAGGATTTTCAGGATCAATCCTTCCCTGCGGTTGCCAAGGCTTTGTCTCGCCTAATGCAGGACGGGTTCATAGAGCGGTTAAGCAAAGGTACCTATTATCGCACACGCCAGACTGCTTTTGGGAAAAGCAGGCCGAACCCGAGCGCATTACAAAAGTTGGCCTCCGCAGATTCGCGCTTATTTCCTGCAGGCGTTACAGCGGCGAATCTTCTTGGCTTCAGCACACAAAATCCCAAGCGTAGTGAATTGGCAACTTGCGCTTCCAGTGTGCCGCGTAAGTTAGTCGGCAACGATGCGGTAGTGCATACGCGCAGACCACAATCTTGGCAGAAGCTATCCGAGCTTGATGCCGCGCTGCTCGATTTTTTACGCAATGGCGGAAAGACAGGTGAGTTGTCGGGACACGAAACCGTTGAAAAAACATTGTCGCTGCTATCGCGAGATGGTCGTTATCAACGTCTTGCAAAAATAGCGACTGACGAACCACCGCGTGCGCGCGCAATGTTGGGCGCATTAGGGGAAATGCTTGGAACGGATAAGCGCACTCTAAGCACCTTACGTTCCTCGCTAAATTCACTGTCACGTTTTGATTTTGGTGTTTATAGTGCATTACCAAACGCGAAGGCGTGGTATGCAAAATAAAGACACCAATTATGAAACTATCGCAGCATCCTGATTTTGAACAAGCGATCCTACGCGCCGCAGAGCATTTTGCAGCTCGCGGCCTTCGCCCCGCACTGATCGAGAAAGACTATTACGTCACCGAAGCATTACGCGCATTGGTTCAGGAAGCTGGCGATAAAGTAGTTTTCAAAGGTGGCACCAGCCTTTCCAAGGGATGGAATCTGATCGAACGCTTCTCTGAAGACATTGATATTTTTCTCGATCCGCAGGCATATACGCCACCGCTTGGCACCAATGCGATTGATCGCAACCTCAAGAAATTGCGTGATGCGGTGGAGACGGTGCCACTCACTTTTCTAAAAGAGGAAAGCAGAACATTTGGTGGGTTTGGGCGTAACGATAAATTTGGCTACACGCCCCTATTCGGTGCGCCTGGTGAAGTTGCCCCACGCGTCTTACTGGAATCAGGCATTGCAAGTGGTCGAGAACCCACAGAGACGGTGCAGCTGCATTCTTTCCTTGGCCAGTTTCTAAATGAAACGGGTACATCGCTGGGCGCATCCGATGAGCAGCCCTTCAATATGCGGCTTCTACATTTTCGGCGCACATTTGTTGAAAAGCTGTTTGCTATCCATAAGCGTATTGAGATGCTCAAAGAAGATGGAACGCCTGTGGGTTCACAAACACGGCATTATTACGATCTTTATCATCTGGGTGGACGTGATGAAGTGCGGCAAATGCTAAAGTCCGATGAATATGCGGAACTCAAAATGGATTATGACCGTATAACGCGCAAATATTTCCCTGATTACTATTGCTATCCTGAGGGGATGGTTTTTGCCAAAAGCGAAGCAATTTTCCCTACCGCAGAAATATCGCATCTGGTTGAGCCTGAATACGAGCAGCAGTGCAAACTGCTCTGTTACGGCTCATACCCATCATGGCCTGAGGTCTTGGCTAGGTTTGATGAGCTGAAAGAGTTGCTATAGCTTCAAGTAGTCAAGGAATCCTTGACTACTGAGTGGTTAGGAATTTTCGAATAAGTGAACCAAAAGAATAATCCCGATTAGGATTATTTACGGCTCAAACAGGTGTTTTTGTCGATAATGCTCCCGCTCGGGATGATTTAATCATCCACGAACCCCTGCGCGGTGAATTTATACAGCACCTTGGCGTTGGGGTTGGATTTCAGCGGCGTATCCATTTTGTAATCGACGGTGGGGTCGATGTGGTCGGCGTAACGTGCCACCCAGTCGAGCCAGTCGGCTTGCTCGGATGCGGTGGCGTTGGGAAACTGTTTCACCGCCTCCAGATAGTGGCGGGTGCGGCGGGCGATTTCCATATCGCGCAGGGCAATCTTTAGGCGGCGCACGCGCTGGCGCTCGGTCATCGTGTCGGGTTTTTGCACGCGGCGTTTGTCGTTGGCTTTGGCGAGCTGTTTCGCGTCACGATCCACCGTGATTTCGGTGGGGGTGTCGGCTGGTGCTGGGCGCAAGATAGGTTTGGTGGTCGGCTGGCCGTAGGAACGTTTCGCCCAATAGCCACGCGGCGGGCGCGGGATTTTCATCTTCGTGCAGATTTTGGCGAGGCCGACATCCGACAGCCCATACTGTTTCGCCAGTTGGAGGATCGGCACTGACCAGATTTCATCATAGAGCTGGTCGCGTTGGAAGGTGATAACTTGGGCAATCTCTCGCTTCATCCTCTATCGGATAAGCTACTGGCAGCTGAGGTCAATCGTCTTTTTTCAGATTTTAGTTGGTTGCAACCGTTCTGAATGTCAACGAAATGCGGCGTGTACGTGGGAAAGACTCGCCTTGCCACTTATCATTTTGACGGGCGGGGATTGCGTGTTGCCACTGGTAACGCGCATCGGCGGACAGTGCGAGCAGGCTGCACGGCTCCAGCAGGTGGGATTGTTTCTCGCTGGTGGCGCTATGAACGAAATCCATCACGCAAGCGGAGCCAAGACTTAGGGAAGCGATGGTATTGCCGAAGCATGGCACACAATCAATATGGGAGGAGATGCCCTGGCCGGGTTGGTATTCATTGATAATAACTTGATCCGGCACGCGGGAGAAAATGCCATCGGTGGCCAAACGCTGGCAGAGTCCATCTAACCAATCCGGTATCGGCCCGATTCGCAAATCTTGCGTGATACCACGAGCCTTGTAGTCGTAACGCCAGCCATAATGCTGTACGCGCCGCTTGAGATCATGCAGCCAAGGCTGGTGGTCGATGGTAGCAATCAACGCGGCTTCGGCGTTGGCATCGATGAAATTGGAAATATAGGCCAATCCTGGGATATCGGGTTGGTTGCCAGCGGATAAATTAAACAGCGATGTTTGTGCGTTATTCATATCAGCGTCTAAAAACCCAGGTTCTAAATTTGCGATGATGATCAATGGCGCTTTCATCTTCATTGGTCATGGTATGTTCATAACCCGGAAATTCCGATGGCTCAAATGGATAAGAGGCAGGATCTTTAAAACCAGCAGCCTCTGCTGCTTCATCGAATTGGAACGCGCCGTGATAATGCGGGCTGTCAACGGCGGAGATTAATACTTTCCCATTACCTTGCAGTTGACGAGCAGCACTTTTTAGAAAATCTCGCACTAGGATAAAATTCGGGTTACGGCCTTCAACGGGCTCCCTGCTGCCTACATGGGGGAATTGGAAAACGATATTATCAAATTTCCAGGAACCCAGCGCCGATGCGAGCTTGGCGGCATTAACACTATGCAAAACAATAACGCCCAAAGATTGCAGTTCCTTCGCGTTCGCTGCTGCCTCTTGGGACAAATTGTTTTTCGCCTCATAGGTCGATGCCACCAACTGCGATGCATTGATTTGCGGCATAGTTCCATAGGGAAATTATGCAGGCAGGGAGCCCTACCCCTTCACCAATTTTCCAAGGAAGGTGCGCACGTCGCCGCGCAGGTGATGTTTGTTAAAAATGACAGCGAAGGATGCTGGGTCAATGGCGCAATTGGTATCGTGCAGAAACTTGATTTTCAGGTGCCATTAGGAACCCAAAAGCTATACTAAGCTGCGAGTTTTTTCTGTAGCGTGTCATAATCCTGCACGCCGGAAATGTCGCCCAGCGCAGCTACCGTGAGTTTTCCGCCAGCGATATTTTCTGCCAGTTGCAACACATCTTCTTTGGTGATGGCGTCCACGCGGCGTGCGATGTCGGCGGCCTGACGATATTCCCCGAACAACAATAAATGCCGCCCTATCCAGCCTGCCACGCTCTGCGGATTTTCGCGCGCCATCAGCAGTTCGGCCTTGTGTTGGTTTTTCGCGCGGTTCATTTCCACGTCAGAAATTTGTTCGGTCATACCCGCCACTTGTTCGCAGAGAACGCCCGAAAGTTCGCCTGCTTTTTCAGGCGCGGTTGCCGCATAAATGCTCATCAGCCCGCAATCCTCATAGGCTGAGCCCATGGAATACACGGTGTAGGCCAGCCCGCGCTTTTCACGCACTTCTTGGAACAGGCGCGACGACATGCCACCGCCGAGGATGTTGGCATAGATATTCAGCGCATAATAATTCGGCGCGTGCATCGAAATGGCGGGCAGCCCCATCACCAGATGCAGCTGCTCAAGGTCGCGCTTGGTGCGCGTGTCGCCGCCTTTGTAAATAGCGGGGGTGAAGGCTTGCGCGGGTTGTTTTTCAGGGAAAACAAAATATTCGCGGGCGAGCGCAAGCGCTGCCTCATGCGTTATATTTCCGGCCAGCGACAACACCATGCGCGTTGGCGTGTAGTGCTTGCCCATATAAGTAATCAAATCGTCGCGCGTGTAGCCCGCCACGCGGTCTTCAGTGCTCAAAATCGAGCGGCCAAGCGGCTGCTCGGGGAAGGCGGTCGCGTCAAAATAATCCACGATTAAATCATCCGGCGTGTCGTGATGCATCGCAATTTCCTGAATCACCACGTCTTGCTCGCGCGCCAGCTCATCGGCGGCAAACACCGAGTTCTGCATGATGTCCGCCAAAACATCCACCGCAAGGCGCGCATGTTCCTTCAGCACCTTCGCGTAATACACCGTCATTTCCATCGAGGTATAGGCGTTGACCTGCCCGCCGATATTGTCGAATGCCTCGGCGATGTCGCGGGCGCTACGGGTTTTGGTGCCTTTGAACGCCATATGCTCCAGCAGATGCGAGATGCCGTTTTCTTCGAGTGATTCATAGCGCGCGCCAACGCCGACGGTCACCGTCACCGCCACGCTTTCCACGCCGGGTAAAAATTCACTCGCCACGCGCAGGCCATTAGGGGAGGGTAGTGAGTTGATAGGTCATCAGGTGCAGCCCAAAAGATATATCTGTAAATGGGCCACGACCCCGCACACTGTCAAGCTAAAAACGTCCGATTCTACTTTGCTGCTGCGCGTGCGCGGCGGGGTTCAGCTCTTGCAGGGTTTGCGGGGAGAGTTTTTGGTGCGAAACGATGTAGTGCATAGCGGCAACCAGCCCCTGATCGGCCACGCGCATACGCGCGGTGGTTTTGACGAAATCGAACGGTTCGTCGATGTGTTTTTCTGTGGCGATAGCTTGCGCTGCGCTTTTGATTTTTTCAGCAGCGGGCGCGTGGTGAATGCCAAGCACGTTGCCCGCGTTCATATACGAGGTGGTGGCTGCACCCTGCAGTGCTTCCAGTGCTTGCTGAACGGCCAGATTCGTCTCGCCGCTTTGCAACATTTCAGGCGCAAGAGACACACAGGCCTCCAGCATCTCCGCTTTGAAATTAGCTGCCTGCGCTGATTTCAAATACGGCGGGTCGCTCGGTGCGTTCATATGTTGCCATTTGGGCGCTTTCATCACTGCGAGGAAGGCCTCTTCATTGATGGGTTCGGCCTTGCGGCTTTGCGTGCGTTCGGTGGCGCGCAGCGTGCGCTCGGCGGCTTGCGCGGCCAGTAGCGCGTTCTTATCTTCTTTGGAAGTATAGCCTAACTCAAAACCGATAACACCAACGGCCGGAACGCCTTTTGGCACGCCATTGCCATAATTCACCAAGGTGCGCGCGGCGAGCATGGCCTCGTTAGAAACATTGCGTTCGTCAGCAATTTTGAGCCAGCTTTCATCGCTCGCCAGTGCGCTTGCGGTGAGGCCTTGCGTGTTTTCACCGAGCGCGACAAAACGCGCCTGCACTTCAAGCGTGCGGGCTTGCTGCGCTTCGGTCAGCAGGCCAAAATTCTGCGCCAATTGACAGAAACATCCGTTCAGCTGGTCGCGTGTCGTCTGGGTGTTTAGGTTGGTTTCGGGCATTTTTACACATCAAAAAGATTAGGGATGGAGCTATACTAGCCCAAAATATGCTAATCGTTTGTTACAATTTTGTGAACTTTCTCCGTGCAAAGCCATGGCAAGCCTGAAAACGAATAACCAATTGATATTAATCAACACTTGACGGTGGTTTTGGGGGCGTCACCTTGCCGCCTTTTTTCAGGCGTTTTTTATATTCCTCGTAGAATTTCATATTTTCCTGCGCTTTTTTGGCCGGAAGATCCTTCAAATTGAGTGCCAGTGCCTTTTTTTTGTCGCCCCTTAGCCCGTAAGCTAGCGCCAGATTCTGTCTGATCGTTGGGCTGCCACCGGTTGCTGCTAGCGGTTCCAGCAAAGCAATGGCCTCGTCCCACTTACTGCTGAGTATCAGTGACATCGCAAGGTTGTTTTGCACCTTGGGCGCGTCGGTAGGCTGCATCAACAGTGCTTTTTTATAGGTTGCTTGCGCGTTAGCATGGTCGCCCATTGTATCGAGCGCCACGCCAAGGCCATTGATGGGCGCGAAATTCTGTGGCTCTAGCTTTGCCCATTCTTCAAAAACCTTTTGGGCTTCCGCACCTTTGCCCGCACCGATCAAGCTATAGCCCAGTTCTTTGAGAATACGGGGTTCATGATCGTCAATATCGTACGCTTTTTGCATGACATTGACGGCTTCCGTGCCGCGCCCCATTTTGCGCAGGATACGCGCCAACTCAATATATGCATCGATATTTTCTTCATCCTCAGCCACTTTCGCATAGATGGTGGCAGCCTCATTTAGATGCCCGCTTTGTTTAAAGCCATTGGCCATTTGCATCATGCTTTTCTGGCCATCGCTTTGCTCACTTTTTTGCGGCGCGCAGGCGGCAAGTAACAAGCAAACCAATGGAATGAGAATCAAGCGCATGAAAACCCCTTTATGTTTATCTCAACTCTACTGGCTGATGCGTAAATTCGCAAGAGAATCCCCTATTTGTTTGAAGATGGTGTTCAGTGTGCTGGTGGTCGGCGATAGAAAATAGAACTCGGGTTTGCTGGCGCAATTGCGGAGCATGGTTTGGCTGGTGTTGTTGATTTGTGTGCCCAGCGCAATCGTGTAGATGACAACGCCTTGCGCTTTCATGCTCGTGCAGACATTGGTGGTTCGCGTGTTGAGCTGTGTCACTGCGGCGCTTGAGTTCGTGGTGCCAAGTTTGCCATTGCTTAAATACCAATATGCACCACGGCTGCCGTTGTCGATGGTGTTGTCGCCGTCGGTCATGAGCACGACAACTTTGGTCATCAGCGGCGTATTATAATCCTGTGGCAGGTCATTGGTTGCCATTTCGCCTGTCCACACGCCACGCCAACGTGGAGATAGCATGCGCCATGCCCACGACATCCCCGTGACAATATGTGTATTGCCAACGGCCTGCATGCTGTTGATGTTGTTGATGACCGTGCTTTTGCTTGCGGTCATTGGTGTGATGGGCTGCGCGCAATATTTGTTGGGGCCAAGGCTCGTGGTATTGAGTCCTGATTTATATTTTATTGTTCCGCTAGTGGAACAATTATCACGGTTTGTATTGGTTCCATACCATTTGTTATTTGTGTCGCACGGCCAATAATATTGCGGGAATTTTGCCACTGATGGTGGGTCGTCGGTGACGTCGAGTCCACTGGCTTCGCGCGCATCAACGCAGCCATACCAGCTGGTTGTGCCCCAGTTGAAGCTATTGGTAGAGAGCCAGCTGCTGTTGCTGGTGCCGATGTTGACCGCTTGAGAAAAAGGCACCATTCCAACCCAGAGGTTTTCCGCGGTGGTACCGCCGCCGTAGAGTGCGTCCAGCAATGTGGTGCCGGCGCTTTTTGCAGCTTGTAGTTTGGTCACGCTGCCACCAGCGGATTGTGCCATTGATCCGGTGTTGTCCATTACCAGCACCAGCTCCATGCCTTTATTGGCGCGTGTTATCTGCGAGTCTGCGGCAACGTAGGCACTGCTTAGCCCAAAGAGTTTCATAAACGTGAGATCGACCAGACCATCCACATGCAGTGCGAGGATGGTATTGTAAGGATTGGCGCTAACGGTCAGATGCTTGACCTGTGTTCCCATGTAGCCGCTGGGGAAATTCGCATAGAAATATTTGTTGGTTTCGCTGTTGATATCTGAAGTATTGACCACGCTGGCTGCCGCAAGCCCTGCACTATCGAGCGCATTTTGCATACGCGACTGCACGATCTGCACGCGCCCCATATCCACCGCCGCGCCGACGGCACCCAGCAGCGAAAAAAGGGCGACGCCCACCATTGGCATGACCGAGCCGCGCTCATTATGAAATAGTTTTTTTAACATAAAAACTCCTTGTCTATGGTCCAAGCGTGGTCAGATCCCCAAGGCGCGGCTTGAAAATAGCGAATTTATAAAGTTGCGAGTTTGACAGGATGGTGGTGCCAAACATCGGTTGGTAGTTATAGAACACCTCCGAGATAATGATGTTCTCCTTGTCAGACATCGTAAACCCGTCGGGCAAGGTGGCAGCGTTGCCGGTGAACCCAACGTGACTGACGTTGTTCCACGTGCCGCCGCCGGTATATTGCCAGTTCACCACGGGGGTATTGTTGCCGTTCTTATAGACGGAGCTGATGATGACGAATGCGTTATTACCAAAACTATAGGGCTGCATCACCTGTCCGGCAGCCAAAACAAGCTGGTTGAGAGTCGTGGTGCCGATGGCGCTGGATTGAGCTACGACATCCGAAACGGTGATAGAGACTTTTTCTACTTTTTGTGTGATGAGTATGTAGCGCGTTACTTCGATCCCGCCGAGCAATAAGGCCATCAGGAATGGCAAGCTAAGAGCAAATTCCAAATAGGCGATGCCGGATTCACAGTGCAGGAATTGGCGCAGCTTTCTCATTGCGTCACTCCTGTGTTGAAGGGCTCATTTTTCACCACGGTGCGTGAGCTGATGGTGAAGGTGTTGCCAACGAGTGTGCGAATGACTGGCGTGAAGATAGGCCAGGGGTAATTGGCAACATAGACCACCACATCCCCTGCATTTCCTTGTCCTACTGCCCCCATGTCGGCGTCCCATGTGCCGTTGCCATTGATATCCTGAAAATTGACGCCCGCCGCGCCAGAGCAAGGCGATTGTGTAATGCAAGGTTCGGGTTGTCCTACCTGTGGAAATCCAGAATAGACTTGCGTGGTGATGGTGATTTTATTGGGGTCGAGCAGTCCGGATGTACGCGCTTTGATATTAGCGATGATTTGTTCTGTGCGCGTGCTCCCTGCTGCCACATACCCTGTTTTACCAAGGCGTGCTGTGTTGTTGGTGGCGCTTTCCATCACAGCGCTGGTGAACATGATAAGCGAGAACTCAATGATTGCCATGAGCATCAGCACAAATACAGGCGCTAGAAAGGCAAATTCGATCGCGGTAGCACCGCGATCGCAGCGTATTACGGTGGGGAAGTGGCGGGATAACAAGAATCGTGGCATGGCAACTCCATACCCCCTCAGCTTTAACCCTAGCATAATAGGGTTAAACCCGCGTAAACAATAGATTGTAATTTATATATATTTTCTGCAAATCGCGAATAATGCTGCAATAATAAGCTTCTATGCACGAAACTATTTGCCAAGGGCCAGCGCAGTTGTTATACGCATATCTCCATTTTTGGCATAGCTCATTTCTTTGAGCGCGTATGCTGCTTTAGCTCAGTGGTAGAGCACGTCATTGGTAATGACGGGGTCGGGTGTTCGATTCACCTAAGCAGCACCATTTTCTGATAGTCTTTTGTAAAATATCTCTTTTTATTTTCTGCGCTGCCCTTCTGGTACAGAAGGCTGGTACAGCGCGGAGAATTATAGGCTCATTAAGCGCACGCGAAACTACGGCTTTAGGCTTCGTCTGTTTAGGTAGCTTGAGTTACAACCACCACGGCATTGCCTTATGATTTATCGCCGGAAAGTGGCTCTGGTGTTGGTTGCGGGGGCCAGATTTGAACTGACGACCTTTAGGTTATGAGCCTAACGAGCTACCGGGCTGCTCCACCCCGCGTCACCAAGAAAGTGCGTCAAGCGCACACCCCGCAAAGCTGGGGAGGCGTTTTATACACCAACCTTTAAAAAACACAAGTGCTCAATTCGTCGCGAAAAGACTGCGTTTTTATTGAGGTATTTTAGGTGCTTCCGCTTTTTTGACATCAAGGTTTTTTGCTTTGCGAGCTTTGCGTGCAGCCTGCAATTCTTCTTTGGTCACTACGCTATCAGCGTTGGCATCAAGCTCTTTGAAGCGTTTATCCGCACGTTCTTGCGCACTGGCAGAAAATTCTTCTTTGCTGAGTTTACCATCATGATTTACATCAGCTCTTTCAAAGCGCTCGTCTGATTTTTTGGGGGCATCCGCAGCCAAAACAGGTGCAGAAAACAGGGTAAAAATTGCCAGAATTATAGCTTTTTTTGTCGAATTTAGCATAAAAAACACCTCCCAAAAACGTGATATTTTATCCATTTATATTGCAGACAGCGGTGCAACTCGTGTTAGAATGACTCTCTAACCAGTTAGCCGAGCCGATGCAAAAACGAGATGATATTGCCGCTAAAAAAAGCGGCACACAAGCAAAAACACCACCACGCGACGACAAAAAAGAGCGGCTGGCGAAGGCTCTGCGCGAGAACCTCTTGCGCCGTAAACATGCTACGCGAAAAGCCGATGAGGCGGATACATGAGCCACCTGTCGGCTAAGAAAAAAGCGCTGCAAAAAAAGAATCGGTTTCACCAGGAGATCTATCAGGCGATGCGCCTGCGCCGCGCCGAGGATGCGCGCACCAAAGAAATAAACGAACCCGAAAAATCCCGCTCGTCTGAGAGCAAAAAAGACACGGTGTGGAGCGAAAAAACCGCCCAAATCCGCAATCGCCTAACCGGCAAAAAACGCGATTCGAAAGAGCGCTGGAACCGCTTTGCTGGAACCGGAGGCGAAGGGGGGCGAGGACTTTAAAACAAGCGTTTTCAGCTGCACGTGAGCATGCTCACCTCTAGTATAGTGAAAAAACCATTAAAAACGCCTTCTGCAGATGGCATTACGCTAAAATCATGCCTATCCTAATAAGTTCCTTCGTGCTATAACCCTTATACGCGCTGGCTTAGACGATGCCGCTTTTGGCTTTCACGCCGTTTTTTTGGTTTCCCCTATGCATGAGAAGAAAAACACTATTCTGGTGGTCGATGACGAACCGCAGATACAAAAGATGCTCGGCATCTTGCTCGATGTGGAGAATTTCAAAATTGTCGAAAGTACGTCGGCCAAGCAAGCCATTCGCATGTGTGCGTCGGTGAAGCCCGATCTAGTTTTGCTCGATTTGGGGCTGCCGGATATGGACGGCAAAGCGGTTATCACCGCGATTCGCGAGTGGTCGCAGGTGCCTATAAGCTGGCAACGAGCGTAGCACTTATCATGATGGCGATGATGAGCACGAGGCCGAAAACGGCGAGGATACCGGATAATAAACGCTGGAAAAGCCACCTGCCATAGGCTCTTTGTCCGAGGCTGGCTATGACAAGCAGCTTTTCCATACGGTTTCTTTCTAGCGACGGATCAGCGCGCCAAGCAGCACGCCAACGCCAAGGGCGATCACGCTTGAACGAATGGGGTTCGAGCGGATTTCAGTGGTCACCGTTTCGCTGGCATGCGAAATCTCATCGCTTGCCGTGTTGTACAGGCTGCGAACTTTGCGACCTGCCTGGTTTGCTGCATTTTGCAGATCGTCTTTGACATCGTTAGCTGCATTTTGCAGATTGTCGGTCTTTGCTGAAGAGGGAAACATATTTTTATTCCTTAAAGTGTGAGTTCAACTAGTAGTTAGTTGTCGAATCGTCATTTTCCTGCACCACTTTTCTCGACTTGGTGCCGGTTTTATTCATCAGGCCTTTTGGGTCTTTGGTGAATTTAGAAGTGATGACTTCGCGGCGGTTGCCGTTGTTATCCACGGTCACTTGCGTGGTCGATTCCTTCACCGTGGTCGTGCCCTTGGCATCGGTGGAGGTTTCGGTGCTTTCATAGGTGCCGGGATGTTTGTAGGAAGCGCGCGGCTCATGTTGCATGCATGCACTAACGCCAAGCGCCAGAGCGGATACGGTGATGATGGTGGTGATATTCTTTTTCATAAAATCTTCCTTGAGTGAAATGTTAAACGCGGCCGGTGAGCAGCAAGATGAGCAGAACAATAACGATCAGTCCTGAGCCACCGCTAGGGTAGTAGCCCCAGTTTTTGCTATGCGGCCAAGTGGGGAGTGCCCCCACCAGAATGAGTAGAAAAATAATGAGTAGTAAGGTTGAAAGGGTCATAAAAATGTTCCTAAAAATTAGCCGCCGTAAATTACATATGCACCAGCTGGTACACGCGAGCGGATGCCACTGCAGGATTCAACTTCAGGCTGATCCGATGGCGAGCGGTCAATGAACCACACACGGCACATGCCGCGTGGTGGGAACATATTTCCCGGAACAGCAAGACCACTGTCTTTGGCCATGTAGTAGCCATTGTAATCATAATAGCCACGACGCGTGTAATTCGTGTCATCGCCATATTCGCGGCTATATTCATGGTCATTGATTTCATTTGGATTGCCACCTGGCATTGGCGCATACGCATTTTTTGACTTGTTGTGTGGGGTGTCATTGGTGGCAACATAAGTGCCGTGGCTATCATAATAACCGCGACGGTCTGGGCCACATGCTGCAAGCAGCGACACCAGTGAAACACAGGCAAGAAGCGCCAGTGCACGTGTTTGGGAAGTAGTCATAAAATTCTCCTTTGTTTGGGTTAGTCACTATGAAGTGACAGACTTCGTACAAAGGTGCGATGCGAGTTGATGGTATTAAAATAAGGAGGCCATAAAGATGGCTTATGCTGGTTTATTTTTATCCAGCATATCCATGATGAACGCATCGAGTTTATGCGCTTCTTTCAGTGCAGCAGTGAGCAAATCATCAATCTGCTGCTCAGAGAGCTTATCTTTCATTTGCAGCGTCATCTGCAGCGAGCCGATGATGCAGGCCAGCGGCGTTTTAAGGTCATGCGCGACCTTACTGAACACACCACGCAGTAGTTGCGTGCGCTCTTGGTCGGAAACTTGATTTTGTGTGCTCATGATGCATTATGCTCCTTGCTGCAGGAAATAGATAGATACAAATGCGCCACTTCGTGGGCGAAATGGCGCATTTGTCGAACCTGAGAAGTAAAACTATTGGACAATAACGGTAGTGGCTCCGGTTCCGCCTGTGCTGCCTTTTGCACCAGTATTACCCTTTTTACCGCTGCTTCCAGTTGCGCCAGTGTCGCCAACTTCGCCTTGCGCTCCGGTATAGCCAGTGTTGCCTTGGTTGCCAGTGGCGCCGGTATCACCCGTATAGCCTTGGCTTCCGGTTGCGCCCGTTGCGCCAGTATATCCGGTGTTGCCCGTGTTTCCTTGTGGGCCAGCAGGGCCTGTGCAAGCGGTCATAGCAAGCGTGAGAACGATGAGTGTCGAGGGTATAAGGTATTTCATGTGAGTATTCCTAAAAAATGGGGGTGAAAAATTATTGTTGGTTCGTGGCTTTTTTGAGATCGTCTCCTGCATCTCCAGCAGCATCACTCAATTTTTCTGCAGGTGTGCGGTCTTTGAGTTGGCGGGCGGCTTTGTCCACGCCATTGGGCAACTCGTTGATGGCATCGCCAATTTTCTGGCCTTCACTGCGCCTGTCTGGCGCGTTCATAATATAATAGCCGACGACAAGGACAACCACGACCAATGCGGTGGTTGCCAAGAATTTGCCTTGGGGTTGTTCGCTCATAAAATTATCCTTTAAAGTTGGTGGTTATTCTTCGGGGTCGTAGGCATCGTGGTAAAACGTAGCCGTCTCTGCATCACGCAGATTCGATTCGCAATCATAGTTGAGTTCGAACAGGTCAAACTCACTGTCAATGATGGGGATAGTGTAGTTGTAAGCGGGCGTGGTCGCGGGGCGTTGCATGGGCATGGCATTTCTCCGAGTAAGGTTGGCGTAACCCTCTTAAACCACCGGGGGCGTAAAATTGTTGCAGCCAAAAGAATTGCAGACGTAAGAAAGCGATAAAGCCCGCATTTAACGCGCAAAAATATTGTATAAAATGATGATAGAGATAGGCACGCCGAGAAAATACATGATGAGACTGCGCATAAAAACTCCTTGTAAAAGATTGATTAGAAACGGCAAGAAAGTGTGAGAGCACCAAATACTGCGGCGTGTTGTTGCGTGTCATATTCTTTGGTCATGAAGACCTGCGTATAGGACAGGCGAGTATTTCCATAGGTCATCGCTGCGCCCACCTGCAAACTGCCCACCGCCCATTTTTTATCCACGTGTGGCCCATCAGCAAACGTGTTGCCATCAAGAAAAATATTGCGGGCAACAGCGCGCTCGCCAATGGTGGTAAATAAATAACCGCCAAGTTCTTGCGTGGGGATAAAAAAATCTGAGCCGGGCAAACTTGGGCGAATGCGCGGCGGGCCGTAATCTGCGGGCAGGTCATAGCCCAGACGGAAGGTGGCGCCGATGGCTGCATCCGTATTCACATTGCCGAGATTCACGCCCACATGCGGCGTAAAATCTGCGGCGAGGCCAAAGGGTGAAATTTGATACATATCGCGCCATTTGCGCTCATAGGTCAGGATAATTCCGGGTTCGTTTTTCAGTTGATTGTCCCAGCCTGCAGGGTGTGGGCTGTCCACCACATGATGCACGAAGGACTGCGCTTGCCGTGCATATGATAGCGGGCCAACAACACCCACCGTCAGCATCACATTGTCTAATATTTTTCCTGTGTCCGACACCAGCCCCACCGAGCCATAGAGCCACCCAGCATAAGGGTGATCACCCGCGATCGGCGTGCTGCGGGTGATGTCTTCAGGCGCATACATATTTTGCCCGGCGGCGATGCTGATGCGTTTGTTGCCGTCGGTTCCCATGGGCAACACGTGGGCGATGGACTGTGACCATGCGGGCATATTTTCTTCTGACGATATCCACGAGAAGCGAACGCCATTGGTGTAGTCGCGGTCGGTTCCCGCAAAAATGTCATTCTCCCACACCACATTGAAAATGCCTTTGTCGTCTTCGGCGATACGCTCTGCTGCCAGGGCTGGCGCTGCAATTGAGAAAAAACATAAAAGCGAAATAAGAAAACGATGCATATTAAACCTTGCTATTGGGTGGGGTAAGAGCTGTGGCTTTACTCGGCTTTTTGGTGGTTTTATCCACTGAGTATTCAGGAATTTTGAGTTTCTCTGCCGTCGTGTGAGGGGTGACGGGTTTTTTTGAAGGCTCATTTACTCGTCGAAACATACAAATCTCCTGATAAAAGATGAGAGCGAATAAAACGCCGAAAAATCGTCCGGCGCAGGGAGGGGCGCACCGGACGATTTCGAGCAACAGATTGCGCGCTTAAAGCTTATGCAGCTTTAGTCGAGCAACATGCGTCTTCAATGGCTTTGATTTGCTTTTCAGCAGCTTCTTTAGTGATGCCTTGCAATTCCACTACTTTGCCGACAAATTGATCGCGCTTGCCTTCATAGAGCATGCGGTCATTGTCCGTGAGCTTACCGAAGGCCGCTTTAAGTTTGCCAGCGATCTGTTCGGCTTTGCCTTGTACTTGTTCCTTATTCATAAAAAATCTCCTTTAGGGTTCCACTGTCAAAAACAGCGTTTCCTATAGCTAGGCCTTCGCACATAAGATTGCGATGCGGCGTGTGAGAGGAGTTGTAAGGAAGATGTAAGTGCGGCTATTTCTTCGCCACAAAAACTCCAGATATGAAGCCTAGCGCCTCAGCCTCACCGTGAGTTATTTCGCGTATAGATGCGATGTGGAAGTGGGGGCTGAGAAGTTTGAGAGCTAGGTATCGCAAAACATTGGTTTTATAGCTGAAAATTTACCACTCTGCAAATATCGCTCAGGTTACCAACAGTAATAACTTGATGAGCATGTTTTCCCACAAAGGGCTGCATTTGATGTGTGAGAAGATAATTTAAATTGTTTACATCAAAAGCGTTCTTATCTTTAGCAAAGGCAAAGCGATATTCTTTTTCTGAAAAGAATGGGGCGATTAGCTTGGACATTATAATTTGGTCTGGACAGGAATTTCGTGTGCCTGGCACGTTTTCATGTGAATAATAATCAACAGCACCTGAAAGAAGAGTGGGGTTTTTAATTGTCCCCATTCTAATTCTTTTACGAAGAGCTATTTTAAGCCTTTGTTCAAATACTTCTAAATTGAAGATTTCAATGCAACTGACCGCATTAAACTGCTTGAAAAGCGTATCGCTTAACTCAGTGCTTGTGCAAAATACGAATACACGTTCAGGCTTTTTTAGTTTTGAAATTAAGGTTCTTTGGTCAAGAAATGTTTCGTATGAATTTCTTGTAATTTCCAATCCGTGAGCTGGTCGATAAAGATTAGAGCCTTCAAATATATCTCTTCGAGCTTTATCTTCGCAGGATAAAAAATATGATAATGAGTTGAAATAAACCTCACCCATATTTAAGAACTTATTAGAATGTTCAATGTTACTAAAGTATTTATAAATTATAGGCATACCACCTAAATAATATCTTTATAGCTTCAACTCAACTTCCAAATCCGTCTCAACCTTCTTTCCCCAACTAAGCCTTAGTGCATTCGCAATGGCCAGCACATCGATGAACTCCTGCAACAGAGCGGCTTGCACAGGGCTTATGTGTCCGGCGGCGGCAAAGCCCATACCGATGATGGAAAACGCCATGCCCCCGATAGCACTTTGTAGCGCAATCGTGCGCAGGCGCGCACTGATATGGATCAATTCATCCACCTTGGTGAGTGAATTTTCCATGATGACGGCGCCAGCGGCTTCTGCCGTCACGCTGCTGTGCTGGCCAAACGCAATGCCCACGGTTGCCGATGCCAGCGCGGGCGCGTCGTTGATGCCGTCGCCCATAAACAATGTTGGCGCTTTGGTGGTTTCCGCACGCACAATGGCCACTTTTTGCTCGGGGCTTTGCGACGCGAGAGTTTCTGTGATGCCGAGCAGCTCCGCCAGATATGCCACTTCTGATTCGCGGTCGCCCGACACCAACATGATTTTGTTGAACTGGTGCGAGGGCGCAAGGTGGCTGATGAACGATTTTCCATCTGCTCGCGGCGCGTCGCGGAAGCGGAGCGTGGCAGCGTATTTTCCGTCCATCAGGATGATGCTTTCTAAGCCCGCAGCCGTGGGTGGCAATTGCAACTCTGGCTGCAATTGCAAAAGTTTTTTGCGGCTGGTGACGGAAATTTCGTGCGCAGCAACCATGCCGGTTAGGCCTTGCCCCGGTTTTTCGGACACGCTATCGGCTTCTATCAAAGTAAGATTTTCTTTCGCGGCGGCCTGCATAATGGCGCTGGCCAGCGGGTGTTTGGAATAGCGCTCAAGGCTTGCGGCGCGCTGCAAAATATCGTTCTTCGCGAGCCCTTCTGCTGGCACGATTTCGGTGAGTTCTGGCTTGCCATAGGTCAGCGTTCCGGTCTTGTCAAAAATCGCCGTGCGGCAGGTGGGCAGGCGCTCGAGCACCGTTGGGTCTTTGATGATGATGCCGCGTCGCGCTGCCATCGAAATGGCACCAATGATGGTAATGGGTATGGCGATAATCAGCGGGCATGGCGTGGCGATGACCAGCACAGCAAGAGCGCGCAGCGCGTCGCCCGTGACCAGCCACACCAAGCCCGTGGCAATGAGTGCAAACACCGCAAACCAGCCGCCAATCTGATCGCCAAGTCTGCGCATGGTGGGGCGTTTTTGCTCGGCCTCTTGCATCACCCCCATGATCTGCGCATAACGCGAATCATGCGCGAGTTTTTCCGCGCGTATGGTCAGCACCGATTCGCCGTTGATTGCGCCTGACAGCACGGAGGCGCCCGGCGCTTTGGAAATCTGATATGGCTCTCCCGTGAGGTAGGATTCATCCATCGAGCCATGCCCCTCTGTTACCACACCATCGACCGGCGCAGTTTCATGCGGATAGACCAAAATTTCATCGCCAATAGCAATATCGGCAAGCGTGATTTCCTCCACACCACCACCTTTTTTTCGGTGCGCGGAAGCGGGCATCCGCTCGGATAATGCACGCAGCACAGCGGAGGCCCGGCGCATCGCATACACCTCCAACGCCTGCCCACCCGCCAGCATAAGAACAATCAGCGCCGAGGCTAAATATTGTTCAAGCGCGGCGGCAGCGACCAATTCAATAGCACCCAAAAAATCCGCACCCACACTGCCACGGAACATTTTGATGACCACCTGAATGACCAGCGGAATGCCACCAATAATGATGAGCGCGAGGAGTGGAATGTCGCTTGAAAGCACAAAATGCAGAGCAATCGCAATGAGTGATGCAATCGCAATTGCCATCTGCCATTTTGAAAAGAGTGCGGGGGGTGTTTTTACGGTAGAGTTCATGTTTATTATTCGCTTTATCTACGCATGTGGTGAAAACAGTTTTTCAATAAAAAATGCATAGGGATGATGGCAAAGACTATCATCGCAGCGGCTAAAAATGCAAGATAGACCAGCGGCGGCAATGTCGTTTGCACGCCGTCAAAGCCAAACACCCAGTTGACATTATCAGCGGGTTTTGTGAGTGCGTAGGTCAGCGGAAGCACAATAAACATCACCCCCATTTGTGCAAAAACTGCGCGCGCGTCATAGCCATAGCGCAGCAGCATATAGATGATGGCAGCCGGCATAGGGAAATGAAACAGGGAAAGCCCGCGAAGGAAGGGTGAGAGCTGGGAATCAAACATGTAATCGGCCATGTGCCCGAGCGTGCCGCCTGAAAAAAATGCCAACATCCAGATGATCTCCAGCGGCAAAACGCCTACCGCCATCATGCTCGCAATCAGCCTGTTTTCAAACCACAGCGCAGGTAGCATAAGCAGCAGTGCGATATCAGACAACCAAAGAAAATTGGTGGGGCCATAAGCCTGCCAGTAAACTGGCACTATGACACCCACCATGAGCGAGTAGGAAAGCTTTATCCAAAGTGGAATCGCCATAAAAGATTATTGCCAGATTTTGAATTTATCCTGCTCTTCTAATTCAGCGTCTGTTTTTTCCACTGCTTTGGGAGCAGCATGCTCTGTGCGCGGGTTGTTCGCACTCAGACGATTATAGGCATCGCGGGTGGCCAGTTGCGCCGTTTCCCATGTCAGGCGCGAGGAGCCGCGAGCGCCTTCCCAACCACCGGCAATTTGTGGCGCCACTTCATCAAACGCACGTCCGCCATAGAGCGAGAAGGCTTCGATGCCATAGCGATAAGCGGGTGCATAAGCATCATAGCGAGCGGTGGAGTTGAAATAGGCTTGATGTTCATGGTTGTCGCGCCAGTAAGCTTCTTCTGCATTGAGGTTGATTTGCTGGGCGACTTCTTTGCCCACTAATGCACCGATGACGCCACCAATGGCAACGCCTGCCGCCATACCGGGAAGTCCTGCCACTGTGCCAAGCGCTGCGCCTTGAACGGCGCCCGCAACAACAGCGCCATCAATTGCGCCGAGCGCCGCACCAAGCGCGCCACCGAGTGGGTGATCGCCTATTTTGTTCGAAGGTGCGGGGATGTTTGTTTTTTCTGTCGCGGTCATAGTCTTCTCCTTGGGTTGGGGTGGTTATAAAATAGCCATATTTTCCACGCCAATAGCGGCAATGGGAGTAATGGGAGCGACGATCTTATTGTCCGTTTGTGTCACCACATTCTCTATCGTGTGATAGGTGCTGGGTTGCAGCGAGGCGATAAAATTCATTGCGAGCGTCAGGGTGTTCAGATTCAATTGTATGGGGTTTTGCTGTGCGATGAGCTGCGCTTGAATATGCTGCAACAGTGCCTCAGTGAGCTGGTCATTCGCAATGGGTTGCACTATGGCGGCAAGCTGCGCCAACTGCGCAGAATTGGCTGCCGCGGAGCCATTGATGGAAGTTGTGCCGCCTTGCGCAATGCTTTGCGCTTGCAGACTTAAATCCACCGTGCTGGCATTGTTATTCATGGGGATGTGGTTCTTGTCATACGCCGCCTGCTCCAATAGCTCCGTATCTTTTTGCAACACCGCCATGTCATGCAGCTGATGCGCCTTGACGCTGTCACTGGTCGCGCTGGTCATATCAGCGCCAAATTGCGTGAAGAGCGAGAGCGTGGTTGGGTCAGCCGATGGGTCTATATTCGGGTCTTCCGACGCCGGCAGATTGAGCAGGCCACTGCCAAACAACGCCTCCGTCGGCGCGGTGGCGGGTGTACCATCTAGCGCGTGGGCATTGGTTTCATCATTGCTTTTGGCAATTTCTTTCAAGAACGCGAGCTGATTCGTGTGCGCCGCTGCAGCCTGCGCCTGCGCCATCGCAATTTGCATGGCGGCGGTGTCAAAAGGCCCAGTGGTCGGTTGCGATGTAATGGCGGCGATGGGGTCGGTCATTTGCATTCCCTCTATGAAGCGGAAGGTTTTTTCGGTGGAATCGTTTTTCCATCCTGCTCCATTTCATCGGCCACAACATATGCCCCCACTGCGCCCGCCGCGCCGCCAATGGCAGCACCAACGATTAAACCGGGCAACGCGCCGCCTACACCCACCGCCGCACCAACGGCAACCCCAACGGCGGCAACGGAACCAATCGCACCAATGGCACCATTTTCAAACGGATGGTCGGTATGATTCTCAACATGATTCACAATTTTGGTGGGCTTGATATCGGCCATAAAAACTCCTGATGAGTAAGGGATGTCTTTTCCCACCATGTGTTTTTAGGCGTAATGAAGCGATGCGATACGCCTCGCCGAGCATATTTTTTGCGTAAATGTAATTGCTATGGTAAAGAAAAAATGGCTGGGGGAAACCTCGGCAGAAATCAAGCCACAAAGATTCACTTTAGATTTGACAAAGAATAAAACTTCTGACTTCTATCAGTCCATATAGATTATATAACTAAGCTCTAAAGCTAAGATATTAAAAATTACTCATCCAAATCAGAGGTTAAAATGGCCGCCGAAGCACTTGAAGAACGCAAAATAAAAGAAATTGAATGGTCGGATTTTCGCCGCACCCTCACCAAAGAGGAAGATGGTGCTGATTTTGACAAATACAATGCTAATTTGAAGTATTATTGCATAGATAAGGCGCAGACCGAAGATATTAAAAATTGGCTACTTGCCAACACCAAAGATAAAGATGTTTTTGAAATGGCTTGCGGCAACACTGCTATGTTGCCTCATGTTGCAGGATATGTTCGCTCTGCTATCGCTGCAGATATTGCACCCGTTACCATTGAACTTGCCAAAAAAGCGGCTCAAGGTAATGCTGACCTAGAAAAAATTGATTACCGTGTTCTGGATTGTGAAAAAACAGGCCTGCCTGATAGCTCTTTTGATGTAATCCTAGAACAAGGCGCGTTACATCATATGGATTTGGATGCAGCTTACAGTGAGGCGGCAAGATTGCTGCGCCCAAATGGTAAGTTTTTTTGTTTGGAAGCCATTCGCCACAACCCAATAATCCATCTATACCGCAAAATGACGCCGCATCTGCGCACCGCATGGGAAGTGGAACATATTCTTGGGCAACCTCAAGTTATGAAAGGTTTGCAATACTTCAATAAAATTGAAAAGAAGCACTATTTCTTGGTGTCTATATTTGCCGTTCCTTTCCGCAATACCAGTATTTTTAAGCCCCTTCTTGCTGTTCTTGGTGCAATTGATGCAGTGCTTACCAGAATTCCGGTGATTCAATGGCTTTCATGGCAGTGTATGTTTATTCTGAGCGAGCCTAAGAATAAAAAGTAAAAATTTCGGGGTGCTAAATGGCAATATTATTTTTTATGATTGCCATAGCTTTTGTAGCGGGCGCATTTTCAATTTATGTTTTTTATAAAAAAGAAGGATTTTATTCGACTACCTTTTTTTTTACAATTTTTTCCTTTCTATACTTTTTAGCCCTTCCGTTAGAGATGCTGGCAAACGAATATGATGACTTTACATTTGGCTCTTTTGCACATCAGGTCGAGAAGTTAAACGAAAGGATAGTATTGGGTGATAATTATACAAATTATCGGCCCACTACATTTGCCGCCATTCGCAAACTAATTCCTGGATATAAAAATGAAACCAATCCACTTGATGACACTTATTTTCTCAAATTATTATCTGAAAAATATAAAAACCAGCCAGATGCATTTGCCGCTTTTTTAAAAGATGCCAAAGGTAATGTTCGTTATAAGTATCACCCTCTGAAGTTTGAAAGACCCATTGCAATAAATAATGCATTCCCAAATAGTACAACGGCATCACCATCCGTTTACTATAAAATATACGCAATGGGTGTCATGGCTATTATAGCATTTACGATAGGTTATGGCTTATCGGGATTTAAATCACACTTCCCAAATCAGTTAAACTTCAAGCAATTAAGTAAAGCATTATCAATTAGACATAAAGCTTTTGAAATTTCGCTATTTTCACTCATGATTTTTCTAGTTCTTATTCTGGCATTTTTTTTCTCTGACTTTTTGACCTCTATCTTTAAATCATACGCTTCAATGTATAATGCAAAACACGGCAATCCATTACCCGCGTTTTTATATGAGGTTTGTTACACATTAAACGCGATACTAGCGGTGTTTATGATTATTAGAAAAAAACGGCTTTTTTTCTTGATCGGATCACTAATGCTTGCAATCAATATCGCCCTAGGTTTTTTGACCTTTGTAAAAGGGCCAATTGTTTTGGCATTTCTTGGTATGGGCTATGCCTATTTCTTTTATATTCGCAACCAAAAACTAGCTTATTTAGGGGTGTTGCTCGGAGTATTGTTTGTAGTTTTTATTTTCCTACCTTTATATACTGTTCTTAGGCATCCAGTTGTGGGTAGGGACTTTGATCTCGCTCGGGCCTCATTCATGGAAAACTTCCAAATAAGTTTTATGAATAAAGAGCCAGTTGGGCCCATGGGAGCAACTATCATTGCTGTAAGAGAGCCTTTGCCCCTACTTCTAGGAAGTAGTTACATAGACGGTCTGAGCTTATTCATTCCAAGAGTATTATGGCAAAATCGTCCTCTAGATATAGCAGAATCTTTCGCTAGGACACATGTTCCTAATTGGCGTCCGGGCGAAGGCATGGGGTTCGGTGCCATAGCTGAGGCATATATCAATTTTGGATTTTATGCTTCTTTTGTAGAGTTTCTGATTTTTGGGTTTTTATGGGGGTGGGTGTGGCGTTGCTTTCAGAAAGCAACAGACTTCTTTAGTGCTCCGATATATTTTGATATCATTTATCGAACGGTTGGTTTTAGTATCATGATGCAGTTTTTTAGAGGCTTCATGATGGGAGCGTTTAAACCATTAATCATGATATTAGTACCAATATCGGCTGCACTTATAGGAATGCAAATTTTACTAAAAATGACTCGTATGTCTCAGCGGAGGTTTTTCAGTGGTAAAAGTGCTATGGACGCATAGCTTTTCACCGAGCGCGCAAAATTCCGGTGTATTCATGTTCCAACTTATTGAGCCACTTGGAAAAAATGGCGTTAAAGTAATCCCAATCTATATTGGCGGAATAAAGCAACATCCTATTCAATTTATAAGGTCTATTCCCTCGCTGCTAAAATTGGCAAGGACGTGTGACCTGATTCACGCCCAATATGGCTCAATGTGTGGCTTTCTTTCGGTGTTTTTACCTAATAAAAAACTCCTGTCACTGCGTGGATCGGATTGGTACGGAATAGTAGGTAAAGACTTTAAGACTATAACACACAGTTTTTGTGCGCAGCTTATGACGTCGGTGTCGTTGCCTTTTTATAAAAAAGTCATTGTGATGTCCGAACGGATGGCAACAGAAGTGAAGCTGAGATATCCCAAAACCAAAGTAATTAGTTTGCCAGACGGCATCGACCTGCAAAAATTTATACTAATGGATAAAATATCTGCACGCAGACAGCTGGGATTGAATGAACATGCTAAATACATCCTTTTCACTTCCGCCTGCAGGGGGAATGCTGTTAAACGCGCAGAACTGGCATATGAGGCTTATGCGATCGCTAAAAATACACTTCCAGATTTGCAGATGTTATTGGCTGAGGGTGTAGATCATAATCTTATGCCAACTTATATCAATGCTTGTGATGTCACTATTTTAACCTCTATACATGAAGGGTGGCCAAATTGCATAAAAGAGGCATTGGCATGTAATGTTCCGTTTGTTGCAACAGATGTAAGCGACTTACGAGATATTGCCGACAAAACGCCAGCCTGTAAGGTGGTAGATGCTGATGCCAATAAACTAAGCCAAGCTATAATAGAGACGATAGAGAGTGGCGGAAATTATGACCTTAGGGCGGTTTTAAAGGATATGGATATTGACCTTTATGCTGAAAAACTTAGCGCTATTTATCAGCGGCTGATAAGTGAGGGCTAACCCAAGTTGCTTTTATAAAATGTTTCTTCCCATTTTAAAGCTGTGCTCATCATCTCATTTAGGCTGTCATATTTAGGTATCCAGTTTAGTTTTTTGCGCATTTTATCGTTACATGCAATAATCTGGACTATGTCACCGTTGCGTCTTGCGCCAAATTCATAGCTCATTTTCTTTTCGAGCACAGTTTCCATCGTATTAATTAATTGCATTATTGAAAACCCATGCCCATAACCGCAATTCATTAATAAAGGTGATTTTTCATTAGATAAATATTCCAATGTTAGTCTGTGTGCATTGGCTAAATCGGAAACATGGACAAAATCGCGCACACACGTCCCATCTGGAGTATCATAATCGTTTCCATAAATGGTAAAGCATTCTTGCTTTCCTAGCGCCGCGCGGCATAATGAAGAAAACACGCTGCTTGAATTCGCGTTAGGTTGTCCGGTGCGCCCTTTGGGGTCGGCTCCCACCACATTAAAATAACGTAATATTCCGAATTTTATTGATGTAACGCGCGAAAAATCCCCAATAAATTGTTCAGCCATTAATTTAGAAGAGCCATAAGGCGTAACTGGACGACAATATGTTTCTTCGTCCACTAATATTGAGATTGGGTTACCATATACTGCAGCGGTTGATGACAATAAAAATTTGGAGATATTTTTCTTATCACAAAAGGCAATCAATTCAATTGTTTTTGCAGAATTTTCACGATAATATTCAATGGGTTTCACGAGCGACTCGGCAGCATCTATAAGTGCTGCGCAGTGAATGACTGAATCTATTTTATGGTCATTAAATATAGTGTCTAACAATGTATGGTCTGTAAAATCTCCCTGAAAAAAATGGGCATTCTTGGGTATGAGAGAAACATTTCCAGTAGACAGGTTATCTAAAATGGTAACTTCGTAGTCATTGTCAGAAAATTCATGAGCAATGTGAGAGCCAATGTATCCTGCTCCACCTGTAATCAATATTTTCCCCATCATATTAAAACCTAATCATTTGAACTTTAAAATAGCGCAAGCATCCATATAATGATTGATTTTGTCAAAGCGTTTATTCATAGTCTTGCTTTGCTAATCGCAGCGATCGCTGCAAACAAATAATAGCCATCTATTGGATGCTTATCGAATGGATGTATATCAAAAAACTAGTTTATTATATGAAATCGATTTTCGATCGCTTGTCTTTGTTGATCAAAATAACCTCAGTATCAGAACGTCGGTTTTTTGCAGATATATTTAAGCTATCGACATTAACTGCGATGGCAAAAATAATCTCTATTGTGACTTTGCCACTTTTAACGCGTATTTATGACCCACACGCTTTTGGTACATTAAGTGGCTTTGTAGCGATGCTTGGTATTGTGGGGGCTATCGGAGCTTTTAAAATTGAATATGCCGTATCGTTACCGAAATCCTTAAAGAAAGCCAGATACTTGCTCGCAGCATCATTAGTAATTAGCTTAGGCGTAATAGCGCTTACTGCTTTTGGTGCATATTATATATGGCCCTTATTCTCAAAAGAGCCAGTACCGGTATCGATGTCGGCTTTATTTATAATCAGTAGTGCTGGAGTTTTGTATTTTAGAATTTTTCGCCAATGGCTAACGCGTATTGAAAGTTATCAAGCCATTGGCTGGAGTCAATGCGATCAATCCATCGTTCAAATGGTATTTCGTATCATTATTCCTTTTATACCAGGTATTTCTCCTATGCCTGGTTTAATTGCTGGTGATTCTGTCGGGCGTTTGGCGATGTGTTATAGGGTGTGGCGCAAAAGCGCGACTTTCCCGATTCTTAAGTATATTAAACGAGTCCGTGTGTGGTGGAACATCCTGAAAGGCTACAGGAAACATTGTATTACACACACGGCATCTGCTTTATTGAACGAATTGCCCATTGCTTTTTTTTCGTTAACTGTAATATATTTTTATCAAGAGACTCAAGCCGGTTACGTTAGCATGGCCTACCAAGCTGTGCAGGCAGTTGCCAATGTGCTATCGGTTGCTGTTGCGCATGTATTTTTTGGCAATATCACGGTTATTTTTCATAATCAGCCCAATTTAGTGCATGGGAAATTTATTCGAATAATCTCTCAGCTTTTCTTGTTAATTCTACCCGGCGCTATATTAATCCTATTTTGGGGGCCATGGATATTTTCTACAATCTTGGGAGAAAAATGGGCAACTTCAGGTGAGTATTGCCGAATACTACTGCCATTAATTGTTTCACAGTTAATAATAGGGCCCACACTTAATTTGCTTATATTAACCAGACGAATCCATCGGCAGTTTTTAGCAAACGCTTGCTGGGTTGTTTCTATTTTATTACTGACAGTAATAGTACATATATTTGATGTCGGAATTGTTGTTTATTTGGCAGCATTTTCATTTTGCTCTACGGCAGTTTATCTTTGGCAATTAGCTGAAATTCATTATGCAACTAAAAATCTCGTTATGAGTACAAATGATATCCCAAATGATCACAAAGCATTTCAGATTTCATAAACAAAATATCCAAGCCCCTGTAGAAACAACGCAAAACAACTGACGTATAATGAACAATCCACTAACAGACTCTTTGATTTTATCAGAAACGTGGTTTAATTCATATTCAGCGATCAATGCGTTTTTAGCCTTTGGCTGCTTGTTTTTTATGGTTTGCCTTGGGTGTCAACGCCCAGAACGTATCATGCGGCCCGCGTTCATCATCGCAGCGATAACATTATTACTTTATCAGCTGCCATTAGCAGTTTTTTCTCCATTGTTTTCCACACATCTTCCCAATGCAATCTGGTTTTTCACAAGTATCCATACCGCAGTAATCATAAATCTGCTGTGGGTTTATGCCACCCCAAGATTGAATAGGAATACCGCTATAGTCCACAAAACAACAAAAGCTCTGCAAGAAAGTTATCTCCCATACTATTTTCAAGGATTGGTATTTTGGTTTCCGCTTTCTATTTTTTTTGTGTTGCTTGGGCTATATTTTTATAAAATTCCTTTTAATTGTACGGCATTATATGCCCTATTCACCGAGAAGCACTTAACCCTACTCGTGCGAGAAATAATTGGTAAATTGATGGGCAGAACTTATGCCCCACATCTGCTGAATATCATTACCAGTGCCGTTGCTCCAATCACAGCCTTCTTACTAATCGGTAAAATCTATTTTGATGCTAAGTCTAAAAAATTCATCCCTGTAATACTCTGGGTATTCATACTTGCAATTGTCATTATTGCCCCGCTACTGGGTGGTGCAAAAGGCTCCATTATTCCAATGGCAGTTGCACTATCAGTGGTTGGCTTTCTGGTTGCAAAAAATTGGAAATGGAAAATTATTATTGTAAGTAGCCTTATTTTACTCTTTGCGACTACAATAATTTTTGTAAAAATTACGCAAGAAAGTAGCGGTGGCAATGGCAAATATCAATTTGGAAGCTGCATCGTCAAGCTAGGTGTATGCGATAGAGTAAGGCCGCTACTAGAATCACTCCGTCCACCGAAATCCTATTATGAAATGACTAGTGAGAAAATTGCCGACCTTAGTAACGAAGTCACAAGATTTTGCAATAGTGCTGCAATCGTAGCAAAGCCGTTACCCGCCATAGACGATGAAAAACAGAACCCTATACAGTCAGTAAAAACTATACGCACACATATTCTGGGCTTAGCTTACAGGGTTCTTGTCAACCCACTACAGGTTGCCTCGTGGCATTATTTATATGTTGCCGATTATGGAGCGCCAGGATTTTCTGGGCTTTCTATCGCCAAGTTTTTTTCTAACAACTATATTAGCGTCCCCGCAAAGGTTTGCGATATATATTATTCTGGCGACAAAACTTCTACCTGCACTGCGCCAACCAGCTATTTATTTACTTACCCTGCCTATCTTGGAACATTGGGATTATTGCTGGCTGGCTTCGCAACCATATTTTTTGATGTCATCTTTGCATTGTTAATTAGGTACTCGGCAAAGCCATTTGCCGATTTAACCCTTGGAGTGATGGCGGTTGCCGTTGTAAATTTAATAGTTGCAGATTATACAACCGTAATAATTTCTCACGGTGCAGGCATTGCTGTTGCAATACTAACGATTATATTCTTGCACCATCGCACTAGGAATATAAATTAGATGCTCACCGACTCTTGGCAAACCATTTACTGGCTAATAAATTTAGGTGCTTCGCTATGTGATTTAGCGTTTGCAGGGAATATCCGACACAGTCCCTAATGGTATTCTTCTGTTTTTGCAGATTGGCGACAAGCAAATACGTTAAGCAATAATCACGGCAATTTAAGAAGCGCCCGTTTAACTCTTACTCGTGAATTTCCGTAATGCTCTATGCCAAATTGTACAAATTTAGCCTTTGGTGAGGTTTTGAAACGATAAACAAAATTTCTTTCGCTATAACGCTCGCTTAAAATAGTTTCAGTTAAAAGATATTTTTCTTCTACAATATGCCCTTGTTCGTCATATTGTGTAAGCCAAAAACGAACCAAGCCATACCCCTCTATGTCCAGCTGTATCTGGTATTCGCTTGCCTCATGAGCAATGATCGGCTTGGTTTGCAACAACACTGAAATGTCACGCTGAAAAAGAGAAAATGGTAATTTGGTTTCGGATTTTATTTCGCTGCTCATTGTTTCTGCAAATAATCCAACCCCAGCCAATGCTTTCCTGCCGCCAATGAGGAGCATTTGCCTCCTTTCCCAACCTGCATTAGGCGGCATAAAATCAAAGTTATTTGGTGATTTTATGGGTAATATCCTAGCATTTATTGCATAGAGCTGATGACCATCCGCACTGTAGATCAGTGTAGAAAACCGGCTTTCACCAACAATGCTTTGCATACTAGAATTATAAAAAGTTGGCTGAGCATTAGCTGTGACATAAATATGGGTCACACCCAGTTTTTTTAGTAACTCAACCCCCTGCTCTGGTGTCTTTGCTTGATAAAATTCAAGCAGACTCGGGGCTAAATTACCCAGCATTTTCCTATTTGAATAATACATATCTCCGGATAGGGTTGCATAAACTATAGAATCTTCTGGCAAATTCTCCTTTATAAATTCCATAACTCGTTGCTGTGGTGGCTCAGATCTGCTTTCCTGCTGCAAATAAAACACTCCGATCTGCAATAAAAGCAGAACCATAACGATACCCGCAAAAGTGCGACGAAGCCTTGTTTTTCCTCGCAAATCAAAACAGTTTGAAAGAACAAATCCCGATAGAACCGCCACACAAGGTAGCAAAATCAACATATATCGCTCAATGCGAAACATCTGATTCACGCCTAGAGCAATGGCAAGCACCACTCCAAAATGATAGAGTAAAACTACTGCTAGTGATGCCCATAATATTTTTTTTGGACTATCGTTATTTCCGATAACAAATTGACGAATTGAATATAGTGAGGGCCTTTTAAGCCAGAGAAATCCAGCAGTCATAAGCCAGAATAAAAGGCCATAAGCCTCAAGAGCAAACCAACCTTTGAAAACGCCGTACTGAATTTGTGCCGTAAGACTATCCACGCCACGGCCGATAAGAAAATAGTCTTTCCATGCAAGATTTTGCAGCTGAAAGACCAGAGGATTATCCGTAATAAATGAACCAATTTTTTTATAATTATTCAGATATGGGGCAATGCCAATGGCAATACTTATAGGAATTATAGCCAAAATTTGCTTGGCAAGACGCGGCCATTTGCCAACCCCATTATAAAAAACCAACCCCGCTATTAGTAACACAGGAAATAAAACCGCTTGCGAATGCACCCAGAAAGCGATGCCGAGTACGCCTCCTTGCAACAAACCAAGCCTTATAGGCGATGCCGAGAATGAGAAAATACTTGCAAATACTAATGTAAAACCGAGTACTGATAGTGGATCAATTAGTGATGCAGTTGCTCCCATAAACAAGAGCGGGGTAGAAATAAATAATACCGCAGCAAAAAGCCCGGTACGACGATTTATCATAGAGCCAAAAGAAAAAACCACCCCGGTAGCTACAAGTAAACACCAAGGGCTGATAAGCCTCATAAGAAACGGCATATCGGCATTATCTTGTAAAAGATATGAGGCATAAACTAATGCTACATAAAGCGGGGGATGAGTTACGGGTGCATAAAACCCTGATGGGTGATTGCTGGCAACGACTGGCGGGTAGCTCGCAAGTGTATTGGTATCAAAAACAATTCGCCCCATTTGTGCATATTCTAAAGCATCCGTTTGCATAAGCGGAGTTTTCAGCGCGCTTGCTATAAGAAAAATGATAAACCCAGCAAGCAAAACAATTGATAGTTTTTCATCCCCAAAATACCGATGGCTAGAGAACGATGATGCAGAAAAAGAGGGGGGCTTAATATAAAATGAAGTCAGATAGGATAAAAGAATGCAGCATAGTAAACTCATGAAAATAAATGCGGAATGAGCCAAATGACTCTGTTCAGGCAATAATTTTAGTGCAAATATAACAATAAACCCCAATAAAAATGGTGCAAGAGCCGCACCAAAAAACAACGGCATATTAGATTTACGAGCAGCTTCAGACCACGGAAGAAATCTTACCAAGTGTCCGGTTGCAAAATGGCTGAGTAAAATAACTACCAACCACGCCAATAAAGAAGCTGACTGTTCGTGCATATTCTCTACTAGCCATGCAAATTCATAGTATCAAGCATATTTACACGCTTAATAGTATCGTTGAAATCCAGTCCGATAGTATCTAAATACCAACGCAGCGATGCTATGCGAGGTTGATTTTCTAGCAGGACTTGCTCCATTGCATATTCGCGGGTTATCATACCTTCGCGGATTTGGTTGCTGCGAAATGTATCAAACTCACTGAACCCACGGGCGGTTAAATATATATAGTTGTAAAATGGAGCTGTGCCATCGCCAATGCGCCAAGTGCTTGGGCTATCGGGCGACATTTCAAAATCATATGCACCTATAATGGTTTTATTTACCTCATCTTCATTCCAAACCATATGATTGAATATAAAATAGAAATCGCGCCTTGGCTCAACATAATAAGCAAGAAAAGACGTAAATGTATCTATCAACGAGCTATTGAGATAGCTGGTGTTATTCATAAACTGACCTGCAAAATGAGCAATCATTTTCAGCTTACGGCTCATTGACAAATAATCCAGACGCGTTTTATCAAAATCAGGCGCAATACCACAAAAACCAGATTTAAAATCTGTATTTTCCAAAGGATTGGCACACCATAAATCAAGATTAATTCCAGTCTGACGCTTCAATTTATTAACCAGTGAAAAAAAATGCTTATCACCTGCCATAAATAATGGCACCATGCCCAAGTCTGGCTTTTTTAACCACGCCGCCACATTTTTGCGTATATTTTCGCGCTTTGTTTTTATATCAGCGGAAACTAAAATGTTTTGAACTCCAAGTTCTCCACAAAAACGAGCAATGTTTCGCCTTGCCAAATCCGTTACCATTCCCCAATCGTAGGTGAATGTTATCGGCGTAAGGTTAAATTCTTTTTTGATCAAATGCAATCCATAGCAACTATCACGCCCACCACTAAATGGCACGATTACATTGGGATTATTTCCGCCGCCAGTACGATATTTTTCCAGAGAAGCAAAAAAATCGTGTTTAGCTATTTCTGGGTTCAAGTTCTTATATTTAGGCTGGTACCCACGGCAATAATTACACACTCCTTTCTCGTCAAAACTGATAAAAGGAAATGTCTCAGGTAAAATACAGCATGAGCACCGCTTTAAATGGGCAAGATTTTTGGCATTGTAGCGCACAAACCTTTCATCGGCAGTGTTATTGATAATGTTATATTCTTTGTGGTGACGAGACGACAGAGAGGTATCGCTATTTGCTGATGCAGACGATATAAACGTAAATTCCTGAAGCTGCAAATCTGAAAGCCTCGCATGTAACCCCGTTTTGGGTGAAACCCATGCAGCTTCTATTTTTTCTTTTATTGCTGGCAATGCCTTTTGCATTGCTTGTTCTAGTATGTAACGCTCGGAAGCGAACGCCATGAACTTGTGAGAGCTATTTAAATAGTAAAATAAGTCTCCAGTATTGGTTGCGAGCACGATGCCATCAGATTTGGCCTCAAGCCATGCAATTGAAGCTGTGCCCTTTATATCTCTGAATAATTCACTAGTTGCAGTTGCTGGATCTTTTGCGTCATTTATCGCTTTGGAAAGTATCGCTGCCGCTACTTCAGTGTCAACTTCGGCAGCGCGCCGCAAATCAGGATTCTTTTTCCATAATTCATCGACATTAACGATAATCCCATTATGCACTATTGATATGCCATTATAGCAAATAGGCTGGTTGTTTTTAGCGTCATCAGCCCTGCCGTTGGTAACCAAGCGAGAATGGGCAATCGCGGCTATTGCTCCTTTGGTTTTGTGTGCTTCGGTGAATACTTCTTTTAATAGCGCCTTATATTCTCTTGATTTGATAAATTCTGATGCAGGTCGGGCGCTTTTTAGTGTCCAACTTCTGCCGCTAGCAGGCAGATATATATGAATCCCCGCTGATTCTTTACCCCTGCTTTCTGAAAACAGATAAAGCTGTTGCAAAACTTTTTCTATTTCTTTGTCCGATATATTGGCATCTTGAGGCGCAACAATGCCAAAAACTCCACACATTGCTTTATTCCTTGATTGAGTTGGCAATCATATTCCAGCCGAGCAATCTCTTGCTAAAAAATATCATTACCACAGTTCCTACAATATAGCTAAAAGCTGTTGCTGTTGCTGCGCCGACAATACCAAAAACGGGGATAAGCAAAAGGCACAAAACGACATTAACCAATGTAATGCTGATATTTTGAATGGTTTGCTGAGTCGGGTGGCCACTTGCCAGCAATAAATTATCAAACGGAGTAAATCCAGAAATTATTATATAAGCACCAAATAAAACAGCGAGTATTTTCCACCCCTCAATTAAGCTTTTATCGTGCGCAAAATAATTCGTAAACACATAAAAACTAGGAATAACTAAGACGGCAAATATAATCACTCCAAACAAAACATATATTTTAGAATAATGCAGAAGTTTTTTTGCTTGTACCCAATCCTTATCACGCATTGCAGCAACCAACACAGGGCTAAAATTAACCCGCAACATAGAAAGAATATGCTGCAACCCATCCACCAGCATAGCTGCAAAACTATAAACTCCAACCGCGCTATCGTTCAAAAATATTCCTATTAGCAATACGTCTACCCGCGTATTCATATCCAAGAACATGCTGCCAAGCGCGCCTTTGCCGCCGAATACCAAATGCTCCTTTATCCATTTTTTTGTAACCCGCAAGCACTTGAGCAGACCCGCCTTTTCCATGTAAATTAGGGTGGAAATAGTGGTAAGCAACTCAGCTGCAAAGAAGGAAAGAGAGGCAACTGTGAAAGGCAAATTAGAAATGCTAACCACCGCAACAGCACCAAGAACAGTTAAATAACGAGTGGCTTGTAAAATCGCCAATGCACGCATATGGCGAAGCCCATTTATATAGCCAATCAACACCTTATTCAGAGGAAATAACATCAGTCCGAAACCGGTATAGCTAATGGCCTGCGCTGATGCTTTGCTAGAAAAAATCATTTCATACAGTGGGGTTGCCAAATAGACCGCTCCACCTATCACTACCCCAAAAACAAGGGTAAGCAACATAGCGCTTGATAACATTTGTCCACGCTCAAAAGGATCTTCCGCATGATAGGCCGAATAACGCATAACTGAGTTATGAATGCCCATCACGGCTACTTGTGAGCCAATAAGATAAATTGCATATGAAAGATTAAAGACTCCAAGGGCTGCCGCATCCCGAAACAATACGATCATGATATTCATTAAAATCCCGCTAACCGCAAGGATACCGAAGCTCATGAATGTCCACGCGATATCGCGGTTGATTTTATGAGTTAGCGCCGAACGTAAAAAATGGAATACGAAACGCATTTTATTATTATTTACGAACTATATCGCGCGTCATCATCGGTGGATTTAGATGCTTGTTTTCATCATAATCAAACCACATGGCGAACCCAAATGAATTGAAGCTGATAGAAAATGAAAATAGCCAAGTTAGAAAGGTTATTTCAGGCACATGCCCAATGGATGTCCAGAGCCAAATTAAACGCACAAACATAATCGCGCTAAGGGTTAGCGTAAAGAATCCAAAAGCGTAAAAGAAAACCAATGGGTGAAAATTGCGGATGACATATTTTTCTTTAAGTCGCCAGAAGAATAGGCGCAACAACAGATAATTGATAGTGAACATCACCACACGTATTTTAATGCCAGACACCTCTCCAACATTATATACAGGCTCAACTGGAACATCGATCACCCGCATATTTTCTACATTGAGCTTTACCAATAAATCATTGGGCTGCCCGTAGCGTTTATACATTTTGTCCCAATCAATCGCCCACAGCGCTTTGGCGTTTATGGCGGTGTATCCAGTCTGCGAATCCGCCACTCGCCAATAACCCGATGCAATTTTTGTCAGTAACGACAAAATAGAATTCCCAAAGAAGCGAATTTTGGGAATTTTGCGGAAGGCATTGCCAGTCACCAAGCGATTGCCCTTAGTATAATCCGCTATATCGCTTACCACAGGATCAAGAATAGCTGGTAAATCTGCAGGGTTCATCTGTGCATCACCAGCCATCACCACAGCAATGTCAATTCCGTTATCCCTGCTCCATTTATAACCAGTGGCAATCGCTCCGCCAACACCCTGATTCACTTCATGCTCGAGCAATATTATTTTGGGGGTGCCAAACGCAGGATGGTTGCGTATGACCTCTGAAGTTCTGTCTTTGCTGACATCGTTAATAATGACGATGTGATCGACAAAATCAGGCATCGTATCAATTACTTTAGTAATTTGCGTCTCTTCGTTGTGGGCAGGAACAACAACGCTTATTTTATGACCATTATACATAGTTTTCCTGTGGTTCAAATACTATTATTTAAGATATTCACTTTGATTTGTTTATCGCTTAGGGGGCCAAATACCCCCTCACCTATTTTGAAATGGGTTATCTTACTACTGTCAAAGTCATGTAACAGTGTTTCTGCTATTTTATATCCATCATTGTAAACAGAGAGCGTATTAGAATTTATTTGAATATTTAAACGCACCTTATCATCAACAAAAGTGGTTAGGCAATTGGAATCAGTTTTTATATGAATCTTACCGTATTCATCAGCCTGTGATTTTGACATAAACCATGGTCGTTTAACATCTTTATGCCAATTTCCTAGATTTCCCGTTGCAACGAGAAGAGAGTTCCCATAAGTAGCCATAGACGTGGCGCGTTGCCCAAACATTGTGTTAGTATCGTAGACCCCATATGCACGGGATTCTAAAAGATCTTTGTAAGGGATTTCTCCTTTTTTTAAACCTAACGGAGATGTAAAGAGGCGTTGCGGCTCTTTCCATTGATTACTATCTAGCGGCTTTTCCCACACTTCGCCTCGAGGCCAGAAACCAGCATATAAATCGCCACAAAAAAGGGCAACAGACTGTAGCTCAAGATTTTCATGGCTATCTTTGTTATACGGGCTGAGCGATGTGGGATGCAAAACACCATCTCCTAGCAACCAAAATCTGCCGGTTGGGAATTCTCCCATGAGAGTGCCATCTTTGGTTTTAATGGAGGAATAGATTTGCCAGCCGCCGTGAGCTGTAATTGCGGTCATTTCTTTGTTGCACTTGTATCCACCATTGGTAGTTTTTTCGCCTCTACACCATCCATTTTTGCTATGGAATAAAACATCCGCTTTGTTGGTTACTGCTACTGTATTTACATTATTTCCACCGTAAGAAAACACGGCGGAATCTGGTGCAATTTCAATCTCAGAACATTCCTTTGAATTCGTCACTTTACAAGCACTCAACATCCATTGGCCAGCGTCTGTTTTGTCCAATGAATATTGGTAGCCCAGATTTTTAAAGGGCTCACGCGAGACTTGTAGAGTCCATTTCTCAAACATATATTTTCCATTGTCTATTTCTTTCATCGGATAATAATATCCGTCAGGATCAGAAGATGACGAATTAAACAGGTAAAGTTCATCATTGTTCTTCACTAAATATGTGCTGTGTGCCCCCTCAACTGCTTCAGGAGACGCCACAAAAGGAGAATCCATATTGGGGCTACGTACGAATAATTGTAATTCCCCCAATGAATTAGCAGAAAAACTATTCCAGAAAAGAGGGAAGCCTGCGGAAAAGAGCAGCTTATTATCTTTTGAATACCCTGATATTAGGGTTCCACTCAATGTGGACTCCGCCAGTGGAACCGGAGAGGAAATGTCTATGGAAATGGTTTTGCCAGAGTCACCATAAGGATTCGGCATTCGTGACTTGGGTAGCGGGGTGTTATTACAAGATGAGGCTCCAAAAAGAATTGTCACCATAAGAATAAACTTAATCCATTGCTTTGCGTACAGAAAAAAATAACTCAATTTATTGTCCTCATAATTATATGATTACCTATGAACCAGAGGGCTGTAAGCTATTAAATGGCTTATGAATAAGCACCTAATATATATTCCGCGTTACTACCAGCTCATCACTGCCCGGAGGTGGGGTAGGCACCAACGGCTTGTCTCGCTGACAAACATCGAGCAGATCTTGTGGCGCATTGAGCTTTTTAAGCAAATAAACTATTCCTGCAAATGCTTTTTTCTTGGAGGCCACCGCAACTGCCGTAAGTCCAATAAGTGCAATATCAAGCGATACGGAGGAATGTTCAATATAAAATAGCCCAAGCCTACTTTTCCATGGGCGTACAAGTTGATTATACGCGATATTAGGATCCGGTGCATTTGCCACAATATCCCCAAGATCAGAAAAAATAATTGAAGAAAAATCGGTTATCCCTGGTTGCACTGTGAGCAGGCCTTTTTCTATTTCTGTATAGAGCGCAACCTCTCTATCAATCTGCGGGCGAGGCCCCACGAAGCTCATTTGCCCGAGCAACACATTAAACAATTGCGGCAGTTCGTCGAGCTTATATTTGCGCAACGCATGCCCCAATCTGGTTATCCTAGTGTCATTTGCTCCCGTAGTGTCCATTTTGTTTTTATCTGCCCCAACAATCATCGTGCGCATTTTATGCATCCTAAAAGGTACGCCATTTTTACCCACGCGATATGGGCTGTATAGTGGATTTGCGCCATCCTGCCTATAAATGGCAATGAGCGAGATGATTATAATTGGAAAGCTGAGCAACAACACAAAAGTCGCCAAAACTATATCCAAAATACGCTTGTTTATATTCATATTTTTTGTTCCGATATTTTTACAAGCTGCGCCACACCATTGGCTGACAAATGCCAGTCAAGCGCACCAGCATTTTCACTCAGTTGATGCATATTTTTTATACCGGCCAGCACAATACTATTTGGCACATAATCCAGCACAAAACGAAGGGCCACTTGTGACATGGTTTTATTATTATTTTCTGCAATTTCCTGTAATTTTGTCAGCACAGGTTCGTAATAATCCCAATTTTTTTCTGCAAATAAAGACGTCGCACGGCTGCGAATATCATCATCCGCAAATTTACTATTTCGGTTATATTTTCCAGAAAGCAGCCCTTGTGTCAGGCTTCCCCATGCAATAAATGATGATTTGTTTGTAGCCAAAATTTCTGCTTCAGCATCCCGCTGCACAAGACTATATTTTAATGTGAAACTCGCCAATCCATCTGGCGCATTATTTATAGCGGATGGCGGTATATTAGAAACACCATACCAGCGTATTTTTCCTTGTTCGCGAAGCTTTTCCAAATCAGCAAAAATATCATCAAGTGAGCGCTTTGCATCATGCCAATGCATTTGGTATAAATCTATTGTTTCACGCCGCAAGCGATAAAGACTGCCTTCTACCGCTTCCATAATCCAACCTTTAGAGTTGTCGTAATAACTGCCATTTTCGCCATTTCGTACGCCAAATTTGGTGGCAACAATAGCCTCCTTACCCAGCGGGTGTAAGGCAAGGGTTTGTGCTAGTAATTCTTCAGACTGTCCAAATCCGTAAATATCTGCTGTGTCAAAAAAATTGATGCCAAGTTCCAATGCACCCTCTATCGCATCAACAATTGCTTTTTGGTCAGTATTCTGCCAGCCATGTCCGCCAAGCTGCCAACAACCAAAGCCCAGACGTGACACACACAGATCGCTACAACCTATTAGGCTTGTTTCCATATTTTGCGTTAGGCTATAAATTGAGTGCGAATTTTTGTGGCAATCCGTGTGGCATCTGTATAGTAAATTTTTTCCAACTCTCCGCTAGTCGGTGCAGGCGCATCTGGCAAAGTTATACGCATGGGTGGGTTTTTCCAAGCCGATGGTCGTATCGCTTCGCTCACACCGGCAATAATTTCTGCTGCCATCCCACAATTTGTCCAGCCACCATCAATCGCAATCAGCCTGCCCGTTTTCTGCACTGAATTTACGGCCACCGAATGGTCTATTGGATTTAATACGCGCAAATCTATGACTTCTGCCGATATGCCGTCACTTTCCAGCAACTCAGCAGCTTCTAATGCTAATTTGGTAGAGTAGCTGCAAGACACCAAGGTGATATCGCTACCACTACGCATAACTTTTGGTTTGATAACCCTTAAATCCATAGGCTCAACTGGTGGCAACTCAGCAGTTTGGTCATAAAGCCAACGATCATCGATATATACCACGGGATCATTAGAAAGAGCAGCTGCAATCAGCAGATCTCTTGCATCAATAACAGTGGACGGCATAACAACCCTCAGGCCCGGTATGTGCGCAAACCAAGAATGCAACGCCTGCGAATGTTGTGCACCTTGCTGTCCACCACGATTTACCACCGCACGGAAAGTAACCGCAGGATGTGCCTGCCCACCCAGCATATGCGACCATTTAGCCGCCTGATTTACTATAGCATCCATTCCTAGAATCATGAAATCAACACGGGGATGCAAAACAATTGGGCGATATCCGCACAGGGACGCGCCAATCGCTGCGCCTGTGACAGCCGCTTCAGAAACAGGGGTGTCAATTACTCGCTCTTTGCCAAATTCTTTTTCTAATTCCAGCATTGAATTCCCAGCGTACCAAGGACTCCACACACCCTGCCCCATAACAAATACTTCAGGGTAATTTGCCAGAAGATATGCATATCCTTCGCGGATAGCCTGCCCATAATTTATTTTTCTAATTTCTGTCATAGACATAATCCATAAGTGTGTTTTCCGGCGGATATGGATCACTTGCCGCTGCCGCTGCTAATTTCTTAAAAGTTTCACGACTTTCTGCGAAAAAATCATCGTATTCTTTTTGACTATAACTTCCTACTGCAACGTAAATTTATATCTAAATGACTAGAAAACAAATTATTCTCTACTACAAAAATCATTGGCAGCTGCATTGATGCTGACATATTCAAACATTCATGGACAACGCCTTCCTCGCATGCCCCATCACCAAAAAAGGCAAGCGCCACATCTCCTTTACCATCAAATTTTGCTGCCATTGCTGCTCCAACCGCCAATGGCACTGTTCCCGCTACAATTGGCACAGAACCATAGAAACCAACTTCCTGTGCAAATAAATGCATTGATCCACCAAAGCCATGCGAACAACCTGTATATTTGCCTAAAACTTCTGCAAATAATTTTCGTTCGCTGCCGCCCATAGCAAGGTAGTGACTATGAGAACGATGATTGCCAAAGGCGCGATCAGTTTTTCGTAAATTTGCAGCAACACCAACCGCCACTGCCTCCTGCCCAATCGCCAGATGCACGGGGCATTTTGCAAGGCCAGAAATTGCCATATTGGCTATTTCTTCTTCAGCCAAGCGAATTCTAACCATTGCCTGCAAAGCATTAACAAGAAAATCTGGCTGGAATCCACGTATATCCAATACTTCATTGTAATATAGTGGATTTGATAAATCTCCCAGTTCAGTTTTCCAACAATATGGATTATTCTCTAAATTTTGCTGCATGAACTTTGTAAACCGCCCTTACATGTTAATTTGCTTGCATTTGGTAAATTGGTACTTAAACTTCCTCGCTAGTACAAGTGCTAATAGCATTAATTTTAGGGGCACAGCCCCAGTTCTACCCGAAAGACCTAAACATTATGGTAAAAACAAAAATCGCAGTAATTGGCTGTGGATATTGGGGTAAAAACCTAGTTCGCAATATGTCGGAGCTTGGTGTGCTGGTAGCTGTAGTAGATAGCAGCGAACAAGCGGCAAAAGCGATGGCAAATACCTATAATGTTTCAGCCCTCACTATTGAAGAAGTGCTGGCGGATAGTGAAGTCGATGGCGTGGTGATCGCCTCATCGGCAGCAACACATGCACCGCTAGCAGAAAAAGCATTGCGTGCCGGAAAGCACGTATTTGTAGAAAAGCCTCTAGCACTTAGTGTTGCTGATGCAGAGTCACTGGCGAAGTTGGCTGCCGACAAGAAGTTAACGCTGATGGTTGGACATTTACTGCAATATCACCCTGCGTTTATCGCTTTGCTACAAGAAGTGAGGGGCGGGCGCATTGGTGAACTTCAATACGCACAATCACACCGCCTGAGCTTCGGCAAGATCCGTACGGAAGAAAACGTGCTATGGAGCTTTGCACCGCACGATATTTCAATGTTGCTTGCCATTGCTGGTGAGCCTCCAGAAAAGCTTTTGGCTAACGTGACAGCACAAATAACAGCTGGCATTGCTGATATTGCAACCTTGCACCTTGATTTTGCTAGTGGTTTTCGCGCGCATATAATGGCTTCTTGGCTACACCCCGTTAAAGAGCACCGCCTTATGGTAATAGGTAAAAAGGGCGCACTGGTTTTTGACGACAGCAATCCATGGGAACAAAAACTCATGTTTTATAATAATACGGTGCCGATGGGAAATGGGGTGCCGGTCGCACAAAAAGGTGAATCGCTTGCCATTCCCCTTGCACAAGCAGAGCCGCTTCGCGCTGAATGTGAACATTTTCTGAATGCCATTAGCAGCGGAAGCCCCGTAAGGACGGATGCAGCTGAGGGAATACGAGTGCTAGAAGTTTTAACCGCCGCAGAAAAATCCACAAAAGAACAAAAAGCAGTAAAAATGAGCGAAGCCAAAAAAAAATATTTTGTCCATGAAACCGCAATCGTAGATGATGGTTGTGAAATAGAAGAAGGAAGCAAAATCTGGCATTTTAGTCACATTCTTTCTGGTACAAAAATTGGCAAAAATGTGAGCGTTGGACAAAATGTAATGATAGGTCCAAATGTAAGAGTTGGAGATAATTGCAAAATTCAGAACAATGTGAGTCTTTACAAAGGTGTCAGCCTTGCAGACGGGGTGTTCTGTGGTCCTTCCTGCGTTTTCACAAATGTCAATACACCGCGCTCGGAAGTTGAGCGCAAAGATGAGTTTTTGGATACACCCGTTGGGCGGGGTGCGACCATTGGTGCGAATGCAACTATTGTTTGTGGTCATAAAATTGGTGAGTACTGCTTGATCGGCGCCGGCTCAGTGGTCACCAAAGATGTTAAGCCACACGCGTTAATGGTTGGAAATCCTGCGCGACAAATAGGCTGGGTAAGTCATGCTGGTGATAAGCTTGGCAAAGATTTTGTTTGCCCCCGAGAAGGCCGAAAATATCATGAAACAAAAGATGGAATCCTTGAAGAAGTGATTTTTAGGTAAATAAAATGGAACCAAAAAATATGAAAAATTCTGTGCGACCTAAACTAGTAAAAGAGCAAATCGATTTCTCTGAAATTTTACAAAAAATTAAAGCTTGCAAAGCAACTGTTGCAATTATGGGTATGGGCTATGTTGGCTTCCCGCTCGCAATTGCTACTCACAAACAAGGCTTCTCAGTGCTTGCTTTTGATATTGATAAAGAGAAAATAAAAAGCCTGAACGCTGGAAAATCATATTTAAACGGCATAGCTGATGCTGACGTCAAAAATATGGTTGCAACAGAGCGCTTCCACGCAACTACCGATGTACAGAAGTTGAAAGAAGCTGACGCTTTAATTATGTGCGTACCAACGCCGCTGACTAAAAACCGCGAACCAGATTTAAGTTTCGTGGAAGCAACAACAGCGATGATAGCTTCACAGCTTCGCTCTGGTCAGTTGGTGGTATTAGAATCAACCACCTATCCTGGAACGACTGATGAACTAATAAAACCAATGTTAGAAGCCACGGGTCTTGTATGTGGCAAGGATTTTTTCCTTGCTTATTCGCCAGAGCGTGAAGATCCGGGCAATGGGTATTTTTCGACCCACTCCATACCCAAAGTCGTTGGTGCTGATGATAAAAAATCTCAAAAACTTGCCGTTGCACTTTATAACAATATAGTTTCCAAGGCTGTTTTGGTTTCAAGTGCAGCCACTGCAGAAGCGGTAAAATTGACCGAAAATATTTTCCGCTCGATCAACATTGCGCTGATGAACGAGCTTAAAATGGTGTTCACCAAAATGGACATCGACGTGTGGGAAGTAATCGAAGCCGCCAAAACCAAGCCGTTCGGGTTCATGCCCTTTTATCCCGGCCCGGGGGTGGGTGGGCATTGCATTCCGCTCGACCCGTTTTACCTGACGTGGAAATCGCGCGAATACGGCATGCCTACGCGTTTTATCGAACTAGCGGGCCAGATCAACGAGCGCATGCCCGGATATGTCATTACCAAGGTGCGCGAGGGACTCGACGAGCATTTGCGCAAGGGCCTCAACGGTTCGAAAATATTGGTGCTCGGCATCGCCTACAAAAAAGATGTTGATGATATGCGCGAAAGCCCCTCGCTGTTTATTTTTGAGCGCCTGCTCGAATATGGCGCGCAGGTGGATTATCACGACCCGCTGATCCCGGTGATTCCGCATACGCGCGAGCACGATCATCTCTCCGGCCTGAAATCGGTGGCACTAAGCGTAGCGACGCTCGCCAATTATGATGCGGTCGTGATCGCCACCGACCATAGCGGCGTGGATTACCCACTGGTGGTAGAAAACAGCCGCCTGATCATTGATACGCGCAACGCGACTGCCGCCTGCAAACCCAAACCCTACATTGTGAAAGCCTAAGCCATGACTGCCAAAATCGATTTCATTGACCTTGCCGCACAGCAGGCACGCATCCGCCCGCAGCTTGACGCGGCGATCAAGCGCGTACTCGATGGCGGCGCCTATATCATGGGCAAGGAAGTCGGCGTGCTAGAGAAGCAACTGGCGGATTTTGCTGGAGTCAAACATTGTCTTAGCTGTTCCAGCGGAACGGATGCCTTAGTATTAGTTTTAATGGCAAAGGGCGTAAAAGCTGGTGACGCAGTTTTTGTGCCGAGCTTTACCTTTGCAGCAAGCGCAGAAGTTGTGGCACTTCTTGGGGCAACTCCGATATTTGTGGACTGCCTTCCTGACACCTTTAATATGTGCCCTAAAAGTCTTATCCAAGCAATCGCAATGGCGAAGAAAATGGGCTTAAATTCTGCTTGCGTTATGCCTGTTGACTTATTTGGGCAACCTGCGGATTATGATAAAATCCTACCTATTGCAGAGGAAAATGGTCTTTTTCTATTGTGTGACGCCGCGCAAGGTTTTGGAGGGGTGTATAAAGGCAAGAAAGTCGGCAGTATAGGGCTTGCCACCGCCACTAGTTTTTTCCCTGCTAAACCGCTTGGTTGTTATGGCGATGGTGGAGCGGTGTTCACTGATGACGACGAGTTATATGAAATTCTAGTTAGTTTGCGCGTACATGGCAAAGGCGATGATAAATATGACAATGTTCGCGTGGGGATGAATGGTCGTTTGGATACCATTCAGGCAGCTATTTTAATTGAGAAGCTCGCGATTTTTGCTGATGAATTAGTAGAACGCCAACGCGTTGCCGATCGGTATGGTTCGCAACTCAACAATCTCTTTGCAACGCCTTTTGTCCCAACAGGTCTTAGTTCAGCATGGGCGCAATACACTATAATCGCTGATTCAACTGCTCAGCGAGAGCATCTGCAAACGGCATTGAAACAATGTGGTGTGCCAAGCATGATTTACTATCCCAAACCTTTGCACCAGCAGACAGCTTATAAAAATTATCCAACCGCAACAGGTGGAGCTTTACCCGTGTGTGAAAATTTAGCGGGTCGGGTTTTTAGCCTTCCAATGCACCCGTATCTGGAGGATGAGAGCATTGATTACATTGCGAAGTCTCTGCTTAATGCAGATAAACAAGCCGCCTAATTACGGTTAGTCTTGGGCAAAACATTGAGCGAAGCCACAGCTAAACTAACTGAGTACCAAAGCAATATAGCGGGCCAATTGGAAAAAATGCTTTGAGTTGGCATAAAAGGAAAAAAATTTGCAATAATCGTTGCCAAAGATAGTGCGGGCAACAGTTTCATGGTTCCTTTTTGTAACATGAATTGCTTTACACATATGTAAGCTATACCCCCGACCATGCTCATAAATAATACAAGACCAATCGCTCCAGCGCTCGCAAACCACTCCATATAAGGATTGTGCGGATGAAGATTACAATAGTCGGCCTTACCCTCTTTGATTAGACTAGGACATAATTCCCGAAATCCCTTGAGTCCCGCTCCAACTAAAAAATGTTCTTTACCTATCAAATAGCCCGCAATTGCCAGTTTGCCATAATTGGTTTGCGGATAATTGGAAACTATTAAATAAGCTCCGCTAGCACGATCCCGTACCCAATCTTGAGTTACAAATAAAAATTGAGCGCCAACAGCAATAAGCAAGGCTATCAGTGCCACATATTTTCTTATCTTTGGCATAGATACAGAAAGTAAAATGGCCGAACAGCTTATACCTATAATTGTACTTGCAAACGCGGTGCGCTCACCTGTTATCATAATCATAGAAATTCCAGACATTAGAACAAACGCGGAAAAAATTATGCGAAAAATGCTCTTTTCCTGTATTGCAAAAAAGAAGTAAATTCCAATGGCGGGAAGCAGCATTTTTGCAGTAAAAATACCTACCTTCACATTATTTATAGGTCCTGTTAGTCGTCCACTAGAATCACGCAAGTTTCCTGTAAGTGATATCCCAAAGATATATTGCCAAATAACATCCACAATCACCAAACAAACCACGAAAAGCAAGAATTTAGCAATGAACATGAGTGATTTTTTGCTGGTTAGAACCCACTCTTTTAGTGCCATAAAAAGCAAAATATATCGTATCCACGGCACAGCAACCGCAAAAGAATCTAGAGCATTATCTGCAAAAAATGAGGAGAATAAAAGCCAACCCCACGCTACGCCGCCTATCTTTGCAATTGGATCATAAAGCCACAGCCAGTTTTTGTTAGCAGCACTATGCAACAACCAAGACAATCCAACCATTGCTACGCAGACCTCTGCAAAACCACGACTAAAAATGAGTCCCAGCGGCAAAAGCAATGTAAACAAATAGGCAATCGACCATAAAACTTGCTGAGAAGAATATCTTTTTATAGCCTGAATAGACTTTATTTGTGACATATTTTTACCATTCTCTAGGTGCACAACGAAATTACAATTTTTTATTGTTAAGAGCCAATAAGCCACTATAATCACTGTTAAGCTATCATGCAAACGCCCATTCTAGTTTGTAGTGCGGCGGCTATAACCGCATCGTTGCTGCCGCGCATATGATTGTGGAGTCCAAAGGGCTGGAAGATGCGTTCGACTTTGAAAAAACCACCAGCCGGATGCGTGTGGCCGATCAGGGCCTCGTCGCCGCGATGAACTATATCATCGCTCACCAAAAACTTTCGCCGCAAACATTGCAGGAGCTCACCTCCCCTGTTCAGGTTGGGCAGCAAGGCAGCATGCGCCGTTAGTTTGCTAGTTGCGTGTTGCTGGTTGCTGGGCTAAATAAATAGCCATCACTCACAACAAGGACTTCCCATGACCAACATCCGCGTAGAATCTGATTCTTTTGGCAATATCGACTGCCCAGCCGATAAATATTGGGGTGCGCAGACGCAGCGCAGCCTGCAGAATTTTAAAATCGGTGGCGAGGCAATGCCAAAGCCACTCATCACCGCCTTTGGCATTTTGAAACTGGCCGCCGCCAAAGTGAATATGGCACTGGGAGTGCTGCCGGGTGATATTGGTGAGAAAATTGTGGTTGCGGCACAGGAAGTCATCGATGGCAAAATGGACGGCAATTTTCCGCTCGTCGTGTGGCAGACTGGCAGCGGCACGCAGACGAACATGAACGTCAACGAAGTTATCTCCAATCGCGCCATTGAAATGGCGGGTGGGCAGATGGGAAGCAAAAAACCCATCCACCCGAATGACCATGTGAACATGGGGCAAAGCAGCAACGATTCTTTTCCCACCGCGATGCATATTGCGGCGGCGTATGAAATTAAAAATCGCCTCATCCCCGCGCTCAAACACTTGCATGGCGCGCTCAAACAAAAGCAGGATGAATTCAAAGACATCATCAAAATTGGCCGCACACACACGCAAGATGCAACGCCACTGACGCTTGGTCAGGAATTTTCGGGCTATGTGAAGCAAGTGGAAAATGCAATTCGTCGCGCCGAAAGCACCCTGCCCGCACTCTATGAACTAGCGCAAGGCGGCACGGCGGTCGGCACGGGCCTGAACGCCAAAATAGGTTTTGCGGAAAAATTCGCAGCGGAAGTAGCAGGCATCACGGGGCTACCTTTTATCACCGCGCCCAATAAATTCGAAGCACTTGCGGCAAATGATGCGCTGGTAGAAGCATCGGGCGCGCTGAACGTCATGGCGGTTTCATTCATGAAAATTGCCAACGACATTCGCTTCCTAGGCTCTGGCCCACGCTCTGGCCTTGGCGAGCTTTCGCTGCCAGAAAATGAACCGGGCTCTTCCATCATGCCGGGCAAAGTGAACCCCACGCAGTGCGAAGCACTGACGATGGTTGCGGCGCAGGTGATGGGCAACCATGTGGCGGTAACCATCGCCGGTTCCAACGGGCATTTCGAGCTCAACGTGTTCAAACCGGTCATCATCTATAACGTGTTGCAGTCTATCCGCTTGCTGGCGGACGGCGCGGTGAGCTTTACCGATAATTGCGTGGTCGGCATTGAAGCCAATACGGATCGCATCGCAAAGCTGATGCAGGAATCGCTGATGCTGGTCACTTCACTCAACCCGCATATCGGCTATGATAATGCCGCCAAAATCGCCAAAAAAGCGCACAAGGAACATAGCTCGCTGAAAGAAGCAGGTATTGCACTGGGCTTGCTCACGAGTGAACAATTTGATGAGTGGGTGAAGCCAGAGACGATGCTCGGGCCGAACTAAGATATTACCCCTCTTTAGTTACCCGATTCCGACCATCATGTTTGGAGCGGTAGAGGGCTTCGTCGGCACGTTTGATGAGTGATGGCAGGGTGTCAGATTCGGGGCGCAGCCGGGCAACACCAATGGAAACAGTGATTGTACCATAATTTTCGCCGGTATTGCGTTGCTTCAGTTCTTTACTAGCGATGTTGCTGCGGATGATTTCTGCTACGCGCATCGCGCCTTCTAGGCCGGTTTCAGGCAGAATAACGATAAACTCCTCGCCGCCAAAACGCGCCACCACGTCGCGGCCTTTGAGCATATTCATCAGCGAATGCGCTACGATCTTCAGCACCTCGTCGCCCAGCAAATGGCCGAACGTGTCGTTAAAGCGCTTAAAGTGATCGATATCGAGCATCAGAAGGCACATCTCTTTTTTCTCTTCTTTGACCAGTGCCATCTGCTCGTCGAACATTTGTTCAAAGGTTTTGCGGTTATACACGCCGGTCAGGAAGTCACGCTGGCTAGCATGCGTGACCTTCTCAAGCTCTTTGCGCAGCGTATCAATTTCTTTGGTCGATTCTTCGAGTTTCTGGCCGATGCTTTCGCTGCGTTCTTTGAACTGTGCGGTGGTCGCCATCAGGTCTTTGAAAATGGCACGAACATCAGGGTGATCAATGCTTTTGCCAATCTGATGCATATAAACATCGAGGCTTTTATTGTAGTTGCTTGTTTCTCCGGTAAGGCCGGTAGCAATTTTGAGCATTTCAGTCAGTGTTCTTTGCGCATTTTCCGCCGCTTCATCAACCGTTTTCTGACCGGTATTAGATGCTGCCAACACAAATTTATTATACAGATAGCCCAGCGTTTCTTTGGAAAAGGAGATATTATGTTCGATGACGTGCTCAATTTCGCGTACAAGCGCTGTATTTTCACCGCTGGCATAAAAAAACCACACAGCATAATGTTCCGGCGTTGGCGAAATGCCATGCTTTTCCATCAGCGAAATGGCTGCTTTGGCAAGCTGCGATTCTTTGTTGTCAGAGGCGGTCATAAGGGGGGCTGCATTTGTCATAGATAAGCAGTCTAGCGCGTAGAAGTTAAAAAAGTGCTAGCGGGTGAAATTATTTCCAAATAGATTTTCCATCGCCGCCCAGCCCCAGTTTTCCCCATATTTCATCAATCTTTTCAACCACTTTTTCGTCCATGGCGATTTCTTTGCCCCACTCCCTGTGCGTTTCGGGTGGTAGCTTGTTTGTCGCGTCAAAGCCAACCTTGCCGCCAAGGCCCGATTCTGGCGAGGCAAAATCGAGATAATCAATCGGGGTGTTTTCTAAAATGGTCAGATCGCGCGCGGGGTCCATGCGGGTAGACATCGCCCAGATAACGTCTTTCCAGTCGCGGCAGTTGATGTCGTCATCGACCACGATGACCCATTTAGTATAAACGAACTGGCGCAGGAACGACCAGATGCCGAGCATGATGCGCTTGGCGTGCCCTGGATAGGCCTTTTTGATGCTGACCACTGCCACGCGATATGAACAGCCCTCGGGCGGTAACCAGAAATCGACGATCTCGGGAAATTGTTGTTGCAGTAGCGGAATGAACACCTCATTGAGCGCTTCTCCAAGCACGGATGGCTCATCCGGTGGGCGGCCAGTGTAGGTGGTGAGATATATCGGATTCCTCCGCATGGTAATTGCGGTGATGGTGAACACCGGAAATTTTTCCACTGAGTTATAATAGCCCGTGTGGTCGCCGTAAGGGCCTTCGTCGCCATACTCATCCAAGCTCACAAAACCTTCGAGCACAATCTCGGCATTAGCAGGGACTTTCAGCGGCACAGTTTTACACTCCACCAGCTCCACTTTTTTGCCGCGCAGTAGGCCAGCGAATTGATATTCCGACAGCGTGTCTGGCACGGGCGTGACCGCCGCCAAGATCGTCGCTGGGTCGCAGCCGATGACCACCGCTGCGGGTAGCGGCTCCCTTTTTTCCTTGCCCCAGCGCGCATGGTGCTGCGCGCCGCCGCGATGCTTCAGCCAGCGCATCAGCGTTTTATTTTTGCCGAGCACCTGCATGCGGTAAATGCCGAGATTGTAGTTGTCTTCCTTCGCGCCCGATGGGCCACGGGTGACGACCAGCGGCCAAGTGATAAGCGGCGCGGGCTCGCCCGGCCAGCAGGTTTGAATGGGGAGTTTGCCCAGGTCGATATCATCGCCCGTCAGCACCACTTCCTGACAGGGTGCGTTTTTTACCGTGGCGGGCTTCATCGCCATCACGGTTTTCAGCAGCGGTAACATACCGATGGCTTCTTTAACGCTGCCCGGAGGTTCAGGTTGTTTGAGAAATGCAAGTTGCTCCCCTACTCCGCGCAGCTCTTCGGGTTTTTTGCCCATGCCAAGCGCCACGCGCTGGACGGTTCCAAATAGGTTGATGAGCACAGGAGTGTCGCTACCCGCTACATTCTCAAACAGCACCGCCGGCCCGCCTTGCGCAATCAGGCGCGTACCTATCTCGGTCATCTCCAGATAGGGCGAGACAGGCTCTTTCACCCGCACCAGCTGGCCGGTTTTTTCAAGGGCATCAATAAAATCGCGGAGGGATTCAAAGATCATAGAAAATTGTCACAAAATCTTCATATTTATATTAATTATATTCTGTATTGTATCCTACAAAGAACTAAATATAAACGCGAGGAATATAATTATGGCAGGTGGTGGCTTTACAACTCGTTTATTAGATGGTGAGTATACGGAAAGTTTGCGCGCAATCAAAAGGACGCTAGAAGAAAAACTTGGTGAGACAGGAAAGATAAAACCTCGTTTTATTGCAGCTAAACACTCGTCAGAACCAGCAAAAGCCGGAGCGTATAAAAAGGCATTGGATGGTACTGGCGTATGCGTATCAGCTGTTCATTTTGTCAATTATGATAAAATACAAACTGATAATGATGGCCTTCAAGGGGTTTATAGAATAGGAATAGACTCACTTTTATCCACTCAAGATTTTTTTGAAAAAACAGGCATCAATCCTGAAAGTTGTAACATTGAGGTCGGCGCAGCTAATGCAAAAGATTCAGAATATCCGCCCCATCCAACGGTGATTACTACTTGGGAATCAGAAATAGAAAACAAGCTAGGAATAAAGCGCGAGAAAATGTCGGCTCCAGCCAAGTAATTTGCAATATATTACTTCAAAAACCTTATCATTTGCACGTCGTCAATATAGCTGCCATCGGCGAGTTTTAAAATATGCATTTCGATGCCACAGGGGATGAAGCCAAGCTTTTGATAAATTCCAACGGTGATGGGGTTTTGGATGTTGGTGCTGATGGTCACCAGCTCCAGCCCTGCCTTTTTTGCCTCTTCCACCACTATTTCAATGAGTTTTTTGGCAAGGCCATGACCACGCGCTTCAGGGATAACATACACGCCCCAGACCGTGCCTTTGTGCTGCAATTTTTTACCTTGGTGGATATAGAGCCCGCTGCTGCCCACCAACTCGCCATCCATGAATGCGCCCGCTATCCAGCCGTTTTTGAAATGGCGCAGAAAATGCTCGGTGGGCTTTTGCGCTAAATCGTCAACATCTTCCAGAAATGCGTGTGGCTCCTCGCGGCAACCGCGCAGGCGCAGCGCTTGAAAAATAGCGACATCTTCGGGGGTCAATAGACGGATGGCAATGTTGTCCATAATATCCTTGCCATGCCAGCTAAAGCTAGCATCCAGTTAGGTGTAGTCTTGTCCGCGTTTTTGTGCCTCTACGCCAAGACGCAGCGTGGAGTCGCTCTTCGTGTTGATGCCCGAAATCGGGTCCATCTGGATAGCGATGCGGAGAGTCATTTTTTGTTCCTAAGGCATTGTCCAAAATGTCGACGCACGAGTACGTCGCGGCCTTTTGTTATCCTCAATTTTCTTCTGCAAAGCAGCTTCAATTTCTTCATCGAAAGCTTCTGGACGGTGGCTCATGAGATTGTCATCGTCTTTTGGCAAATACAAACGTGCAGATTTGTGAGACATTAAATAAATTTCGCGACCATCAAGCAGCTCTAATTTTTTATATGTAAATGGGGAATACTTTCTAAGTGTATGGCTTGTGTATCCTGGCTCATCAGCTATTTTAGCTAAAATATCTATTATTGGGGTAATATCTTGTTCACCACGCGCACTAAAAATAATGATGCCTTCAGGAATAGTATATTTAGAATCTCGAAGGATAGATTGCACTTTCTCATCTACAGGGAATGCCTTTTTCAATAATTCCCTCAATTTACGCGTGTTATTCACGTAAGCAACAGGCCGTAAATCTTCAGCCTCTCTTACCAAATGTTCCCTTAAGGTTTCTGATCTACTCATTAAATCCTCAAATTTACACAGCCGTTGGATCGCCCCAGGTTTTGCGGGTGAAGTTGTGCTCTGCCTTCACTGTGCGCACAGTGCCGGTTTTAGAGCGCATGACGATAGAGTGCGTGGTAGCACCGCCCGGGAAGCGGCGCACACCGCGCAGCATCGAGCCATCGGTGACGCCCGTTGCGGCAAACATCACGTCGCCCTTGGCCATGTCCTCTAAGTGATAGACGCGAGAAAGATCTTCAATGCCCATGCGTTTGGCGCGCTGGCGTTGTTCGTCTTCGCTGAACAGTAAGCGACCCTGCATCTGCCCACCGATAGAGCGCAGCGCCGCAGCCGCGAGCACACCCTCTGGCGCGCCGCCAATGCCCATATACATATCAACGCTGGTATCGGGGCGCGAGCACGCAATCACACCCGCAACGTCGCCATCGGAAATGAGCTGGATGCGAGCGCCAGCTTCACGCACGCGGGCGATGATTTCTTTGTGGCGGTCACGCTCCAAAATCACAACCAGCAGATCAGAAATATCACATTTTTTAGCTTTGGCGAGATTGGCCAGATTCACTTTTGGCGCGGCGTTGATGTCAATCACACCAGCGGGAAGTCCGCCGCCCACCGCGATCTTATCCATATACCAAAGTTACGATCCGACCAAAAGGCCTCTTTCACATCAGCTTCTTTTTTCGCGATAACGGTCATATATTTTCTATCCTTATCATGGTGGGCTGCGCGCGGACGATATCAAGTTTGGCTATCGCCGCAATGGCTTTTTGCATTGAAAGTTCGAGTGCTTCGTGTGTGGTCAGCACCAGCTCGACGGCTTCACCGGGAGCATGGCCACGCTGGATGAACGAACGCAGCGAGATATTTTCATTCTTGAAAATAGCGGTGACTTCAGCGAGCACGCCGGGTTTATCGGTCACGCTCAGGCGCAAATAATAAGACGATTGCAGCGCATCCACCTTCGCAAAGGGGAGCGCCGCGAGGCTTGCCACGGGCAGCGTGAACGGTTTATAGACCGTGCCACGCGCGATATCCATGATGTCGGCGACCACCGATGAACCCGTTGGGCCATCGCCCGCGCCGCGCCCTTCAAAGAACACTTTGCCAACGGAATCGCCCTCAACCTGCACCGCGTTATAGACGCCGCTGACGCTGCCGAGCGGTGAGGAGGTAGGCACCATGCAGGGATGTACTCGCTGGAGGATTCCGCCCTCAGTGGTTGCGGTGATGCCGAGCAATTTGATGACGTAGCCAAGCTCGGCGGCAAATTCCATATCGCGCAGTGTCACGCGGCGGATGCCCTCAATGTACACTTCGCCAATGGCAGGCGCGCAAGCGTAGGCCAACGACGTGAGGATGGCGAGCTTGTGCGCGGTGTCGATGCCGTCAACGTCAAAGCTTGGGTCAGCCTCGGCGTAGCCCTTGGCCATCGCGTCCGCCAGCACTTCATCGAAGTCGCGCTTTTGTTCCCACATGGCCGTCAAAATATAGTTGCAGGTGCCGTTCATGATGCCGGCAATGCGCGAAAACTGGTTGGCAGCGAGACCATCACGCAGGGCTTTAATGATGGGGATTCCGCCCGCAACGGCGGCTTCAAACGCCAGCACTGCGCCGGATTTTTCTGCGAGTTTTGCCAGCTCAATACCGTGATGGGCGATGAGCGCCTTGTTAGCAGTCACCACCGATTTTCCGGCTTTCAGCGACGCTTCTACGAGGTTTTTGGCCACACCTTCACTGCCGCCGATCATCTCAACGACCACATCGATTTTCGGGTCAGATGCCATCTGCATCGGGTCATCGAACCACTGCAAATGCGAAATATCGATGCCGCGGTTATGGTGTTTATTACGTGCGGAAACGCCGACCACTTCAATTTTTTTGCCGCAGCGTTGCTCTATCAATTTCGCCTGCGAAATGATTATTTGCAGTGTACCACGCCCAACCGTTCCAAGGCCTGCAATGCCGATGCGTAAGGGAGAACTCATACCGCCTCCAGTTCACGCACCATTTTCTCAGGGTCTTCGGCGAGGAACGATTTGATGCCACGCACAGCTTGGCGGATGCGGTGTTTGTTTTCGACCAGCGCAATGCGCACGAAGCCTTCGCCGCCCGGGCCAAAACCAACGCCGGGAGCCACGGCCACGTCTGCCTGCGTCAGCAGCAATTTCGAGAATTCAAGGCAGCCCAGATGTTTGTAGGTCTCGGGAATTTCCGCCCAGAGGAACATCGAGGCGTTTGGCACCGTCACATTCCAGCCCGCATCGCGAAGCCCATCAGCCAGCACGTCGCGGCGCGCGCGATACATGTTGCGCAGGTTCGCCACATATTCCTGCGGCCCGTTGATAGCTGCGGTGGCAGCCACTTGAATCGGCAGGAACGTACCATAATCGAGGTAGGATTTTATTTTGGTGAGCGCGGCAACGAGCTTGGGGTTGCCGACGCCAAAGCCAATGCGCCAGCCAGCCATAGAGTAGGTTTTGCTCATGGTGGTGAACTCGATGGCGATGTCTTTTGCGCCCTTGACTTGAAGGATGGAGGGCGGCGGGTTGCCATCAAAATACAGCTCGCAGTAAGCCAAATCGGAGATGACGTAAATGCCATAATGTTTGCAGATATCTATTACTTGCTCATAAAACGCGAGGTCTGCCGACATGGCCGTTGGGTTGCACGGATAATTGACGATGAGCGCAACCGGTTTGCGAGACGCCGTGTCCAACACCTTTTTCAGCGCGCTCAGGAAGTGCTCATCTGGGGTGTTGGGAATGGCGATAACTTCCGCGCAACCGGCAATCACAAATCCCCACGTGTGGATTGGATAGCTCGGGTCAGGCACGATGAACGTATCGCCCGGGCCAGTGATGGCCTGCGCTAAATTCGCCAAACCTTCTTTGCTGCCGATGGTGACGACTACTTCGCGCTCGGGGTCAACTTCCACACCAAAACGGCGCTCATAATAGGCCGCTTGTGCTTTGCGAAGCCCTTGGATGCCGCGCGAAAGCGAGTAGCCATGCGCTTTAGGGGCTTTGAGCGTTTCCACCATTTTGGCCACCACATGCGGCGGCGGCGCAGAATCGGGGTTGCCCATGCCAAAATCAATGATGTCGTGGCCTGCCGCGCGGGCAGCCGCTTTCAGGCGGTTGACCTCAGCGAACACATAAGGGGGCAGGCGCGTAATGCGGTAAAAATCATCGTTCATATCAAGCAATTATAATTTGGAGTTAGTAAGCAGAGGTGACCGCTTTTTTCTTTTGCAAAAGCGTGGGCGAAGGCAAGGACGAGGGGCTCGCCGCCACCGCCGGAGCTGCTGCGGGAACGGCACTGGCCACCGGAGCAGATGGAGCAGATGCTGCCACCGAAGAAATAATCTCTGCGTCCTCTGGCTTTTCACCCTGGATTACCACGGGTTTTGCCTTTGTCAACGCGGCGGGCACAGCATCCACCAGATCCGATTGCTCTTCGCCGAGTGCCTCTTTTTGCACCTGTGCAGCCGCATGATCGCTCTTCATTTGATCAAGCTGGCCTGCGTTTTCTTTTTTGATTTCCTCAAAACGTTCCGGCTTTTTGGGCACGGAGCTCAGCGGCACATACTCTGCGTTTTTCTCAGCCTCTACGCTTGCGGCATCATCCGGCTCGCCGTTATTGAAGAAACGCAAAATGGCCGAAGATTCTTTTTTCTGAGCCGCTTGTGGCGTCACTGGCGGTGACGCCGGCTTTGACGCTTCAGCCACAGACTCAACCCGCTCCACTTGGCTGTAACCGCGCGGCAAGCTGAGCGTACGCGCCTCCATATCTGCAGCGCGATCTGTCAGCTTTGCGCCCGTTGCTGTTGGGCCAATTTTGGGCGACTCAAGCGTGCTGGGGCCTGTTAAAACAGCCGAGGCAAGCGGCGCAACGGCCTGAGTATCCTTTGAATAATAAGGATTTCCTTCGATAGGTTTACGCTCTTCTTTGCTCACCATTTTTTCTTTCGGCGAAGAACCAAATACACCATCAAGCAGCCCCTTTTCTTTTTCTATGCTTTGTGCTTGCGATGGAGGTGGCGGTGTTTTGTGGCGGCCAGATTCGCTATACATATCATAAGGGCTGTCCGCTTTTTTTGCAGTGTTTTCAGTCGCTTGGGCTACAGATTTTACTTGGGCTTCCTGATTGAGCGCGGGTGCACGACGATTTCCTGTTACCGAACTTCCCGGCCTCTCATCGCCACAGCCAGCCAGCAGCAAAACGGCGCAAGCGCTCGTAATAAGCAGAGAAAAACGACTAAAAACCTTGCTCATAATTACCCTATATACCTAAAAAATGAGGGTTAAAAACGTAAGAGAAAGGTATATCCTAGCGAAAGCCATTGTGCAATTGCCTAATTGTTGGTAGAAATATTTTCTCAATTTTCGCCATTTTTGGCGATTTTTGAAGTGAAAAACCCGTATTTTTAGCCCTTTTTTAGACCAGTTTCATGACCAAAAAGCACCCAACGCCCGAAGAAGAACAAGTCAACACCGCAACCGAATTTGCCGCCAACATGGCCAAAGTGGGCGAGCGCAGCCAGCGCATCATGCAGGAATTCCTCACGCGGCAAACGCAAAATATCGGCAACATCTCCATCGACCCGTTCAACGTCAGCGGCGCATTCATGGATTTGTTTGCCCGCCTTGCAGCCGACCCAGTGGGTCTCATGGAAAAACAGATGGAGCTGCTGCAAAGCTACATGCAACTTTGGCAGTCCACCGCGCAGCGTTTTATGGGGGGTGACGCTGAGCCAGTGGTCGCTTTGGATGCACGCGACAAGCGATTCCGCGATGTGGCATGGCAGGAAAATGCCGTGTTCGATTTCCTGCGCCAATCCTATTTGCTCACCGCCCGCTGGATGCAACATTCGGTCAGTGACGTGGAAGGCATGGAACCCAAAGACGCGAAGAAAATTGATTTTTACACGCGCCAATTTGTCGATGCTATGAGCCCAAGCAATTTTCTGATGACCAACCCCGAAGTGCTCAAAGCCACCATCGAAAGCAAAGGCGAAAATCTCGTGCGCGGCCTTGAAAATATGCTCGAAGACTTAGAGCGCGGCAAAGGTAGCCTGCGCATCAGCATGACCGATTTTAATGCCTTTGCACTGGGCAAAAACCTCGCGCTGACCAAAGGCAAAGTGGTCTATCAGAACGATCTCATCCAGCTCATTCAATATGAAGCGACGACCAAAGAAGTGCATAAAACGCCGCTGCTGGTCATTCCCGCGTGGATCAACAAATTCTACATCCTCGATCTGCAACAGGAGAACTCGCTGGTCAAATGGCTGGTGGATCAAGGCCACACGGTTTTTGTCGTGTCATGGGTCAATCCCGATGAGCATTTGAGCGAAAAAAGTTTCGACCATTACATGGCCGAAGGCCCACTGGCCGCGCTTGACGCCATCACCGAAATCACCGGCGAAGAAAGCGCCAGCGTTATGGCCTATTGCTTAGGGGGAACGCTGCTTTCCATCACGCTGGCATGGCTTGAGGCCAAGGGTCACGCGGGGCGCGTCAAATCCGCCACATACCTCACCACCATGGTGGATTTTTCTGAAGCGGGCGAGCTGTCGGTGTTCATCGACGAAGAGCAAATCAAGATGATGGAACAGCGCATGTCCGAGACCGGTTATCTCGAAGGCAGCGAAATGGCGACGACGTTCAACATGCTGCGTGCGAATGACCTCATCTGGTCATTTGTGGTGAACAACTATCTGCTCGGCAAAGACCCCTTCCCGTTCGATCTGCTCTATTGGAACGCCGATTCCACGCGCATGCCCGCCAAGATGCACAGTTTTTACCTGCGCAATATGTATCAGCAGAATTTGTTGGTGAGTCCCGGCGCGCTCAAAATTGGCGGAGTGCCGATTGACCTGCGCACAATCAAAACACCGAGCTATGTTCTCTCCGCGCGCGAGGACCATATCGCGCCATGGAAATCAACCTATGCCGCCACGCAAATCTACAGCGGTGACATCCGCTTTGTACTCGCGGCATCAGGGCATATCGCAGGCGTCATCAACCCACCATCGAAAAATAAATATTGCCACTGGGTGAGCCACGACCACGACTTCCCCAAATCGCCCGACGCATGGGTGAAAGGCGCGACCGAACAAGCTGGCTCATGGTGGACAGATTGGGACAAGTGGCAGGCAAAATTCGCTGGCAAAAAAGTCCCCGCCCGCAAATGTGGTGGTGGCAGCTTAAAGCCAATTGAAGACGCGCCAGGTTCTTACGTAAAGGTGATGGTGTAGATAGTCAACAGTTGCCAGTCTCCAGTCGTCAGTATTAGATAAGTGAATAACCCTATGTGTAGATTTTTGTTTTTCTGGAGACTGGAGACTAATGACTAACCACTCTAAAATCCACATCATCGGCCTGACGCGCGAAGAGCTGACTGTCGAATTACAAAAAGTTGGCCTTGAGGCATTTCGCACCAAGCAGGTGTGGCAGTGGATGTATGGGCGCGGGGCAACGCGCTTTGACCAGATGAGTTCTATCGCCAAAAAACAACAGCAGATGCTCGATGAACATTTTATCATCGACCGCCCAAAAATCGATAAAGACCTTTTGTCATTTGACGGTACGCGCAAATGGCTGCTGGAATTTGAAGACAAAAACAAAGTCGAAACCGTATTCATCCCCGAGGAAGACCGTGGCGCGCTCTGCGTCTCCTCGCAGGTGGGCTGCACGCTGACCTGCACCTTCTGCCACACGGGAACGCAGCCACTCGTGCGCAACCTCCGCGCTCGCGATATCATCGGCCAAGTCATGGTGGCGCGCGATGGGCTGAATGAGTGGAACAAAAAGCGCGAAGATTGCCTGTTCACCAACATCGTGATGATGGGCATGGGCGAGCCGCTGATGAATTATGACAATGTCGCCAAGGCGCTGAATATCATCATGGACGGCGAAGGCATCTCCATTTCCAAACGCAAAATCACGCTGTCCACCTCAGGCGTCGTGCCGCTCATTGAGCGCTGCGGCAACGAGCTTGGGGTGAATTTGGCAGTATCATTGCACGCAACAAATGACGCGCTGCGCGATGAAATCGTGCCCATCAACAAAAAATACCCCATCAAAGAATTGCTACAGGCCTGCCGCGACTATCCGGCGGCCAACAACGCGCGGCGCATCACGTTCGAATATGTGATGCTAAAGGGCGTCAATGATTCGGATGCTGACGCGCGTGAGCTAGTGCGCCTTCTCAAAGGCATCCACGCCAAGGTGAACCTCATTCCATTTAACCCGTGGAAGGGCGCGCCCTATGAATGCTCCAGCCGTAACCGCATCAACGCCTTTGCCGACATCGTAAACGCTGCGGGCTATTCCGCCCCCGTTCGCGCTACCCGCGGACAGGATATTTACGCCGCCTGCGGCCAGCTCAAATCCGACAGCGAGCGCGCCAAAGGCCAACGCGTTGACTTAAAAGCGCAATGACGCCCGTCGTCATTCTCGTTAATCCCCAGATGGGTGAAAATATTGGCGCAGTGGCACGCGCTATGGCCAATTTTGGCCTGACGGAACTGCGTCTCGTTGCCCCACGCGATGGCTGGCCAAACCCAAATGCCAATAATGTCGCGGCGCACGCCGTATCTATTTTAGAGGCCGCAAAAATCTATCCGGATTTCCGCTCTGCGCTCGAGGGAATTCACTGTGCCTATGCCACCACTGGTCGCCCGCGCGACATGGAAAAACGCGTGATAACGCCCGCCGAAGCAATGGATGAAGTCGTAAAAAATGATGCCTCAGGCGCAGCCTGCGCGCTAGTGTTTGGCCCAGAGCGCACCGGCATGACCAATGAAGATATTGTTTTGTGTGACACCATCGTCAATATCCCCACCGCGCCGGAATATCGCTCGCTCAACATCGCGCAATCATCGGTGGTCATGTTCTATGAATGGTTCAAGGCAGCGACGGAAAATGTTGATGTCGCCCGCGACCTGCCATCCCCTGCCCCCAAACAAGAATGGCTTGGGCTGTTCGACCAGTTGGAATCCTATCTTGATGGGGCGGAGTTTTTCCGCGTCGCCGATAAAAAACCGGTCATGTGGCAAAATATTCAGAATTTCCTGCTGCGCGGGAAATGGAGCGACCAGGAAATCCGTACGCTGCGTGGCGTTCTGCGCAGCATCTGGGAGCGCAGGCGTGGATAAAAAACACTTGTCATTCCTGCGAAAGCAGGAATCTAATCAACAGGCGAAATAAGATCCCTGCTTCCGCAGGGATGACAAAACGGGGGGAGTCCAAAAAATGAAAAAAGTCGTGATCGCAGGAATGATAGGCAACGGCCTCGAGTGGTATGACTACGCGCTCTACGCCTATATGACGCTCATCATCAGCAAGCTCTTTTTCCCCGTGGGCAATGACGCGGCGCACTTGCTGGCCACGCTCGGTATTTTTGCCGTCGGTTTTGTCGCGCGACCCTTTGGCGCGGTGATGTTTGGCATTATTGGCGACAAGCTCGGGCGGCGCACCGCGCTGATGTTGTCTATTTTCATGATGGCCATCCCCACCGGCTGCATCGGCCTGCTGCCCACCTATGAAATGATCGGCATCTGGGCACCTATTTTGCTCACTTTTTGCCGCGTGTTGCAGGGGCTTTCGCTCGGCGGCGCGTTCTCCGGCTGCATCACTTTTTTGGTGGAGCACGCCCCGGCCACAAAGCGCGGGCTGATTGGCTCAACATCTGTTGCCAGCCTCGTCATCGGTTTTTTGCTGGGCTCCATCGTGGCCAGCCTCGTCAAATTGCCGCTGACTGACCTGCAATATGAAAGCTGGGGTTGGCGCATTCCTTTCTTAATTGGCATTCCGATTGCGTTTAT
>RFOF01000002.1 GCA_009926845.1 Alphaproteobacteria bacterium
ACCTTGCTGGTAGCCGATTCGCTGACGGGGCAAGACGCGGTCAACATCGCCAAAACATTCAACGAACAGATTGGCGTCACCGGCATCATCCTCACCCGCGTCGATGGCGACGGGCGTGGCGGCGCAGCGCTCTCCATGCGCTCAGTCACCGGCAAACCGATTAAATTCCTCGGCGTCGGCGAAAAGATCGACGAGTTCGAAGAATTCCACCCCGACCGCATAGCAGGCCGCATCCTCGACATGGGCGACATCGTCTCGCTGGTGGAAAAAGCCGCCGAAAATGTCTCGCAAGCCGAAGCCGAAGAAATGGCCAAAAAAATGATGGAGGGTCAGTTCGATTTCAACGACCTCCTCGGCCAATTGCAAAAAATGAAAAAAATGGGCGGCCTCGGCAGCATGATGAAAATGCTCCCCGGTATGGGCGCGATGAAAGAAAAACTCGAAAACGCGAATATCGACGAGCGCATGCTCGCCCGCCAGGAAGCCATCATCCTTTCGATGACGAAAAAGGAACGCATCCACCCCAAACTGATTAACGCCCAACGCCGCATCCGCATCGCCAAAGGGGCTGGCAGCACGGTTCAGGAAGTCAATAAGATACTGAAACAGCAGCAACAAATGGCTGATATGATGAAAAAAATGAAAAAACTCGGCCAAAAAGGCATGATGCGAGGCGGATTGTCACAACTCATGGGCGGCCTTCGTTAACCCATTGTTTTTCTTGTCATGCCAGACGCCAGTTTTGTCCGCGAGCAGCGCGAGTGGTCACAAAACTGAGTGATGTGGCATCCAGCTTAATAACTTCTGGATTCCCGCCCAAATTATAATTTTGGCGGGAATGACAACACGACATTCATTAACCCATTGTTATACAATAAATAGTATATTACAGCCATTGTCACATTTCCAAAACCCGCTGTCATACAATCTTCATTATGCATTTGGCGCGTTTTCTGGCAGAATGAGACTAGATTAAACAAGGATACACGAGCCCTTTATGGCTGATGAACAAAAAAACACAGTGACACCCGCCACAAATACAGAGGCTACAGCCGCAATTACTGCGCTTGCCAAGAAGCGTGAGGCTGAAGAAAAAGAGCGCGCGAAGGCTACTCCAGCGCCCCTTGTCACTATTAATCCTATTGCCCAACAAACCATGAAAGCGCAAGGGCTGTATGAAGCTCACGTTCATGGTCGCTATAAAGAGCAGGCAACAAAGATGGCTGAGACAGCAAGCAAGTGGACTTGGGGCAAAGGTGGGGAACAGATTATATCAGAAGATACTGCAAAATCCACCATTCCACTTGTCGCTGGTGCACTTGTCGCTGGCGCGGGTATGTTGCTTTTTGAACCCATCAACAAAGCAACCAAATTTGTTTTCAACCTGCCCAAAAAACTTATCGAAGGCACGGGTCTAAACAAAATTCCACTTATAGGCGGCGCGTTACAGTGGATCGCTGATGGCATTTCCACTATTGGTGAATATGCGGCCTACGGCGTCGTCGCTCTCGCTGGCTTCATTGGCTATTCAATGTTTGATGCGAGCAAAGCTGCTCCACTGCCTGAAAGCGCCAAAACAGGTATGGGCGGCACAAGTGTAACTCCTACCGCCGCACCCACCACAACAGTGACGGTCACCGACCCAAAAGGCAACGAATTAACAAGGGCTGAAAAAGTGCCAACGGGTGTTGCAGCAGTAACTCCACTTGCACCAAACCAAGCAGAAATTGTTGCGGCTCTAGGCCTTACTGGCGCAAGTGTCAGCGCAGCTGCCGCCGCTCGCCAAGAAGCAATTAACAAAAAACTCTCTGATGTTGATGGTGCATTGAAGGAATATATAAAGAATCAGCAACAATCATACGCCAATGGTCGTGATTTTGCCGAAAAAGCCGAGGAATTCACCAAAACAAATAGACAGCCTCTGGTAGATGCCCTTGTTAAATTGGGACTTTCGCCAACAACAGCTCAGGCTTTTGTCCCCGTCCCTCCCAAAGTGCGCCCAACAATCAATGAAGATGGGACAGACTTCCCACCAGAACTTGTGAATTTTGCCAAGAAATTTGAGGAAACATATTTAGAGGCGTATCCAAAAATTCTTCATAAGGAAGGCAACTCAGAAGTCCCACTATTCAAAATGAAAAGATGGGATCAATTGAACTTCTCCGAGCGCGAGGAGTTTTTAGCAAAGGCTGTTTCATTCACAGAAACACGTTTTGATGAATTAAAAAAACAAATCCCTGTTGAACACTCTGGTTATACCACTGGAGCTCATGGTGTGGCCGGTTATACGACTTCACAAAGTTATTATAATTACAAAATTCCACCCTCATCATGGTGGGATAGAACATTCTCTTCTGAAAAAAGCTGGGAAGACAGGAAAAGTCCTTACCTTGACGATTTGCGCAAGGAGCATCAATTTTATTTAAATACATATGACATGAACCCTCATAGCTCATCCGTTACTACGAATGGACAAACAATTGAAATCACTTCATTGCCAAAGGAAGGCAATATCAAAGCTCTCCTTACTCAATGGCAGCAAAACAAGAAAATGGCCGATGAGCATAGAAAAACTATGCAAGAGAGCGTGCCAATGATGGATCAGTTTGGTGAGCAGGTGAAACAAATGCAACAGCAACTTGCCAAAATCAAAGATGGCTCGCTAGTTGTGCAAGAGGGAAAACTGGTAGAGCCACCTAAAAAGGAAGTTGAAGCCGCTCCTGTAAAGCCTGCTCCCACAAAACCCACTGCTGCGAACACGCTACTGCAAGAAACACAGACCAATGTTTTAGAGCCAGTTATGCCGAGCACCCCCAAACAGCTTCCCAATGGGTTGGATCCGCGTTACGTCTAAACCACCTCCAAATCCGCCCCCAAAAACGGGAAATTTCCTGCGAAAAACAGCGAAATTTTGCGAAAAAAGCCCAAATTTTTGCCTCATTTTTTGGGTTTGGGGGCGCATTTTTCCCTTTACGGGGGCTTTTTCGGGTGCTATAAAGCGCGTCCCTAAAAACTTTTCAGACCTAAAGGATCCTATGTCAACGACCATTCGCCTCTCTCGCGCCGGCACCAAAAAACGCCCGTATTATCACATTGTTGTAACCAATTCCCGCAGCCCGCGTGACAGCAAATTCATCGAAAAAATCGGCACCTACAACCCGCTGCTGAACGATGAGAGCGAAAAACGCATCACCATCAACACCGAGCGCGCAAAACATTGGCTCTCCGTTGGCGCACAGATGAGCGATCGCGTGCATGTGTTCTTCAACAAAACCGGCCTCGTTGCCACCAAGCCAGCGCACAAGCCAGCCCGCAAATCCAAGAAGGACAAGGGCGAAGCGGCTGAAGCCGCTGCGGCGTAAGCTATTGTCATTCCTGCGAAAGCAGGAATCCAGATGCCAGCTTTTGCTGGCATAACGAATATGAAAAATGACCTTATCAAAATTGGAATTTTTGGCCCGGCGCATGGCGTCCGCGGCCAAATTTCTTTGCGCAGCTTTACCGACAATCCAAAAGACATTCTCGCCTACACACTCACCGACGCCACCGGCGCGCGCCAATACACGCTTAAATGCGACGGCGTGAAGGGCAAGGATTTGATCGTGAGCGTGGATGGCATCGCCGATCGCAATGCTGCTGAATCCCTCAAAAATACAGCGGTTTACGCGCCCGAGTCCGTCCTCCCCGAAGCATCTGACGATGAATTCTACCACAGCCAACTCGTCGGCATGCGCGCACTCACAACGGATGGAAAAGCCTATGGAACCGTCCTTGCCGTGCACAACTATGGCGCGGGGGATATTCTGGAATTTGAGCTAGCCGGCGGCGGAAACGAAATGCTGCCCTTCAAAGATGCATTCATCGGCGAAATTGATAGAAAAAAACGAACTATCGTTGTGTTCCCACCGTATTATGTGGAGGCGAAGGAAGGCTAACGGGATTTAAGCCTTCCAACGCCATGCTGCTCGACAAGATGTTGTCGAATTCTGTGACAAAACCCCGGCCTTTGCTCGGATAATGGCACATCTTCTCTTTGTCGTTTTTCACCCTCAGGCAAAAGATTGATATGATCTTTAGAAAAATGCTCACCAGCAACAACCGCTCGGTTTGCCTCTTGAAATTCTCCTGGACTCACGCCTGATATCAATGCTTGTGGATAAAGCGCAGCAGATGAATTTCCTTGCTGTAAAGTACGCTCTGTTTCAAAATTGTCAAATGCATTTTCAAGCTGTTTATCGTCCAGCACGCCTTTTATTTTTCCTTTTTCAAGTCCCCGTGATGCTAGGTGTGCGTCTTGCGCGGCTTCATAATCAATTTTCTCAGCGGCCGGAATCTTCGGAAGCGAATTAAAATGGTCTATACAGAATTGTCCAACTCTACAAATCTCACTTTCAAACTCAGGGAGTACATATCCAGAATCATCAAAAGCATTACCAATCTCAGGAAATGATTTTTTTAAATTGGGTACACACTTTGTATTGTAACAACGCCGCCCAAATTCTAATTTCTGCGCATTTGTTGCCTTGTCCACATCGACCACGGCTCCCGGATCCAAAATAATAGGGACGTTCTTTTTATTTTTGTCTTTGATAATCGCAATATTACTAAAGGATGGATCAAAAAACAATTTTCCCCTCTGCAGATTGTCACGTACCAATTGGCTAATGAATGATCGAACTAATGACTCGGCATCCGCCACCTCCGATATCCCGTATTCTTTGGCAACATCAGAAAAATCAATCAGCTGTTTTAATGTATGTACCTTGGGCAAAATCTCTATCCAATAACCAGCCACAGTCGTGCTAACAATGGGTTGCAAAACATCTGGGCTATCAGGACGTGGGGGTTCTCTATATTGCTCTGGCAGACCAGAGGAATTCTTTGTAGCAATGCGAATCATTAGATTGCTATTGGCCGCCGCTACAACAGCATACCCACCAGCCATTGTGTCCTTAGAAAGCCGCCTAAAACCAATGGACTCCAAGTGCTTAAGTAGCAATTGAAACCCCTCTAAATCTATATACATCATTTGAGCAGCCAAAGAGCCGTGATGCCGCTGCGAAGCAGATGCCAAAACTTCACGCGGCGAACGAAATTTTGAATAATCGGGCTGATCCAAGGCTAATCCACTTTTACACTTTTCATTTACCCCCCCAGAGGGTATCTTCCATCTCCTATTGTAACCTACCCAATTCGTATGTTGAGCGAATTTTTGTGAAGTTTTTGTGAAGTTATTGTGACAAGCCATGCCAGACCCTAAAACCCCCCTCTTCTCCGCTATTTGCCTGACGCTGTTTCCGGAAATGTTTCCGGCGACGCTTGGGCATTCACTGGCGGGTAAGGCGTTGGAAAAAGGTATTTGGTCACTGCAAGCAATTGATATCCGTGAATTTTCAACCGACAAGCACCGCACGGTGGATGCGTCCCCTTATGGCGGCGGCACGGGCATGGTTCTGCGCCCCGATGTGGTGGATGCGGCGGTGGAACATGCTTTGAGCATCCTCTCCCCATGGGAGAGGAGCGGCGCAAGCCAAGGTGAGGGCTGCCCTCAGAGCCAAATTAGCCCTCACCCTAACCCTCTCCCAGAGGGAGAGGGAAAAAGGCCCATCATTTTCTACACTTCTCCGCGCGGTGAGCCCATCACCCAGAAACTCGCAGAAGAAATTAAAAATCAGCAGGTTATTATTGTCTGCGGGCGCTTTGAAGGGCTTGACCAGCGCGCCATCGACCACCACCAGATGCGCGAGATAAGTTTGGGTGATTTTGTGCTTTCGGGCGGAGAAATCGCCGCGCTCGCGCTGATAGACGCGGCGGTGCGCCTGCTGCCGGGGGTGATTTCCAAAGAATCGGCCACCGATGAAGAAAGTTTCGCGTGCCATACAGATTATGCTGGACTGCTGGAATATCCGCATTATACTCGTCCCCCTGTTTGGAAGGGAATGGAAGTGCCTGAAGTGCTTCTTTCCGGCAACCATGAACACATCAATAAGTGGCGGCTTGAGCAGGCTAAAATGATTACGAAGGCTCGCCGCCCCGACTTGGTAAAGAAGACATAAAACATAAGGAATAGAACAATGAACCTGCTGCAAAAAATCGAACAAGACAACATGGCAAAACTGTCCGAAGGCAAGCGCCTCGACAACTTTGCACAAGGCGACACCGTGCGTGTGAACGTGCGCATCGTCGAAGGCAACACCGAGCGTGTTCAGGCGTTCGAAGGCATCTGCATCGGCAAGAAAAATGCCGGTATGCGCTCCGCATTCACCGTTCGCAAAATCAGCCACGGCGAAGGCGTTGAACGCGTATTCCCACTCTACTCGCCACGCCTTGAAAGCGTTGAACTCGTTCGCAAAGGCGAAGTGCGCCGCGCGAAACTGTACTATCTGCGTGGCCTCACCGGTAAAGCTGCTCGCATTACCGAAAAACGTGACGTTGTTGCAAAAACAGCTGAGTAGTCCTCTTCTTTCATCTTTAGATAACCAGATGACCGGATAACCGGATGACCCGATTTTTCCTTGGTCATCTGGTCATCTTATTATCTGGTCATCTCTTATGAAAACCCTCTACGACAAAATCTTTGAATCCCATCTGGTTTCCAGCCAAGACGACGGCACCTGCCTCCTCTATATCGACCGTCACCTCATCCATGAAGTGACCAGCCCGCAGGCGTTTGAAGGCCTGCGCGTGGCGGGTCGCAAGGTGCGCCGCCCGGATGCAACGCTGGCTGTGCCCGATCACAACGTGCCGACCACACCAGAGCGCAAGCAAGGCATCATTAAAGATGAAACATCGCGCATTCAAGTGCAGACGCTGGCCGACAACGCCAAAGAATTCGGCATCACCCATTATGCGATGGATGATAAACGCCAAGGCATCGTGCATATCGTTGGCCCCGAGCAAGGCTTCACCCAACCAGGCATGACGATTGTGTGTGGCGATTCGCACACCAGCACGCACGGCGCATTTGGCGCACTCGCCTTTGGCATCGGAACATCAGAAGTGGAGCACGTGCTCGCCACCCAAACCCTCATCCAGCGCCACGCGAAAAACATGCTGGTGCGCATCGACGGGAAACTCGGCGCAGGCGTCACCGCTAAAGACATCACCCTCGCCGTCATTGGCCGCATCGGCACCGCTGGCGGCACCGGCTACGTCATCGAATACGCGGGCGAAGCGATTCGCGGCCTTTCCATGGAAGGGCGCATGACCGTGTGCAACATGAGCATTGAAGCTGGCGCGCGCGCTGGCCTCATCGCACCTGATGACATCACCTTTGAATACCTCAAAGGTCGCCCACAAGCGCCACAAGGCGCTGATTGGGACAAGGCGGTCGCTTATTGGAAAACCCTGCCGTCTGACGCAGGCGCGAAATATGACGCCGAGATTGTCATCAACGCCGCTGACATCGCGCCACAAGTGACCTGGGGCACATCGCCTGAAGACGTTCTGCCGATTACCGCAGTGGTGCCAAACGGCGACACACCAACCAAAGCGCGCGCGCTAGAATATATGGGGCTGACCGCAGGCATGAAACTCACCGACATCCAAATCGACAAGGTGTTCATCGGCTCTTGCACCAATGGCCGCATTGAAGATTTGCGCGCTGCCGCCGTTCTCGCTAAAGGCCGTAAAGTGGCTGCTAATGTAAAGCTTGCTATGGTTGTTCCCGGCTCTGGCCTCGTCAAAGAACAAGCAGAAAAAGAAGGCCTCGATAAAATCTTCCTCGAGGCTGGTTTTGAATGGCGCGAGCCTGGTTGCTCGATGTGCCTTGCCATGAACGCCGACAAGCTGGAAGATGGCGAGCGCTGCGCATCCACCTCTAACCGCAACTTCGAAGGCCGCCAAGGCCGCGGTGGGCGCACCCACCTCGTCTCCCCCGCAATGGCCGTTGCCGCTGCGGTGACCGGGCATTTAGCGGATGTTCGCGAACTGAAGTAGTGCCGACGGTTCTGCTGTGGCACGGTTACAGGTTTCACTTTTTCAGTCATGAAGGAACAGAACCACCGCATATACATGTCAGCAAAGACGGTTGTGAGGCTAAATTCTGGCTTAAAGATGGTTCACTTGCAATGAATCAAGATTTTAGGCAGAATGAGCTTAGAAAGATGCAGGAAATTATAATAGAAAATAAATACATATTTTTGGAGCGCTGGAATGAGCACCTCAAACGCCAAGATTAAAAAAATCTTTTTCCGCAAAGGTATTATGACGGTAGTCATGCCAGACGGCCTAAAAATTCGTGTGCCCATTGAATGGTATCCACGACTTCAGCGCGCCACTTCCAAGCAACGCAATAATTGGCAAGTTCTAGGTAGGAATTACGGTATCCATTGGCCCGATATTGATGAGGATTTAAGCATTGATGGATTGACGAAAGGTCAGCCATCACCCGCATATCGAAAGCCACGCAAAACCACCAAATCCCATCAGCCAGAACTTCGGGCGTGATACAAGTCAACGGCAATGAGAAAACATGCTCCATTTTACCGTTATTCCTTTTAGTCGAAACAAGCTCCACATGGTCAAAGTGGTGATTCGGGCGACGCATGAGCTCGGCAAAAAAAATGACCCCAAGCAGGAACTGTTCGACATGAAAAATAAATTGCAGCACATCATCCCCGGCAGCGTGCAGGCGAAATATGTGCTGACCAATGATGATCTGTCGATCACGATGCAGTCGAATACCCCATCAAAAGCCATCACATTTGCTGCAAAAGTTCCGCAATATATTGACGACGCGGCCCATTCTTTGCACTACAAAGTCAGAAACGGTTAGGAGACCTTATGCACCCTTTTAAAACACTCACCGCCATTGCCGCGCCGATGCCGATCGACAACATCGACACCGACATGATCATCCCCAAACAGTTCCTCAAAACCATCAAGCGCACGGGCCTGAAAGAAGGCTTATTCTTTGAAATGCGTTTTCGCGTGGATGGCAGCAAGGTGGAAGAATTTGTGCTGCACAACGCGCCCTATGACCGCGCAGAAATCATCGTCGCTGGCTCGAATTTCGGCTGTGGTTCTTCGCGGGAGCACGCTCCGTGGGCGCTGCTGGACTTTGGTATTCGTTGTGTAATTGCAACATCTTATGCTGATATTTTTTACAATAATTGCTTCAAAAATGGCATTTTGCCCATCGTTTTACCCAAAGATGCGGTGGACTCGCTGATGCAAATTGCAGAAAACGGCCAGACCATCTCGGTTGACCTGCCAAGCCAAAAAGTGAAAGCGGGAAATCACGAATTTGCGTTTGAAGTGGAATCCTTCCGCAAACATTGTTTGCTAAATGGGCTTGACGACATCGGCCTTTCCCTGCAAAAAACCGATGCTATCGCCGCATTCGAAACCAAAAATAAAACGCAAACGCCTTGGCTCTACGCCAACGCGTCTTAAGGAACACACAATGACCACCAAGCACATCCTCCTCCTCCCCGGTGATGGCATCGGCCCTGAAGTCGTCAGCGAAACCGTCAAAATCATCAACTGGTTCAGTGAAAATGGCTCGACCAAATTCACCACCAGCGAAGCGCTGCTCGGCGGCGCGGCGTATGATGCGGTGGGAACACCCTTCCCCGATGAAACGGTGGTGGCGGCGAAAAAAGCGGATGCGGTTTTGCTTGGCGCGGTCGGCGGCCCAAAGTGGGAGCCACTGCCGATTGCCTCGCGCCCAGAAAAAGGTCTGCTCGGTATTCGCAAGGCCCTTGGCCTGTTTGCCAACCTTCGCCCTGCTATTTGTTTTGACGAACTGGCCGAAGCCTCGAGCCTGAAAAAAGACATCGTCGGTGGCCTCGATATCATGATCGTGCGCGAGCTCACCGGCGGCATTTATTTCGGCCAGCCACGCGGCGTGGAAACTTTGGCTGACGGCACCCGCCGTGGCTTCAACACCGAAGTTTACACCTCACCGGAAGTGACCCGTATCGCGCGCGTGGCATTTGACCTCGCTGCCAAACGCGGTGGCCGTGTGTGTTCAGTGGACAAAGCAAACGTTCTGGAATGCCCGTGCATGGCAGCGCGCCCGACATCGCCGGAAAAGGAATCGCAAACCCACTGGCAACCATCCTCTCCTTTGCGATGATGCTGCGCTATTCGTTTGCAATGAAAGCAGAGGCCGACAAGCTGGAAGCCGCAGTTCGCAAGGTGTTGGCCGATGGCCTGCGCACCGGCGACATCATGCAAGATGGCATGAAAAAAGTCGGCACCTCCGAAATGGGCGATGCTATTGTCGCGGCGCTCGCTGCTTAAGTTGTCATGCTGAACTCCGTTTCAGCATCCACTTATCAATGCAAATGCTATACATGTTGCACTGTGGATCCCGAAACAAGTTCGGGATGACAAACCTGCAAAGCATAGTAAAGTGCTGTCATGACAAACACACTCACCGACCGCGCAGGCCTCGCACGCGCCATCACGCTGATTGAATCCACGCGCGAAGACCACCAGCGCGAGGCGCAAGCGCTCATAACATCCCTGCTTCCCAAGACAGGAAACTCCATCCGCATCGGCATCACCGGTGTGCCGGGCGTCGGCAAATCGACTTTCATCGAAGCGCTCGGCATGCACGTCATCAACCAAGGCCACAAGGTGGCGGTGCTGGCCATCGACCCTTCGAGCAGCAAAACCGGCGGCTCAATTCTGGGTGACAAAACCCGCATGGGGGAGCTCGCGCAACACGAATCCGCCTATATACGCCCCTCACCCACCAGCGGTTCGCTCGGCGGCGTTGCGCGGCGCACGCGCGAGGCGATGCTGCTGTGCGAAGCGGCGGGCTATGATGTCATCCTCGTGGAAACCGTCGGCGTTGGCCAATCCGAAATTGAAGTGGCCGACATGGTGGATATGTTCGTGCTCCTGCTGCTGCCGGGCAGTGGTGACGAGTTGCAGGGCATCAAAAAAGGCATTGTCGAGCTGGCCGACCTCATCGTCGTCAACAAGGCCGATGGTGATTTGGCGGCGCAGGCCAAACGCGTGCGCACGGATTATGCGGCCGCGCTGCGCATGCTCCGCCCTCACCCTAACCCTCTCCCAGAGGGAGAGGGAATAATGGGGCAGTGGCAGCCAACGGCGATTACCTGCTCGGCGCTGGAAAATCGCGGCGTGAATGAGGTCTGGACAAAGGTGGAAGAATTCCGCGCCGCCATGCAAAAAAGCGGGGAGTTAGATACAAACCGCAGCCACCAAGCCAAAGCGTGGATGTGGAAAGAAATCCGCGAAACGCTGCTGGCGCGGTTTTCGCAGCACCCCGAGGTTCAAAGCAGAATTGCAGAAAAAGAGCGCAAAGTGGAAGCTGGCGAGCACTCCCCCACAGAGGCCGCTATGGGGTTGATTGAAGTGTTTTTCTCTCCTACGAAGGGTGATGAATCGGCTTGAAACTCATGCGGATGCCAAGACCACCCAGAACGGTTTGAAACGTGCGCAGCCGCGGGTTGCCATCCGGTGAGAGTGCCTCGTGCAACGCCTGCCTGCTCACGGAAGTTTTGCGCGCCAAGCCCGCAAGACCGCCTTGCGCCTTAGCGACCAGCCGCAAGGTATCGAGCAGCGCAGTCACATCATTGTCCTTTTCGAATTCCTGCAACGCCAGTTTTGTCGCATACTCAGCCTGCTTGGGATCTTTCAAATATTTCAATGCAATCTCATCGAATGGAATGCCGGTGCTTTTGCCGTTCTTTTTCATGCCTTGTCCTCCAAATAAATGTTCCAGTATTCTTTTGCTTTCGCGATGTCCTTACGCTGCGTGGATTTGTCCCCTCCGGTAAGAAGTAAAATCACCTGCCCTTTGTGCTCCCCAAAATAGATCCGGTAGCCAGGGCCAAAGAAGAGGCGCATTTCGTAAAGACCTGCATCCAGCGCTTTAAAGTCTCCGAACTGGCCTTGCTTCGCTCGCGCCACCCGACTACGGATGCGCTCCCGAATCTTCCAGTCCAGTGAGTCCATCCATGCCTGAAACGGGCTTTTCCCAGACCGGTCAGAGAAAACAAGGACTTCATACTCTTGAGTCTTTAGCAAAGCACTTCCCCTTATTCTTGGAGTTAAGTGTAATGCATGCATTACATATTGTCAAGTTTAGATGACGGAAACCGCGCACATGCACCGAGCGCAAAGTGGAGCAAGGAAAACTATCCCCCACAGAGGCCGCTATGGGGTTGGTTGGGGTGTTTTTTGGGTAAAGTTTTTCTGCAACAACACACGCAGAAACACAGAAAAATTTATGCTTTAGTATTGGTATTTAACGCATTGATATTGGGGATCAGAATACGGATTACACCAGTGGCCAGCGGGACATCCCATGCGTAATTGGGTATTGTCGACGTAATGACACCATGTATTCACACAAGCGAAATCTTCAATATTGTTGTCGTAAACACATCGTTGTATTGCAGAACAAGTAGGGCTACATCCCGCACAAGCCCAATTCTTGTTAGGTTCTTTCCCTATTTCCACGCAAGCCTGCCCATTAGGGCATATGCCACATTTATTAGTTGATCCTGGTGTTGGCGTAGAAGAGGGTGTTTCTTCAGGAATATCAACAACCACAGCATATTTTTTCAGTATCCTTTCCTTTTCCGACGAAGGGATGGGGAATTTAGCCACGTCTGTATACCAGTCCATTAACAGGCTGACCGCTTCCTCTAAGCAAGCTTTGTCTGCCGCGCTCTCACCTAAACTACAGTTAGGCCTAAATTGGCATTGAGGGTTACCAGGAAGGTCACTACTGGTTATATGACCATTATTGTCCATAAATAATTGTTCACTTGTTACGCATTCCTGGAATTTAATGTCACACGCAGGATAGCACGATGTTTTCACACACCTAAATAAGGGGAAACCATCGCTGTCTTTTTGATTGTTATCTTTAAGGCATGTCTCACCTAAACCACAGGCAGGATCACATTGATTTGGTTTGCACAAATCATTTTTATTTTCATAGCAAGTTTCAGTGGTTTTACATGTTTTGGTGATTTCCTGTTTACCAGTTTTGCTATTATAATGCCAACACTTGTTACCGCCACCATTCTCACGATACCAGCCACCATTGCTTGTAGTTATACATGTACCGAAGTTAAGATCTTTGCATTGAATTTGCCTACACTCATAATACTTACTGCCATCATCATCACCACTCTCTCTTTCTAGACAGACGTCGGTGGCTTGACCGCAAACCTTCCCACAGCCCACTTGTTTACACGAACTTGTAATACCATCTCCCATCTGCATATGAGTGTTTGGATCAATGACTACCCCAAAGTCTGAGTAGCACCCCTGAGTATCCAAATCACATACTGGGTCATCACACGCAGGCCTGTTGCACGTGTAGCCACCCTTTCCATTTGAAACGCATCCGCTATGCACGGCATCACAGATATCGGCGCCGCCACAGTAGGCAACATCGACAAACGTTCCCGCCGGAAGTGGGACAGGCGTAGGTCCTGTCGCCGTAGGAGTCGGGGTTGGCGTTGGCATAGATGTCGGAGTTGGCGTCGCTGTAGGAGTTGGCGTAGGCGTTGGTGTCGGCGTTGGTGTCGCGGTAGGGGTGGGCGTCGCTGTTGGCGTTGGTGTTGGTGTGCGCGACGGCGTTGGCGTCAACGAAGGCGTTGGCGTTGGTGTCCCAGGGCGTTGACACTTATTTGTATCTAAGTTGCACACACTGCTACCTGGGCATCTGTCGTCAGAATCGCAGCCCGGAACACACTCCACACCGCTGCAATAATTCTCCATCGGGCAGTCGGTGCTATCAGCACACTCGGGCGTCACACAATGGTCGCGGATGCATACTTCTCCGTCACCACAAGTTGGATCACCTGCGGGATTCGTACATGATGCAAAACAGCGACCATTGGGGTGATTAGGGAACCTATCGCAGATCTGACCTTCATCACATTGGCTGGCATCATGGCAACCTGCCACACATGAATTTGACTCACAAATGGCGCCTCTACCGCATTGCCCATCGTCAGCGCACTGAACACACTGCCCAATGCCCGTTATTGGATTGAGCGGGCCGCAAGCAGGCATTGAGTCTCCGCATTGGCCGGAATCATGGCAACCCGCCACACATATATTGCTAGAACACACCTTGCCTATCCCACAATCGCTGTCTTGGCCACACTCGGCGCAGGTGTTTGTGTTAGTATAGCAAAGGCGGGAGGCGCAATCGGCATTGCCCAGACACTGAACGCACTTAGGCGGCTCGCTATTATCGCAGACAGCGCCTTCGCCACAATCCACTGAACTTCTGCACCCTGCGATACAGGCATTCAAATGGCAGATGTTGCCCAGACCACATTGCAAGTCGTCCAAGCACTGCACGCATTTAGGCGGTGTGCCGTTATCACAATATTTTCCACTGGTTTCGCAGGCCAGCAACTCGCATGTGGTGGCGGGGGCGATGCAGGTGTAGGCAGCACCAACACCCGCAGGATGGGAACAAATCTCGCCTGTTTTACACCCTTTTTTATTAATGCCACTAGCGTTCGTATGATGGCAATTATTTTCCTCACAACCGACCGTTCCATCACCATAGGCTTTGCATATCTCATAAGACTCGCAGACGGGGCATGTTTTCCAGCTATAGCCACCCCCGGGCTGCGCAACGCACACGCTCGGCGATGCAGGGGTTGCGCCACACGGCGAAACGGTCGGCGTTGGCGTATTATTACCGCCACCCGGATTCCCACCACCCGGATTGCCGCCACCCGGATTGCCACCATTACCACAGGTGGCATCCGCCGCAAAAACGTCAGACGCCGCCACCGCCAGCAAGGGAACCAGCAGAAAAAGAATAGTCCGAATTGTGGCGACGTATTTTCTCACACTATCTTCTTTGTCAAAATGTTCATATCTCGTTTCATTTTAAGCATTCGCCCTTTAGGGACAAGTTAATTAGGGGCCGGATTTGCAAGTGCCGCTATTGATGCCCGTGCAACCCCATTGGCAATTCGTGCTTAAACATGGATAGCACTGGCCTGCAACACAATCGCCAGGAAGCGGGCAAGTGCTTCTATTGCATACAACCGGCGTAGGCGTTGGTGTCGCATTATTACAGTTATTAGAATCTGTACCCGCACATGTTCGGCAACCGCTATTATCGGATTTACAGCCATAAACACCGCAATTAATGTTGCTGCATTTCCGACATTCACCTCCAATACACTCGCCCGGGAAAGGACAATTATTCGTATTCGTCGTCCCATCATCACAAGCCGCCGGCGTAGGGGTTGCAGTAGCGTTGCGAGAAACACAGGAATCATTCTGATCGCAATACCAATTCAGGGAAGATTGACCTGAAGGTGGGCAGTTGCCCGGGCCACAATCTGCGCAGCGCTCTCCACCGTTGCCAGCTGAGGTACATTTCTTTGAAGCACATTGAGAAGCCATACAACCTGGTACACATAGACCCGTGCTAGTATTGCAATACTCATCAGCATCACACAAACCACCTGCCGTACAACTATCCTTACATGCACCCAATGCAGTAGACGATCCACCATCGCAAACCTGACCCGATGGGCAGTTAGCATTAGAATGACAGCCCTCTACGCATATTTTGCAACCATAACCATAACTGTGGCAGGTCTTACCCACCCCACAATTATCGGTTGTGCAAATATTGTCCATACATTGCTTGGTAGCCATACAACATTTTTGGCCGCCAGTGCAGCTACTATCAGTCATACATGTCGAAGGCGAAGGCGAAGGCGAAGGCGTTGGGGTTGGGGTGTTTTCACACTGACCAATATCCCCAGAATTCCCAGAACCTTTGCACACCTGCCCAGTAGGGCATACATATGATGTGACCAGACCTCCCAGACGGCAACCCTTAATGCACTGTTTATCATTGTTGGGGCCTTGTGGTTCGCAGATATGTCCTGGCCCAATAGCAGAATTCGACTGACACCAATAATCAGTTGCACATGTGCTATCTTGACACGTGCCATGATCTGCACCGGATGGAATAACACATATCTGATGTATACTTGATGCCATGCCTGATGTGTTTTGACAGTCGTCTTTAGTGCGGCATCCAACGACACATTCCGGCCATGTATTGGAAACGTAGGCGCATATTTCCTTAGGATCACTTGAACATACGGTAGTTTCTTTTTCTACACGGCAACCACGCACACATGTTTGATAGGTTTTATCACTGTTGGTATCATATTCACATATGTAATCATTCCCATAATTTGTTGTGTCTCTCGTGCAGACATCATCGCTCGTGCAACCGACACATTCGTTATTCACACAAACCTTATTCCCAGCACCCGCACCCGAGGCATCTTTACAGTCAGTATCTTTTTTACAAGCCACGCATTCTGGCGGCGGTCCTGCCAAACATATAGGCTTATCGGCTTGGCTTGGGCAGTCCAGAATCGCGCAGGTAGTGGCTTTACATTTAAACGTGCTGCCATACCGCTGATCATCACAATAATTAGGCCATGGCGGATTGATGCCCATATTGCATTCGCCATCACTCGTACACTCAGGCGTGTTACCTGGCGTGCCGGTTGGTGTATCGGTGGGAACATCGGTCGCGGTGGGTGTATCCGTCGCTGTTTCCGTGGCCGTCGGCGTTTCGGTGGGCGTTGGCGTAGCTTCAGTACACGACCCATTCGGGTTACAACTATCTATACACTCATCGTCACAAGAACAGGTGTTCGTGTCAATACATACAGAACTTCCTACGCACTCGGGATCACATACACAGGTGCCCGTTACATAACATGGAGGATTCAAGCAATTCCCCATGCCGTCACATCCATAAGGGCATTGGCACTCACCGCCACCACCGCCACCGGTCGTTGCGGTTGGCGTTGTGGTCGGCGTGGATGATGCTCCTTTACAAATGTTCCCTTCACAAATAGGCTTGTCAGATGGACAACCTCTTGGAGCACCGCTCGGCAGGGTAACACATTCCACGCAAACTTTATTTTCGCAGATTTTCTTAGGATCTGTTGTGCACTGAGCATCCCTTGTACATTCAGGCGTAGCAGTTGGCGTTTTGGTTGGCATCGTGCCGCCGCCGCCAGAGCCACCGCCGCTATCTGTTGGGGTATCTGTTGGTGTCTCTGTTGGGGTCTGAGATTCCGCCACACAGCTCCACGTTTCAGTGTCGCAATGCCGCTTCGGGTCAACGGTGCAATCACCGTCCACAGTGCACTCAACGCAGGCGTGAGGAGATATCGTCATATTACATACGAAGTGTTTCTCGCTCGTGCCATTATTGCAATCGGCAGAGTCGTTATCGTCGGTACACTCCGTGCAAGTATGGCTGCTTGTATCGCAGTGCGGCCCAGCGAGGCTGCAAGCACATTGAGTATTATCCAAGCACTCAACGCAGGTTTTTGAGTTCACATCACATGTCAACCCAGCACCACAATTGTCAGGATATTCGCTACTACATGCCCCACATTCGTTGTTTGCAGCGTCTAAACATATCTCAGGCTCTACACAATTTGTATTACCACAGCTGTTGTCCGGCGTGCTGGTGGGTGTCTCAACTGGTGTTCCGGTCGCCGTTGGCGTCCCAGCTGGTGTTCCGGTTGCCGTTGGCGTTGATGATTCCACGCAAACTCTATTTTCGGTATCACAGGTTGTTTTATTATTAATCACATTATCTTTGCAGTCGCCGTTAACCTTACATTCATAACAGGTAAACGACTTTACCGTACCCTCCACGAGATCACATTTCTTTGGACTTTCGCAGTTTCCATCGTTCTCACACTCAACACAGCGCGTTTGATCCTTGCATATTCTTCGTGTCGAGTCTTGGCTTGCTCGCGGACAGCTGTAGTTATCTTTACATTCAACGCAGGTATTGGGGAAAGCATCGCTGCAGACGCCATTACCCGTCGAACCATCCCAGAAAAGCATGTCTCGGCAATAACGATCTGCTTGATCTCCGCCACATTCTTTACATTCATTTGTGGATGTATCACACCAAGGGTGTTCAGGATCCACACAATCACTTTGAACTCTACAGTCAACGCATCTTGGATAGCCAAGTGAAGTATCACAAACTTGCGGCGCATCGCAAACCGCAAGCCCACAATTTGGAGTGCCGCTCGGCGTGCTGGTGGGTGTGCTGACTGGTGTTCCGGTCGCGGTGGGGGTTGGGGGTGACACAGGGCACGACCCATCATTATTACAAGCATCAATACAGTCAGCAAGGCAAGTGCAATCATCGTAGAGATACCCTTTGACGCATTCAGAGCCCGCTACGCACTCAGGGGAGCAACTATCCGTCGCAGTAGCGGTTGGGGTGCTGACCGGTGTTTCGTTCGCAGTGGCGGTGGGTGTTCCGGCTGGGGTGGTGGTTGGGGTGGGGTCGCAGATAGCCTTACAAGGAGCAATTGTACACTTGTTCACCCCACAAGGACACACCGGCGGTGGTTTTGCCACAGCCTCAAACGCCACGCCCATCATGTGTTCGGACCATCGCCGAGCGACTCCAGCCGCTCCTCATAATGGCTTTTGATGCGCATCAGCGCGGGGGCGTGCGCCTTGCCAGTCGCCTGCAAATCCTCGATTTTTTCAAGCGCCATGCGAGCCGCCGATACACGCGCGAACCAGTCCTCATAGAGAATTTTTCCCTCATAGGTCAGTGTCAAGCGCCGCAGCAGCCACGGCAGCGAAAGCCCCTGCACCACCAGCGTGAACACAATCACCGACAGCGCGAGGAACAAAATCAAATCGCGGTGCGGAAAGGGCGTGCCATCCCACATGGCAACAGGAAGCGCGAGCGCAGTGGCCAAGGAAACCACCCCGCGCATCCCCACATAGCCAATGAGAAATGTATTCTGCCAGGGCGGATAGGGATCGTTTTTGCGGATGGCGGGGAACAAAAAGCGGGTGCCATAGCCAACGGCAAACACATAGACAAAGCGCACCAGCACCACCGCGCCGCAAATAATCGCCGCATCTTCTGCCAGCGCGCTTGGTGAATAGATGGATACACGCTCGAGCAGCGAGGGGATCTGCATACCAATCAAGATAAATACAAACGCGCTGAGCACGAACGAAAGCATATGCCACACGGCCTCGGCAGGAATACGGAATTTGGCGGTAAAGGTCGTCGGCGAATGCCAGCTGACATAGAGCCCCGTTGCCACCACAGCGAGCACACCCGAACCATGCACATGCTCGGCCAGAAAATACGACAAATACGGAATCATGATCGAGCTTAAAATCTCAATCGGGATTTCTTTGATGTGGCGGAAAAAACGAATAAATAAATAGCCAACGGCAAGGCCAACGCCAACGCCAATCACCGCCATCATGACAAATTGAGTGCTGGCTTGCGGAAATGAAAAATAGCCCGTGAGCACTGCGGCCACTGCGAATTTATACATCACAAGCCCCATCGCATCATTGACCAAACTCTCACCTTCTAAAATGGTGGTGATACGTTTGGGGATGCGCATTTTTTTGATAACCGAAGTTGCCGCCACCACATCTGGCGGAGAAATAATCGCGCCGAGCACAAAGCCCATCGCCCATGTGGCTTCAGGAACGATATGCACAAAAACAGCGGCGATAATAACTGCCGTGATAAACACAAGACCAATAGCAAGCTTCAAAATGGGGCGCAGATTATCGCGGAAGTCACGCAGCGAGGTGAAATAGGCGGCTTCCATCAGCAGTGGTGGCAAAAATATCATCAGCATGGATTCTGGCGCTAATTCCAGATCGCGAACGCTGGGCACAAAACCAAGCGCCACGCCGCCGAGCAAAAACGCACTCGAATACGGAATATTGCCGCGCTGCGCAAGTAGCGCCAGCAAGCAGGTCATCAACAATAAGAATATGATAATTTCAGCAGTTCCCATGCGCGGATTATGCCACGGGTTGGTTAAAAATGCATTAGCCGTAATGCCATGATTTCACTTCATTTTAGGCTTGCCAAAAACCTCTAAAAACTATTAATATATAGGACTTTCAACTGCCGAGCCCAAAATGACCGAAGCACCTCGAGACCTCATAGAAGAATATAAAGCACTGCTTGAACAACTTTCAGCATTAAGAGAGCAGGCACAACTTACAGGAGTCGCTCTTCCCCGTGAGCAACCTCCAGAATCGTTCGAGAAATTTCTCGAAACCTATACCATTGCAGTACAAACAAAGGGCAAGCCCATACGAGTTGCTTTCCCTCAATATAAGGAAGCGATGGACAGTGCCCTCAAAACAATCGAAGAGAGATTTAAACTGACATATACACCAGAGATACAATCTCATGCTCAAGGAACCAATACAAATCCCATAGTATATAAAGATCAATATAGCATCACTGAACATAAGGATGATGGCTCTAAAAGGCGAATCCCTGTCAGAGAGCGTTCAAATACGGTAGATTTAGAGTTTTATAATGACAAAGCAAAAGTAGAAGAGGTTCTAAAGCGCGAAGTGGCGGAAGCAACAAAACCTCTGAGAGAGGCCATGGAAAACCATCGCAAGGCCGCACAAAGAATCTACGATTATATGGTTGAAAATAGCACGCCTGCAACACTGATAACTGACCCAAGAAGTATCACGTTAGCAGGCCACACTGTCGTCGCCGCCGCTAAATAGCCAAATCAAACAACAAAATTTTGCTTTCGCTTTTTGCCGCAAAGGTGATTTTTTGCTCGGCGGAAATGGCCGCGCCATCGCCCGCGCTCATGCTCTGACCATTTATCTCCACCTGCCCCGTCGCCACATGCACCCACGCGCCGCGACCCGCCGCCAGCGTTTGTTCCAGCGTGGTGCCTGCGCTCATATCAGCGACATACATTTTGGCATCCTGATAGAGCGATATCACTCCCTCCTCACCCGCGCCAGAGGCCACAAGACAGAGATTATTTTTCGTGCGATCATCAAAAGAGATCTGCTGATATTCGGGTTTCACCCCCTCAACACTCGGCATAATCCATATCTGCAAAAGCTGGCAGGGGTGGTTCGGCGACGCGTTGAACTCGCTGTGCAAAATACCCTTGCCTGCACTCATTTTCTGAACATCCCCCGGGAAAATGACCGAGCCGGTGCCGAGCGAATCCTTATGCTCCAGCGCGCCGGAGAGCACCACGGTGATGATCTCCATATCGCGGTGGCCATGCGTGTCAAAGCCTTGGTCAGGCGCGATGATATCGTCGTTGATAACGCGCAGCGGCCCAAAACCCATGTGTGCATGGTCACGATGATGCCCAAACGAAAACGTATGCCAGCTATCGAGCCAATCTATTTTGGTGTGGAATCTATCGGTGGCTTTGCGAAGTGTAAGCATATTGTGATTGCGTCCTTATGTATTTTTCTTGTAGTGCTAGCGCATCAACATCCTCACGTCAAACACCCGCATCATGACTCGCCCCGCACTTTCTGAATCCCGCCTTATTTTGCTCATGGGTGTCATCATTTTTACCAACATCCTCGACTTTATGATGGTGATGCCGCTTGGGCCTGATTTTGCGCGCGCGCTGGGCATTCCCGCCGAGCGCATCGGCATCATCGCCGGTAGCTACACGCTGGAAGCCGCAGTCACTGGGCTTGTCGCTTCGCTGTTCCTCGATCGCTTCAACCGCAAAAAAGCCCTGCTTTTTTCCCTGTTTGGACTTGCCATCGCCACGCTACTTGGCGCGCTCGCATGGAACACAGAAAGCCTGCTGGCCACGCGCTTACTGGCGGGCGCATTTGGCGGCCCACTTTCTTCGCTTTGCAACTCGATGATTGCCGATCATATCCCGCATGAACGCCGGGGAGCGGCCATCGGAAAAACCGCTGGTGGCTTTGCAGCAGCAGCCGTTCTTGGCGTTCCTTTTGGCTTAAATCTTGCGCTGCATTTTGGCTGGCGAGCGCCATTTCTAGCCGTGGGCGCCTTCATGCTCATCATCTTCCTCATCGGTGCGCGCTATCTGCCCACGCACGGCAACATTCCCCAACATGACAGCACAAAACACCGCGCACTGCTGATTTTGCATTGCTTCCGAAACCGTATTTCACTGTCTGCATTTGGCTATACGGCGTTAGCCACCATGACCAGCATGATGATCGTTCCCAACATTTCGGCGCATGTGCAAATGAACCTGAACTACCCCCGCGCCGACCTTGATTTGCTCTATTTTTTCGGCGGCATCGTCAGCTTTTTTGGTATGCGTTTGGTAGGCAAAATTGTCGATAAAACCAGCGCATTTTTTGCCAGCATCCTCAGCAGCGCGATCTTCATCATCGCTGTGTTTTTAGGTTTCATCTGGTTCGGGCATGGCGTGCCGTTCGTCCTCATCATGGTGGGTTTCATGAGCGCATCTTCCGCGCGCAACGTCTGCGGCAATGCCCTATCCTCCAAGATTCCCCGCCCCAGCGAGCGTGGCAGCTTCATGTCACTGATTTCGGTGATGATGCATGTAGGAACGACCGCCGGCGCATTCATCTCCGCGCAAATGCTGACGCACACAGACGACAACAAACTCCACGGCATCGAAAATGTCGGGATACTCTCCGTCGGCCTGTCACTGCTGGTGCCGGTACTTTTTTATATCACCGAGAAGCATTTGAAAAAAGCGAGCTGAAACTTTTTATTTCAGCAATTCCAGCATCGAAGGCGCAAGACGATTCGTCTGCGCGGCAAGGGCAATGCCAGCATTATTTTGCAGGTTGGCGAGCGAGAAGCCCGTCGCACCGGCTGCAAAATCCGCATCATTCAGGTAGGCGCGCGCGGCGTCCTGATTGAACAGAGCGGAATCCACATTCGCGCCCGCATATTCCACCGCTTGCGCAAAATCACCCACAGAGGCCTGCGCTGTGCCCACTTTCGCGGTTGCGCCAGCGATAGCCGAAAGGGCCGAGCCTGCGCCCGCCGCCGTTGAAATATCCAGTGGAGTGTTGCCGAGCAGGGTTTTGCTGCTCAGGCTGTCGAGCGAAAGACCTTCCGTATTGTCGCTGCCGCTCCCGCCGAAAAGGCTGGAAAATGAGATAGCATTTTCGCCCGTCAGGCTGCCATCGAGCAGATTTTTTCCACCAAACGTGGTCTGCGCGACCACCTGATCGATACTCTCGACCAGACCTTGGAATTGTTCATTGAGCGCGGCGCGGTTCTCATCGTTCAGTTCGCCAGAGCTTGCTTGCTGCGCGAGCGACTGCAGTTTGGTGAGTACGTCGCCAATTTGCGAAATGCCGCCGGAAGCCACTTCTGCAAGGCTTCCCGCCTGCGCCAGATTCACGGACACTTGTTTGATGTTGCTGACTTGCGATTGCAGCTGCGTGGCCAGTGAAAGCGCCGCCACATCGTCGCTCGCAGCGTTTTGCGCGCTGCCGCTTACGAGTTGCGCAATCGCCGCGAACAAGCGCTTATTCGCTTGTGCTGCATTGGTTTGCGTTGAATTCGCAATACTCGAAAGTGAGCTTATGATACTCATGCCATCCTCCTGATTATACTACGAGCACTACCTGACCCGCGATACCAAAGGTTTTTTAAATTCTTTTATACCTTGAGATAAGCATACATGATTTCGTCAAGAAATCAAGTCCTAATTAATATCAAGCAAATTGCGAGCAAAATCAGAGGGTTCGAAGGTGGAAAGGTCAGCAATTCCCTCGCCCACGCCGATGGCGTGGATGGGTAAATGGCATTGTTTGGCGAGCGCAACGACCACGCCGCCCTTGGCGGTTCCGTCCAATTTTGTTACAATCAGGCCGTTGATGGCGACCATTTCCTTAAAGGTCTGCACCTGCGAAAGCGCGTTGCCACCCGTCGTCGCATCCAGCACTAATATAATACGATGCGGCGCAGACTCGTCGATTTTCTTTAGCACCTTGGTGATTTTGACCAACTCGTCCATCAGGTTGGATTTATTTTGCAAGCGCCCCGCAGTATCGATGAGCAGCACATCAGCGCCACTTGCCCGCGCCTGTTCATACGCGCGAAACGCCACACTCGCTGGGTCTGATTCATGCGCGCCGCTGACCACAGGAATGCCCGAGCGCTGCCCCCACACCATGAGCTGCTCCACCGCCGCCGCGCGAAACGTGTCCGCTGCCGCGAGCATCACCGACAGCCCCTGCCCCTTAAATTGGCTTGCGAGTTTGCCAATCGTCGTCGTTTTGCCGTTGCCGTTGACGCCGACCATGACGATAACTTCCGGTTTTTTCGCGCGGTCAATTTCAATCGGCACGGCGTAGGGCGCAAGCGTTGCGGCAATTTCACCCGCCAAAAATTCATGCACTTCCTGCGCAGATATGTCTTTTTCAAATTTCTGTTTGGCTAGTTTCGCACATAGCTCACCTGCCATCTTCACGCCGAGGTCAGCCTCGATGAGCAACTCCTCCAGCGATTCGATAGAATCATCATCGAGCTTTTTCTTGGTAAATATATCCGTGATGCCACCGCCGAGCTTGCCCGAGGTTTTGGAAAGACCGGATTTCAGTTTGGCGAAAAAGCTCATAAAATTGGGGTGATAAGGTTGTGAGGTGATGGGGGTGTAAGATTAGAATGAGAAATCACTTCTCCCATTACCCTATCACCTAATGACCTTACAACCTTAATCTGCACAATGCTCCCCACTTCGCAGTCCACATCCAGCTCTACCATCGCAAAGCCCGGTGTGCGCGCGGTGCGGGCCTTTTCCACCAGCACATCCACATTTTTGCCCACTTGTTTTTTGAGATACTCCGCCAATTGCGCCTCGCCCGCCGCGCGAAGTCTTGCCGCGCGTTCCTTGCGGATGTCTTTGGCCACCTGCGGCATTTTGGCGGCGGGCGTCCCCACCCGCGCAGAATACGGGAACACATGGAGATAGGTCAGCCCCGCCTCATCCACAATGTTGAGTGTGTTTTGGAACATCTCTTCGGTCTCCGTCGGAAAGCCGGTGATGATGTCCGCGCCAAACACCACGTCCGGGCGCATTTGGCGCACCTTCGCGCAAAAATCAATCGCGTCTTGGCGTAGATGGCGGCGCTTCATGCGCTTTAAAATCATGTCATCGCCCGCCTGCAAACTCACATGCAGATGCGGCATCAGGCGCGGCTCATCTGCAATCAATTTATATAAATCATCATCCACCTCCACCGCATCGATCGACGATAAACGCAGACGTTTCAAATCCGGCACCAGCGCCAGCAAACGGCGCATCATCTGCCCCAGCGTCGGCGCGCCCGGCAGGTCTTTGCCATAATCACTTATGTCCACGCCCGTCAGCACCACCTCATTAAAGCCCTGCTCCACGAGCGCCCGCACCTGCGCCACCACATCGCCCATAGCGACACTGCGCGAATTGCCGCGACCAAACGGAATGATGCAAAACGTGCAGCGATGGTCGCAACCATTTTGCACCTGCACGAAAGCACGCGCCCGGCCATCAAAAGATGTCACCATGTGCGAGGCGGTTTCCTTCACCGACATGATGTCGTTGACGATAATTTTTTCGTCATTCCCTATGAATGTCATGTCGAGCGCAGTCGAGACATCTAGATCCCTCGGCTTCGCTCGGGATGACAATGACGCATACACCTCCGCCTTCACCTTCTCTTCGTTGCCGATAACGCTATCAACCTCCGGCATGTTAGCATATTGCTGCGGATTGATTTGCGCTCCACACCCCGTGACAATAATTTTTGCATCGGGGTTTTCTTTGCGCGCGCGGCGCACAGCTTGGCGCACCTGCCGCTCGGCCTCAGCGGTGACCGCGCAGCTGTTGAAGATGATGGCGCCGGTCAGTCCCGCTTCCTCGGCCTTTTGCTTCATCACCTCGCCCTCATACGAATTCAGGCGGCAACCAAAGTTTACAACTTGTACAGGGGTCGGGATTCGGGATTCGGGATTCAGGGAAGAATCCTGGCTGCCTGAATCCTGAATCCTGAATCCTGAATCCTTAAACATCAACCGTTCCCTTAAATTCTTCTTCGATGCGGCCACCGAGAAGGATGTGACCGTTAGGTTCGACTTGCGTGGTCACTACGGTGCCGAATGGTTCGAACCAGATGTGCGCGCGGGTGATGCTCGAATCGCGTTCATGCGCTGCGGCCATCATGGCGCAAGCCGCTGTGCCGCAGGCCTGCGTGAGCCCCGCCCCGCGCTCCCACACGCGGGCGTTGATGATGTAGCCAAGCCCGTCGCTGGCCGCACGCAGCAGCGCGATGCTGACATTGACGCCTTCGGGGAAAATCTCGCGGTTTTTTTCGAGCAGTGGGCCAATTTTTTCAAACTCAAGATTAAACAATGGCGACTCGTCGCGCGCGGTCGTATCCCCCGGATTAAAGCGCAAAAAGAACACGACATGCGGGTTGCCCATGCTGACAAATTGTGGATGCTTCAGACCCGTGAGCGCTTCGATTTTTTCTGCCGCTTCCGCCACTGAAACTGCCAGCGGAATTTGCTCGGCTTTAAAATGCGCTTCGCCCATATTCACCAGAATATATTCGTGGCCTTCTTCGGTGTAGGCCTTTTCCACACCATGCAACAACCCAGCATTGGTGCGGATGGAAACCGGCAGGCGTTGCAGCTCGAATTCCATGATGCCCGCCACGCAGCGCGTCGCATTGCCGCAGGCATTCACCTGCCCGCCATCAGCGTTATAGATGCGCATGAACACGTCGGCGTGGTCATCATTTTCCAGCACGATGACCTGATCGCAGCCACCGGTCACCTCATTATCGCGCGATGCGATGGCGCGGATTTCCTGCGGCACCAGCGAGAAGCCATTGCCCGCACGGCCATCGAAAATGACAAAGTCATTCCCCGAACCGTTCATTTTGACGAAGGGTGTTTTCATTATTATGCCATTACACGTGAGATGATTGACATGCCATTCCACACATTACTAAAAATGTAAGCAGAATAAGCCCGGCACAGAATATAGCAAAATGCATTCCGGCATGCTTCCATTTTCGCAAAAAAAGCTGCCGTAAAAAATTGAAAAATATGAATCCCTCAAAGAAAAATGTGATTATAAATAGTCCGTATAAGGTTCTACCCAAGAGGTTTTGGATAAAACTGAATCCCATACCAAATGAAAAAAGCACTAATAAAAACAAAAAAATAGGGCAAGCCACGTAATAAATTAGCTTGCTAGCCGTATCTTTTTTAAAGGTACAAACAAAGAAGCCCCCAAGCGCAACAAGAACAATAATGATGAAGACAAAGAGCATGCGACCTATCTCCCTGCCAACCGCGCAGCCAGTTCCGCCACGCGCTGCCCCAGCATGCGTGCGGTTTCTAGGTCGCCGCTCGGGGGCGTCACCTCTGGCGAATCGTCGTTGGATTGCGTGGCCACACCAACAAAACTGCCGAGGCGATTGAGCGCGTCTGGCGCGGGGCCATGGCCTTTCGCAGTTGGCTGTTTCATGCCCGTTCCGACCCAGATCATGCTGTGTTGCATGGCGTTGGCCAGCAGCTGCATCAGCGTATTGAAATTGTCACCGCTATACGCGCCAGAGTTGGTAAATCCCGCGGCCACCTTGTCTTTCCAGCTTTGCGCGTACCAGCGTTTGGATGCCGATTCCATGAAGGCTTTGAACTTGGCCGACACGCCGCCCATGTAGGTCGGCGAGCCAAAAATAATGCCATCAGCCGCGTCCAGCGCCGCCCAGCCTGCCTCATCCAGCGCATCTACCGACAACACCTGCACATGAGCGCCCGCATGACGGCGCGCGCCCTCGCCCACGGCCTCTGCGACTTTTGCCGTGTGGCCATATCCGCTGTGATATATAATGACAATCTGTACCATAATGCCCACTAGATACGTATTTCTAAGCCCTTATACAAGCAATAACCCACTTCTCACTTGATTTACAGTCGATTTTCCGCCATGTAGGACATCCCGCAACGGTTTTTTAACCTATTGTGGGCTACTATTTGCTTTCACAATTACAGGAGGACCTTTTGACACAACTGGAGTTTACTCGTTTATGAGCCGCGCTGATGAACCAAGAATCAACCAACAAATCACCAACGCATCCATACGTCTGATTGATCAAAGTGGCAATATGCTCGGGGTTGTGACCTCGGCTGAAGCCATGAAACTGGCTGAACAAGCTGGCCTTGATCTGGTTGAGATTTCGCCGACGGCAAGCCCCCCAGTGTGCAAGATCCTCGATTACGGCAAATACCGCTACGAAGCGCAGAAAAAGGCGCACGAAGCCCGCAAAAAGCAAAAAGTGGTGCAGATAAAAGAAATTAAACTGCGCCCAACCATCGACAAACATGATTTGGAAATCAAAGTCCGCAACGTGATGGGCTTCCTCGAAGAAGGCGACAAGGTGCGCATTACGCTGCGTTTCCGTGGCCGCGAGATGGACCACACCGATCTGGGCATGAAGATTTTGGAGCGCGTGCAGGAATTGCTGGTCGATCATTGCAAGGTCGAGCAACCACCGCGCTTCGAAGGCAAACAAATCGCCATGACCGTTGGACCTAAGTGACGGTAAATCTTAGCGGCTCCGCCGCTTAGATTCCCGTCATCCCGGAAGCCGGATTTCTTTGAGCGTAGCGAAATAGAAAGCCGAGCTGTCCGGGATCTCAGATAACAAACTCCACACATTTTTTGTCATCCCGGCGCAGGTTGGTATTATTTTTTCATCGGTGCGTCCTGCGCGGTCATTTCGCAGGCTTTATAATACTCTTTAATGCTGTCGAAAAACTCTTCAACAATCCCAACCATATTATCTGTTGATGCAGTAATCAGTTGTCCTGCCAGATTATTGACCATTTCTTTAAAATGAATGTCGTTTTTCAAGCGCATATGATGACGCGAAAATGGAACAGAATACGAAGTGTGGCCATAAAGTGAATGCAGAGCTTCACTTTCAAGCGCAATAGAGTCTGGCGCCACCGTAATAGTTGCCACAGGATAAGAGGTGGAGTCCCCATCCGCTGTCTCTTTTTTGCATATTTCGAGAGTGCCATAAAAATTTCCGGTTCGGCTGATATTTTTCATATCTTCCGCGCTGCGTGAAACGTCAACAAAGCCGATTTCTCCCTGCTTGCTATCAAGCGGACCCACTGGGATTTTTACATGCACTGGATAATCGCGAGGAGATAGATGGCGATGCGGCGGGGCATTAGCAGGAATAATAAGACTAGGCGGCATATGAAGTGTAGCGATCAAATCCTCAATGCCGGCATGCAACGCATCCACATCAACAGACAAGCCTTTACGCTGCAAGAATTCAAAAAAACGGGTTTTAAATGGACCTATATTTTCTGAAGTGAGTATGAATGGCTCGCCATCTGAAAGAACAGCTATTTCCGGCGAATCTCCCTTTTTGACCGTCATCCCAACGTCAGTGGCAGTAATCGTTGCTAAAATCCGTCCGCCTGCATCACGGAGAAAAATATATCCATCTAGAAATTCTTTTTCTTCTACTTCTTTCGCAAGCAATGAATAATCTATCGCCCCTAATTCATGACCATATTCGTCACTCAAATTTTGAAATTCAGGCATAAATAAAGAAAGGGTTATTTGAGGGCTTAAAGAAACCTAAATATACCAGCTATTTCGCGCTTTTCAAGAACCGACTGCCCGGCTTGATGGCGGGGATGCTAGCCAGTTCTGGTGGTAGCGCGTCCTCCTTGTAGGTTGGGACGTCGAGTTTCAGCAATGAAATCAGCGGCAAAGTGAGGCTGACATCATTGCTGCCGCGACGGTCGATGAGGCTGCACACAGCCACCGCCTGCCCGCCGCATTCATTGATACAGGCAACCGCTTCCATCGAGGATTTTCCGGTCGTCACCACGTCTTCGACCACCAGCACTTTTTGCCCCGCCTCCAGCGAAAACCCACGGCGCAGCTGGAACGCGCCATCAACGCGCTCGCAGAACATGGTGGGCACGTTCAGTTGCCGGCCCATTTCATAACCGACCACCACACCGCCCATGGCAGGCGCGACGATGACATCAATTTTCTGGCCACTCGCCTTGATTTTTTCCGCCAAAGCCGCGCACAGTCGTTCGCCACGACGCGCATCCATCATCACGCGGGCACATTGCAGATAGGTCGGGCTATGCAGCCCCGAAGAAAGGACGAAATGCCCGCTGAGCATCGCCTCTGCAGCTTTGAATTCTTCAATCACCTGTTCTTCGTTCATTTTTTTTGTTCCTTTTTTTTCGTCACTCCCGCGTAGGCGGGAGTCTATTCGCGAATGGATCCCCGCCTTCGCGGGGATGACGAGATTAAAAACTAAACCTCGATATTATCAATCAACCGCGCCCCGCCGAGCTTTGCTGCCACCAACAGGCGAGCGCCAGCCTCATATTCAGCCAGTGGCGCGAGCGAGTCAGAGTCGCACAACTCCAGATATTCCACCGCAAAACCAAGTTTTTCCAACTCTATTTTTCCGCGCTCAAGCACAGCGGACACAAGATTTCCGGCCTGCAATAACGCCGCAACCTGATTGAGTGCAGCAAAAAGCTTGGGCGCAACAAGGCGCTCTTGCGGCGTTAAATAGGCATTTCGTGAGGAAAGCGCCAGCCCATCAGCTGCGCGCAGCGTTGGAACGCCAACAATTTCCACGCCAATATCCAGATCTTCCACCAAACGGCGGATAACGCAAAGCTGCTGATAATCCTTTTCGCCAAACAGGGCAACGTGGGGCAGCGTGCGCAGCAAAAGTTTGGTAACCACGGTGGCCACGCCATCAAAATGCCCCGGGCGGGACGCGCCACATAGGCGATCTGTTAAGCCTGCGATTGAGACAGTCGTCGCGTAACCTTCAGGGTATAAATCGTCCACCTGCGGAGCATAAACAAGGGCGCCACCAACCTCGCCTACTAGATTAACATCAGCGCCTAACATTTTGGGATATTTATCAAAATCCTCGTTAGCGCCGAACTGCTTGGGGTTCACAAAAATGCTTACCACCACGACATCGGCCAGCTCTTTTCCCTTGCGAATGAGCGAGGCGTGCCCATCATGCAAAGCGCCCATGGTCGGCACGAGCGCCACCGACAGACCGAGCCGCGCGAACTCGGCGAGGGTCGCCTGCAGGTTTTCCATGTCATGTGCGACGGTCAATTGCATTGGATTGTTTCTTGCTTTATATCAGGTGCGAAATCTATCGAGAGCTTTAAAAGAATGCCGCCGAAAAAGCAAGCACACGCTTTAGAAAAATCCGCCCAAGGTTCGCCCCAAGGGTCACTGTTCACCCATTATGATTTTTTGGTGCAGCACGAGGGCATCAACGACGATGTGGCGCAGCGCGTGGTCGTTGGCCATCTGCAGACGCTGCATGATGCGCTGACCAGCAAAAAACCCGCCGGCCTTTCGCGCCTACTCAAAAAGAAGACTGAAAAATCCCCCCGCAGCCTCTACATTTGGGGCAATGTCGGGCGCGGCAAATCCATGCTGATGGAGATTTTTTATGCAGGCGTACCGCTGGAAAAGAAGCGCCGGGTGCATTTCCACGCCTTCATGCAGGAAGTCCACGCCCGCATCCACAGCTTACGCAAGGAAGGTCGCGGTGATCCGGTGGCTATCCTCGCCCACGAGATTGCAAACGAAACCCAGCTGCTGTGTTTTGACGAGCTGCAAGCCACCGACGTGGCCGACGCCACCCTGCTCTATCGCCTGTTTGAAGGATTATTCGCCGCGGGTGTCGTTGTCGTCAGCACCTCGAACCACCCGCCCACCACGCTTTACACTGGCGGTGTGCAGCGCGAGCGCTTCGACAAATTTATTGCGCTGCTACAAGAAAAAATGACCGTGGTCGCCCTTTCCAGCCCCGAGGACTACCGAACACTGCAAATCAAATCGCTGAGCGAAGTTTATCACGCGGGTGCAGGCGGCGCAGAGTTTATCGCCTATGTGCTCGAGACCATCGCCAGCGGCGAAAAACCCGCGCCCGACACGTTCATGGTGCAAGGGCGCAGCATCGCCTTTACGCGCTATGGCGAAGGTGTTGGCCAAATGTCCTTTGCTGCTGCCTGCGAGGCTGCCCTTGGCCCTGCGGACTACCTGACCATCGCCAAGCGCCTCTCCACCCTCATCCTCACCGACATCCCCGCCCTTGCGCCAGAAAAGCGCAACGAGGCCAAGCGATTCGTGACGTTGATAGACGCACTCTATGAAAACAAAGTGAAGCTGATAGCCACCGCCGCCACCGAACCAGCAGGCATATACGCGCAAGGCGACGGCGCATTTGAATTTAACCGCACCGTCAGCCGCCTCATGGAAATGCAGTCGGAGAAGTGGTTGGGATAAATATATATCTGTCATGCTGAACTTGTTTCAGCATCCACTTCGACGCCAAAGACAAAATATCCGTGGATCCCGAAACAAGTTCGGGATGACAAAACCCTCCCCGTCCAGTGCGCGGCGGGGTATCCTTGTCATTCCTGCGAAAGCAATTAATAGAAGAAAAATTCTATTAAGTTACAATAGTTTAACGCTATCTCAGCGAGCAATTGCAGCAAAAAACATGATTTTCACTAAATTGTCACAATTTTTTGCCCTCAAATTTGCTATCATCAAACAATAGAAACACAAGAGAGCAAGCAGCGCATGGTTATCAATCTCGCGGATATGCCAAATCAAAATGAGGCGGAAAAAGAAACCCCGCGCGAAGCCGCCGTGCGCGATGCCGCAAGCGATGCGGTGGCCAAAGCACGCTCACACTATGAAGCGCGCCTGCGTGCATTCCTCAATGAAAGTTCTGGCGTTTCTTCGTTGCTGCGCGCTCGCGGCGCAAAACGCAGACAGATCATGCCCGCTCTCAGAAAGTCACTGCCGCTGGATATTCAAGAAGCGCGCGCTGCCCTCATCAGCGCCTATAACGTGGCCAGCGCCGGTGGGTCTAATATCTCCGAAACGGCGGTGAGTAGCGCGCCTCCGGAGCATCATGCGCACGACCACCATGATGATCACCACGACGATCATCATGACGAGCACCATCTGGAAGGTGATTCTGCTGGCCATCATTATTGTAAGGGTATTGAAAATCTGGTGGTGGATGAGTTTATGCATGAGACGCACAATAAGCGCCATGACATCTTGCTTGGCCTCAATATTCGCCAGGCAGAACACGGTGCGATTCCCGGCCAGCTGACGCATTACAAAGCTGGCAACAACTAGCCCTTGCCACGCCCCCAAAATGCTGTAGATTTTTTATCTATGAAAACCTCCGCAAAGATAGAAACAATGAATGACAGCCCCGACAAACTCGTGGCCACCGACAAGCTGTTTGGCTTTAAGTGGAACACGCAAATTCCCGCCTTTTCCGTAGCCGATGAACATGTGCCGGAAATTGACGCCAACTATCATTTTGAACTGGAAACGACGCGCGCCATTCTCGCTGGTTTTGCGCATAATCGCCGCGTGTTGGTGCAAGGTTTTCACGGCACGGGGAAGTCAACGCATATCGAGCAGGTTGCCGCGCGCCTCAACTGGCCGTGCATCCGCATCAACCTCGATTCGCACGTCAGCCGCACGGATTTAATTGGTCGCGACGCCATCACGCTGCAAGACGGAAAACAAGTCACCAAATTTCAGGAAGGCATATTGCCGTGGGCGCTGTCTCGCCCAGTGGCTATTGTGTTCGACGAGTATGACGCGGGCCGCCCCGACGTGATGTTCGTCATCCAGCGCGTGCTGGAATCACAGGGAAAACTCACCCTTCTCGACCAGAACCGCGTCATCACACCGCATCCTTTTTTCCGCATTTTCGCCACCGCCAACACCATCGGTCAGGGTGATGCCACCGGCATGTATCATGGCACACAGCCCATCAACCAAGGCCAGATGGACCGCTGGAACATCTGCACCACGCTGAACTATCTGCCGGAAGAAGACGAACTCAAAGTCGTGCTCGGCAAGGTCAAAGACTTGAATAATGCCAAGGGCAAAGAGCTCGCCCGCTCGATGATAGCGATGGCAAACCTCACCCGCCGCGGCTTTGCGCAGGGTGACCTCTCCACCGTGATGTCGCCGCGCACCGTCATCAACTGGGCAGAAAACATGCAGATTTTTGGCGACCCCACCACCGCTTTCCGCCTCACCTTCTTCAATAAATGTGATGAAAATGAGCGCGTGACCATCGCGGAATATTACCAGCGGTGTTTCGGCATTTCTGTCATCCCCGCTGAAGCGTAGCGAAATGCGGGGATCTCAGGCCACATGCCGTGTTGCCCTAGATCCCCGAACAAGTCGGGGATGACACGCTTTTATGCTCGATAACAACCAACATCTCGCTTCATTAAAAATTGCGCTGGTTTCGGCCACGCGCGCACTTGCGCATGACGCAAAACTCAACGTGCAATTTAACGCGGCGAGCAACGCGGAGGGTGCAGTTTTGCTGCCGCAAATGTTGGAGCCCCCCGCTGCGCACGAGCTGGCCACCATTCGCGGTGAGGCCGACCACGCTGCGCTGACCCACCACCTGCACAACCCCGTTTTGCACCGCGACCTTCGCCCGCTGACACCTGCGAATGCGCAGCTGTTCGACGTGCTGGAAAATATCCGCGTCGAAAGCCTCGGCAGTCAGCATATGCAGGGTGTGAAGCTCAACCTCTATCGCCGCTATGAGCAGCGCGCGATGCAACAAGGTTTGCCGCGCGAGCGCCCGCTGCCGCTGCTGCTAGAGCTCAATGCGCGCCGCTATGTGCAGGAAATGCCCATCCCTGCTTTTCTTGCAAATGCGCTCGAAGAATCACACGCGCAGATGCTTGATATCATTCCGTACCTGGAACAACTCCGCGAAAAAATCACCGACCAATACCAGTTTGGCAAAGCAGCACTAGAGGTGATCGAAGCCCTCGCTCACATCAAACATTCCAGCAAACCCGGCGATGACAATGGCGAGCAAAGCGGCAGCCAGTCAAAGACTGCCGAAAAGCCCCGCGAGGATTCGGCTGAAGATGCCCTGCCCTCGCAAGGCGGCGACACAGAGAGCACCGAGCAAGAGCTTTCGCAAATGATGCTAAAGCCCGCAGGCCCGGGCGCAGAGGCCCCAGAAGGCGGGCAGGAGATAAAACTAAGCGGCGCGCCGCAACACACGCCCACGACCGGCCACAACGAGCTTACTGCCGCCCCCTATCACGCCTACACCACGAGTTATGACGAGGTGGTGGCCGCCCACCTGCTGGCTGCGCCCGCCGAGCTAGAGCAGCTCTCGCGCCAACTTGACCAGAAGCTCACGCAATTTCAAAGCATCACCAGCAAACTCGCCGCACGATTACAACGCCTGCTGCTGGCGCGCCAAGCCCGCCACTGGGCGTTCGACCAAGAAGACGGCATGCTCGATAACCGCAAGCTCGCGCGGCTCATCATCCACCCTGAAGAACAACTCATCTATAAACACGAAAAAGACAGCGAATTCCGCGACACCATCGTCACCCTGCTCATCGACAATTCTGGCTCGATGCGTGGCCGCCCCATCACCATCGCCGCGCTGTCCGCCGACATCATCAGCAGAACGCTGGAGCGATGCGGTGTGAAGGTGGAAGTGCTCGGCTTTACCACGCGCGAATGGAAAGGCGGCAACTCCTACAAACAATGGATGAGAGAGGGCCGCCCGCCACACCCAGGGCGCCTCAACGACCTGCGCCACATCATCTATAAATCCGCCGACATGAGCTGGCGCAAGGCGCGCGGAAAGCCGCCTGCTCGCCCGCCCCGAGCAACGCCGCATCCTCATGGTGATTTCCGATGGCGCGCCGGTGGACGACAGCACGCTTTCGACCAACCACAGCCGCTATCTCGATGCGCATTTGCGCGAGACCATCGCCCGCATCGAAACCGCAGGCGTCATCGAACTCCTCGCCATTGGCATCGGCCATGACGTCACCCGCTACTACAAACGCGCCGTGACCATCTCCGAAATTGAAAAACTCGGCGAGACGATGACCGATCAGCTGGTGAAACTGTTTGAGAAATGATTTTCTTTGTCATCCCCGCGCAGGCGGGGATCCTGACGGTTACACAAGATTCCTGCTTTCGCAGGAATGACAACAAAAACAGACAATAAAAAACCCCGCCGAAGCAGGGTTTTTTATATCTCTATCTGCCGATAATTAAGCGGCAACTGCTTTCGCAGCGATTTTCTTTTTGATTTGGCGACGGAGCTTAGCACCACCTGGGGTGAGCTTTGCAGCTTTCTGGCCGAGCAGGTAGCCATCGAGGCCGCCGTTATGTTCGATGCTGCGAAGCGTTGCAGCGGTGATGCGCAGAGGAACGTTCACACCGAGAACATCGCTACGGAGCGAAACATGCTGCAAGTTTGGCATGAAGCGCACGTTGGTTTTGTGGTTCGAGTGAGACACTTTGTTGCCCGCGAGGGAACCGGTTCCGGTGAGTGCACAACGTCTTGACATAACAATATTCCTTGAAGTTAGCTTTACAAAGGGGGCTTTTGTAGGGATTTTTAGCGCAGCAGTCAAGCGGTTTTTGTCATCCTCGGCCGCATTTTATGCGGTCGGGGATCTTGTAAAAGGAGCACGAGATCCCCGCTTCGGCGCAGCCTCGCGAGGAAGGCACAATCACTTGAATTTAAAGGAATTATTAATCCAATCACTCCAGAATTTCTCCAGCGCGCCGAGAGTTTTGTTCAGGGCGGAAAGCTCCGTGGGCTGCATTTGTTTGCCCAGCGCGTCCACATTGCGCTGATAGAGGTCATCGATCTTTTTGCACAGCTCCAGCCCTTTTTCCGACAATTTGATGCGGGTGGAGCGTTTGTCATGCGGGGCGCGTTCTTGCGCCAGATAGCCATTTTCAACCAGATGTTTGACGTTATAAGACACGTTTGAACCCAGATAATGCCCACGCAGCGTAAGTTCGCCGATGGTCATCTGGTCATCACCGATATTATAAAGAATCAACGTCTGAATGTTGTTGATGTCGTCGATTTTCAGCCGATCAAGCTCGGCCTTGACCACGTCCAGAAAACGGCGGTGTAGGCGCTCGATAAGCAAAATTGACTCAATGTATATATCTTTCACCGTATCCTCTTGGATGATTTACAACATCTTCACCATAGCGCTGAAACATTAAAAATGTGTGTATGCAGCCACTCAATTCATGCTAACTTGGCGCATATACTCTACGGATTTCACTGTTTATGCCGCATCGCTTACTTCATTTTTTACCGCCAGAAGCCGCACATCGCCTGACATTGTGGGGTTTAAAGCTAGGTTTGGGAGCAACGCAACCCGCTCATGGCACGCCTATTTCCCTGTTTGGAAAAACCCTGCGCGGTCGCATTGGCTTGGCTGGCGGAGCAGACAAAAACGCAGAAGCACTCGCAGGCTGGCAAAAAATAGGCTTCGCATTCGTCGAAATAGGGACCGTCACACTCAAGGCGCGCGAGGGCAACCCAAAACCTCGAATCTGGCGACAAGAAAAAACGCAATCTCTCATCAACTGGATGGGGCTTCCTGGGCAAGGCGCAGATGCCGTTGCGCGCCATTTGGCTGCTTTCCGCGCTACTGAAATTGGAGAAGATTTTTGTGTGGGCGCGAGTATCGCCAGCCCCTCGGGCGTAGCCGATGAACTGTGCGAAATAGCCTCAAAACTCCACGAACATGTTGATTTTTTCACCCTCAACGCCAGTTGCCCCAACGTGACCGCACACGAAGGGAAAAGTGTGTTAGAAACCATTGTTCAACACCTGAAAGCCGCCATCGCCGGTGCAGGCGGGAAGCCCATTCTGGTCAAACTCGCACCCACTGTGGATGAAGATAATCTGCACGCCACCTGCCGCCTGTTGGCCACGTCGGGTGCGGCAGGTTTCATCGCCTGCAACACACTGCCAAACACATCCGCCAACATGGTCGATGCCACGGCACTCCCCAAGCCATGGCCACAGCATAATGGCGCGCCAGTGGGCGGCTATAGCGGCCCCGCGCTACTGTCCATCAGCCTTTTGATGGTGCGCACCATTCGTGAAGCCGTGGGCAATGACAAAGTGATAATTGGCGTTGGCGGCATCACCAGCCCACAAGACGCAAAAGAAATGCTGAAAAATGGCGCGGATCTAGTACAGCTCTACACCGCACTGACCTATCAGGGAACGCCGCTGCTAAAGCATATTAATGAAGAAATTGGATAGCTGCTTTGATCTTAAATATCCGCGCTCATGTAAGCGCAAGTTTTTCTTGCGCTTACCCGCACTCTCCCCTAGTTACAAGTGTGTGTGCCCGTAGCTCAGTTGGATAGAGCATCAGCCTTCTAAGCCTGAGTTCATTAGGTATAGGCTGACAGCGGGTGCAAACGCGGTGAAGCAGCGAAAGATGGCTCTCCGCTTCGATTCTAGCCAGTGGGAACGTAAAACTGGCGGGCTTGTGTAACCGGCCCTAAAACGGCTACAAAGGGGTGTGTTTGCATTGTGTTTGCAAGTTCGCCCAAAGAGCACTTTTATGTGTACCCGTAGCTCAGTTGGATAGAGCACGAGATTTCTAATCTCGCGGTCGGGGGTTCGAATCCCTCCGGGTACGCCAGCTTTTACATTAAAGCAATTTTATAGTGGCTAAGTTAATTAGACTACACTTTGCGTATGAGCAAATCTTGCACATAGCGCTCTATGTCTTCGCGAGTTTCAGGCATAGCTAAATCTTTTCCGACCATTTGCCGAGCCAGCGCCGATGAGCGAATGGGGATGTTCATAAATGCGTCTCTTTTTTGAGAAACACTGGGATCAATAATCGGTCTCGGACGCGCCATGGCCATCTCCTTTTAAATCTCTTCAAGCATTTCGTCTGCCACTACATCTGGGTTTGAGGGCTCCAGAAGGTTTTTTATCAAGCTCATCAGCATTTCCGAGCTTTCGTGCAATCGGGCGATGCATTCTTGCTTCTTTTCCTGGCTACAATCCACGTTGGCCAAAATGTAGGAAAATCCCAGAACAGCCGAGAGTGGCTTGCTGATCTCGCGGTGCATTTCCTCTAAATATTCCGCATCATCAAACCGTGAGCGCGGCGCCACAGAGCACGAGGAAGAGCTCAAGCAGCTGTTCTGGTTGACTAAATTCATTTATCCCTCCTGGTATACTTGCGCCATTTCTTCGTTTAACCTATTGGCTATCGGATGGAAGTATTGACAGCGACGGTTTCAGATGCGGCAATGATACCCAGGGCATTTGCGCCGATTGATAACCCAAAAAGGCTTCACGCGTAAGTAAGTGGCGGCGGATGGAAAGAACACGTCTCTGGATTCATTACGCCACTAAAAGCTGCTGATTCGTAAAGGGGATGGCTGATGATAAAGCCACCACATCCTGATAATTATCAGTTCGCAACGTGTCCACTAAGGCACGCCAGCAATTTTAGATCAATGGGTTAGGCTGTTTTTGGGGAATGCTCTCCAAACTCTGCACGATATGCTCAGCAAGCATCTCGGATGCCTTGGATAAATCATCACGCTTCATCAGCGCGATTTCTGCATCTGCCAGTTCCGGTAATTTGATTTCTTTGCGAATCGGGTGGATGCCACTGGGTAGCATGTTGGCTGCTAGCACGGTGATGCCGAGCCCAGCTTTAACGGCAGCAATCGTACCAGCAAGGCTAGGGCTGGTGTAAGATATACGCCATGGTTTTTTGGCTTTATCAAGTGCAGCCAGTGCCCGCGCACGGTAAATACAAGGTTGCGGCGATAGCACCAACGAAAGCGGTTCTTCTGGCTTGTGGTGATCGGAAGCTGCCCATACCAACGGTTCACGCCAGACTTTCGTGCCACCTTTTGCTGCTTTCGGGTCGCGCTTCACCAATATCACATCATAATCACCGCGTCGGAAACCATCAATTAAGTTCAGCGTCAGATCGCACGACACATTGAGCTGCACACGCGGGTGGTGCTGGCGGAAGGTGGAAAGCACATCGGGTAAATAATGCGTGGCAAAATCCTCCGGCGTGCCAAGGCGAATCTCACCTTGCACATCGGGTTCACGTAAGCGGCTATAGACTTCCCATTGCAGCTGAATGATGCGCTTTGCGTAGCCAAGAAAAATCTCACCCTGATCGGTGAGCTTCACGCGGCGAGCCGTGCGGTCAAATAACTGACAGCCCAGCCCATCTTCCAGCTTCTTTATTTGCAAGCTGAGGGCGGATTGTGTGCGCCCAACTACTTCCGCCGCACCGCTAAACGTGCCAGTTTCGGCGATGCAGATAAAGCTCTTGAGTGTGAGTGTATCAATGTGAAAGGGCATGGGCTTACTTATGAGTTATTCTCATAATATATATTAAAACTATCAATTTTCAATATATATAATTTCATCGTAGTCTTAACCTGCAAACAACAAAAATAAGGAGATTTATGGAATTCCTGCACCTCATATCACAAAACATCCTCTCACCAGCCATTCTTTTCTTTGCGCTGGGCATCGCGGCGGGCTTCGTAAAATCTGACCTTGAAGTGCCGGACAGCATCAGCCGCTATCTCTCACTTTACCTCATGATGGCGATTGGTTTCAAAGGTGGTGTCGCCATTGCCAACACACACGACATAAATGGCGAAGTGATTGCAGCTATCGGCGCTGGACTTGCTATCGGATTTTTACAACCCTTTATTGCCTACGGTTTGTTGCGACTTACATCAAAACTTGATAGCCCCACCGCTGCTGCAGTCGCCGCGCATTATGGCTCCATCAGTATGGTGACATTTGTCACTGCTGCGACATTCCTCAAAGCCCATGAGGTCGTATATGCAGGTTACATCGTCGCCATTCTCGCGCTGATGGAAGCACCAGCGATTTTGTCCGGCCTATTTATCGCCCATCGTTCCGCCCCGCAAATCAAGCACGCTAACGAAGAAAAGAAGCTGATGAGCCGTGAGATATTCACCAACGGTGCAATCTTACTTCTTACTGGCGCATTCTTTATCGGCTGGATAACTGGACAGCCTGGCATGGACAAAGTGGCAGGGTTTTTAGATGCTCCATTCCAAGGCATCCTCTGCTTGTTCCTGCTCGACATGGGCTTGCTGGTGGCTAGGAATCTTCACCACCTCAAGAGCTTCACATGGCCGCTAGCACTGTTTGGCATCTATATGCCGCTGATTGGCGCAGGCATCGGCTTATTCACCAGCCGCATGATTGGGCTGGATGTGGGGACTGGCACGCTGTTCACAGTGCTTTGCGCTAGCGCCTCTTACATTGCCGTACCCGCTGCCATGCGCCTTGCGCTGCCGGAAGCGAAGGCCGCGATTTATGTGCCGATGAGCCTAGCCATTACCTTCCCATTCAACGTGACGCTCGGCATACCGCTCTACTTCGCGCTGGCTTCAAAATTACTGATTAACAACTAAACAAAAGGAGAACCCATGAAGAAATTACTAGCTACTGCTGCATTCATTGCCTTGGCCTCGACTTCCGCCTTTGCAGGTGAGAAAGAAGAAGTGAATGCTGCATTCACCAACTGGCGCAAAGCACTCTCCAGCAGCAAAGCAGAAAATGTCGTAAAACTGTATGATAAAGACGCGATCTTGTTGGCTACGCTTGCCGCAAAACCGCTCACCACGCAGGAACAACGCACCGAGTATTTCTCCAAACTCACCGCCAAGCCAAAGCTCACCGCAACCGTGGATGAGGAACACATCAAACTGCTCGATGAAGATAATGCGGTGGTCAGCGGCCTATACACCTTCCGCTTCGAAGAAGCAGGGAAAACGGTAGAAATCCCCGCCCGCTATTCCTTTGTCTATGAAAAAGAAAACGGCCAATGGATGATCGTGGAGCATCATTCATCCAAAGTGCCGCAGCTGCAATAGGGTTGCTATGAGCCAAGCGTATCAAGGTGCATGCATCATCATCCCCACCAAGCACGCTAAATCCATAGCGATTGCACCGCCATTTTGGAATCATCTGGGTGCAAGCGTGCTGGAATACTATGTCGATACCGATACGCTTGGCACATTTTCCGGCGAGGTGGAACGCAAAGGAAATGCACTCGAATGTGCGCGGTGCAAATGTGAGTGGGCACTGGATCTGCTTGGCGACAAGGTGGAGTATTGCATTGCCAGCGAGGGCAGCTTTGGGCCACATCCGCATTTTCCGTTTCTACCCTGCGATCAGGAAATTTTATATTTCATTGACCGTAAGCGTGGCTTTCATCTGCACGTGGCGCATGTGACGGAAAAAACAAACTATCAAATGAGTGGGTTGGAATCATGGGAGCAACTACAGCAATTTGCTGAATCGGCACAGTTTCCCTCCCATGCCCTCATCGTTCGTCCAAACAGCCGGGAAGATAGCGGCGTTTTATTCAAAGGGATTAATACGACCACTGCACTTGAAGAAGCGTTTAAAGAATCACGCAAAGTCTCCACCGATGGCAAGGTGTGGGTAGAAACCGACATGCGGGCACAATTCAACCCATCGCGCATGGCAGTAATAGGCGAACTTGCCAATAAGTTGGCACAGCGCCTTGCCGCACCATGCCCTAAATGCATCGCTCCCGGTTGGGGGTGTATGAAAGTTGAGAAGGGTTTACACTGCGAATATTGCGACCAAGCTACCGAAATGATCGCCCATGAGATCTATGGCTGTGTGTCGTGCGATCATACTGAAACCACACCACGAGCCGATGGACTGAAAGCGGCACCGCAAATGCATTGCGGTTGCTGTAATCCTTAGCAAGCAACTAAAAATTGTAGTTTTAAAGCCTGTACAACGGATGACAAAGCTACCACATCCTGATAATAGTCAGTTCGCAACGTGTCCACTAGCCTAAGCGCTGAATAATCAACAATTGCAATGAAGCAGACAATCAAACCCCAAGGTATATTAATGCACATTGCCAGTTGGCTTTGCCTTGTTTTCTTCAATAAATTTCCTGATGTCTTCGCGCAATGTGGATTTGCCTCGGAAGCGGCAAGCCAGCGATAGCATGATGTTGATGTGATCAATATTGGTGTAGATATGGCTTTCTACTGGGCTACCCAGCTGTTTAAGGCGCTGATCTAAAATGATGCTGTTGCGCGGCAAAACTTCTTCGTCAGAATCGCCGGTGGCCAGAAATATGGGTGCATATTTCTTATTCACAAAAGTGATAGGCTGCGTGTCTTTTTCTTGTGCAGCTGTGCTAAATAATTTGATGAGCGTAGGATCGGTGAGCGGCAAAAAATCATACGGCCCGGCAATGCCGATGGTTCCACGAACCCATGAAGGCTTGATGTTTACACGGTTAAAATAATCATGGTTTACCGCAAGCATGACGGCGTTATAGGCTCCCGCGGAATGCCCTGCCAAAAACAAGTTGTTTTCGTCACCGTTATAGTTGGCGATATTTTTATGCACCCAGCCAAAAGCCTGTGCGCTGTCATCAATAAATGTAGGGAATGAGACCTGCGGATAGAGGCGGTAATCAGCGATTACGGTGACATATCCAAGTGTTGCAAATGATTCACCCAAAAAAAGATAGTCGTCTTTACTGCCCTGCTGCCAACTGCCGCCATAATAAAAAACAATGACGGGCGAAGGGTTTGCAGGCGTAGCTGCATCGGGAATATAGATATCGAGTTTCTGGCGAGCATCATTGCCATACGCTATATCTTTATGAATGCGGTAACCATCACTCGGAATACTGGCATTGAGCAAAGAAACCGCCGAACAGCCCGTAAGCAGCGCTGCACAGGCAATCAGCCAATAGGCTGGCTTCAGTTTCTTCATAGAATACTCTTGGTTTTAAGCGGCGCGCCGCTAGCATAGAGCTTTTCAAACATGATGACTGTTTCTCGCACATGGGCATCTTTATTTTTTTGCGATGGAGCCGGTTTAACGCCGAGTATCATGCGCACATAATACTGGCCTTTGAGCATAGCCAAAAAATAAGATGCGGCACTTTGGGTGTTTGGAATGTTGGTAAGTTTTTTGGCGTTACACTCATCTAGGAACTGAGTCGTCGCCTGCACCAGGCGCTGCGTACCGCTTTCATAGTAGAGTTTAGCAATCTGCGGATAACGACCAGATTCTGATATAACCAGCCGCGTGGCCGCCAGCACTTCCGGCTGGGTGATGAGCGATAAGAGCGCATTACCATGCGCGTAAAGCAGGTTGACGAAGGTCTCTTTCCCATTGCAAGTCGGCATCTTATAAGTTGATGGGCGCTCGCACAAATACACGATCATTTGCGTGAATAATTTGTCCTTACTAGGAAAATAGGCATAGAGTGTCTGCTTGGTAAAGCCTGACGCTTCCGCGATGGCGTCCATTGTTGTACTGGCGTATCCCCTGCTGAGAAACAGGCGAATAGCGGCAATCAATATGGCCTCATCTTTAGGTGGACGTTTTATCTGCTTGCTTTTCATCATACCCTCCAGTATGGTTTTTTAGACTAATTAGTATGATACCAATTATTTCAACAATGTCCACACTCTAAGAAGTACATATGCAACGCATCGCAGTCATAGGCTCAGGCATCTCCGGCATGGCATCCGCCTATTTGCTGGCGCCGCATTATGACGTAACGCTTTACGAAAAAAATGATGTATTGGGCGGCCATACACGCACCAAAACCATAAATTACGACGGCAAAACCATCGCCGTTGACACCGGATTTATCGTGTTCAACCACGTCAACTACCCCGAACTCAAAGGCATGTTTGAACATTTAGGAGTGACAACACAAAAAAGCGATATGACTTTTGGTTTCACCATGGACAATGGCGGATTCGAATGGGGAGCAGCTAGCATAAATGCCGTCTTTGGCCAACGTGGCAATTTATTAAACCCCTCCTTCTACCGCATGATTAGCGATGTGCTGCGCTTTTTCAAACATACCCCTAAATGGCTTGAACAAAAGGAAGAAGGCACACTGGGCGAACTACTCGAGTCGCTGGGCACGGGCGCTGATTTTAATGAACGGTTCATACTGCCTATGGGCGCGGCAATATGGAGCTGCCCAGCTGATACAATGCTCGCATTCCCGGCGCGCAGCTTTGTGCAGTTCTTTAAAAATCATGGGCTACTATCACTTAACGGCCAGCACCAATGGCACACGGTTACTGATGGTTCACAGCGCTATGTCGAAAAAATCATAGTGCCGCTTAAAGACCGCATCCGCCTCGCCTCACCTGTTGAGCGTGTATGGCGTAAGCATGACAAAGTGATAGTAAAAAGCGGTGATGATGTTGCAAGCTATGACCATGTCATTTTTGCATCACATGCCGATGAGACACTCGCAATGCTGGGTGACGCAACAGCGGATGAAAAACGCATACTCGGCGCCTTTGAATATCAGCCCAACATTGCCTACTTACACCGCGACGAATCCGTTATGCCCAAGCGCAAACGCTGCTGGTCGAGCTGGAGCTACAGCGCCAATGGCGCAAAAGACGTGTCGATCACCTATTGGATGAATAAATTGCAATCCATTGATAATCACTATCCGTTATTCGTGACGCTGAATCCCGACCGCCCTATCGCGCCCGAAAAAACATTCGATGTGCACCAATTTTCTCATCCCATCTTCACCCGCGAAGCTATCGATGCGCAAAAACACATTCCGTCTATTCAAGGCAAGCGTAATATCTGGTTCTGCGGCGCTTACCAGCGCTATGGCTTTCATGAGGATGGCCTAATGAGCGCAGTGGCTGTTGCCAAATTATTAGGGGCAAACATCCCATGGCATTAGAAAATGGCCTGTTACTCGCCGATGTATCGCACACACGCCTGCACCCCAAGCGCCATGCGCTGAGTTATAAGGTTTATTATTTGTGCTTCCCTACCCGCCTGTTGGAGAAAATTGCTGGGAAAATAATCTCGCTGAATCGCTTCAATCTCTTTTCATTCTATTCCCGCGACTATGGGTTCAAAGGTCAGCCGGGTGAGGATTGGGTGCGCAACTGCCTTAAAGAGCGCAATATATTAGAGGCCGACGGCGATATTATCTTGATAACCATGCCACGCGTGCTGGGCTATGCGTTCAATCCGGTGAGTTTCTGGTTTTGCCTCGACAGTGAGCGCAGGCCACGCGCCGTGATGGCAGAAGTGAATAACACGTTCGGCGAACGCCATGGCTATGTGTGCGCCCATCCGGATCACCGTGTGATAGAGAAAGATGATTGGCTGATGAGTGACAAGCAATTTCACGTATCGCCATTTCTAAATGTTCGCGGTGAATATCACTTCCGCTTTGCCTACAGCGAGGAAAAAATCGGCGTATGGGTTGATTACTATGACAATGGCCAGAAAGTTCTAATGACTTCCGTAGTCGGAAAGCGCCAGTTGCTCTCAGACAGACAATTACTCATTTATTTTTTACGCTACCCTCTGATAACCTTAAAAATCATCGCGCTGATTCATTATCACGCGCTGCGCCTGATTTTAAAGGGTATCAGATATAACAACAAGCCCGCTGCACCACTGGAGGATATCAGCTAATGAGCACGACACACCGCCTCATCCGTCATATGCTATTTAAGAATCTGGAGCATGGGATATGCAAAGGAACGCTGCATGTCATCACACCGGAAAACGAGGATCATTATTTCAAAGGCAGCGAGCCTGGCAGCCAAGCAACTTGGCATATCCATGACTGGAAGGTGGTGCAATTACTCGCCAGCCGTGGAGATATCGGTCTTGGCGAATCGTATGCGGCAGGAGGCTGGGATTCGCCGGATCTGGAGGCATTGTTTCGTGTATTCATCGATAATATCGATGAGCTGGATCGCTATGCCAACGGCCACCGCATCAGCCAGTTCTGGTTCATGCTGGTCAATCGCGTGTTCCGCCGCAACAGCATCAGCGGCAGCACGAATAATATTCGCTCGCATTATGATGTGGGCAATGAGTTTTATAAGCTCTGGCTTGATCCGAGCATGACCTATTCTTCCGCAATCTATAAAGCAGATGGAGATTCGCTCGAACAGGCGCAGCAGGCGAAATATCAGCGTATTTTGAATAAAATCGACTCCGCCCGAGAAAATATTTTAGAGATTGGTTGCGGCTGGGGAGGATTTGCTCAAAGCGCAGCCCAAAACGGGCATCAGGTTACCGGCATCACCGTATCCCCTGAGCAACACCGCTATGCCACAGAGCGCCTGCGGGGTGCTGCAGATATCAAGCTACAGGATTATCGCCATGTGAAAGGCACTTTCGAGGCGGTTGCGTCGATTGAAATGTTCGAGGCCGTTGGCCTGCAATATTGGAAAAGCTATTTTACCACAGTGAAAGAGCGCTTAGCTACAGACGGCATTGCCATGATCCAGGCAATCACGGTGAAAGATGATGCCTTCGACGACTATATCAAGCGCGGCGATTATATTCGCCACTATGTTTTCCCCGGTGGAATGTTGCCATCACAATCTCGTTTTAAACAATCAGCGGATGAAGCTGGGCTGAACTGCCGCGAAATATTCACCTTCGGACAGGATTATGCAAAGACCCTGCGCGAGTGGCTTAGCAGATTTGATGCGCAGGAAAGCGCCATACGCGCATTAGGCCATGGCAATGAGTTTATCCGCAGCTGGCGGCTTTATATGAGCATGTGCGCCGCATCATTCGCCTGTGGCCGCACCAACGTGATGCAGGTGGAGTTAGTGCATAGTTGATACCGATAGATTAGTGTACGTTGATTGATTTGAACCTTTTACAAGGAGAGTATTATGAAAAAAATTTGTGCTGCGGTTACCGGTGTTGCCTTTTTGCTAAGTGGTTGCGATGGAGCGACGACTGAGGACTACGCCAATCAAAAGCCGAAAATGGATATCCGCGAATATTTCAATGGCCCAATCGAAGCATGGGGCGTACTTTACACGTTTACAGGCAAAGCGGATTTGCAATTCTACGCGACCATGCAAGGCTCATGGGATGGAAATTCGGGGACCCTCAAGGAACATTTCACCTATAGCGATGGCCGCGTTGATGAGCGCACATGGAAGATTACCATAATCGACGATCATCATTTTACCGCAACCGCAGGTGATGTCGTGGGCGTTGCTAAGGGCTCGCAACATGGCAACACCGTGAATATGAAGTATGTGCTCGACGCCAAACGCTCCAGCGGCGGCAGTATAAAGCTCACAATGGATGACTGGATGTACCGCGTTGACGATAAGATGATTATCAACCGCATAAAAATGAAGAAATTCGGCTTAGCGGTCAGCGAACTGGTCGTGACCATGCGCAAAAAATAAAAAAGGAAGGTAAGCCTAAACTTACCTTTTGACAATCTGAACGGCTGATGACAAAGCCACCACGTCCTGGTAGTTATTAGTTCGCAACGTGTCCACTTGGTGCGCCAGTATTTTATGATGGCTTTTATTGTGAACCCATCCCATCACAAGCTGGGACTAAACATATTCTACGAAAAATAATTGCAACACAAAAACTTTACTTGTAGTGTCCAGTAGTAAAAATTAGGGTGATTCAGAGGGTGTATGGCGACAAATAACCTAAAATATTTTTTAGTTTCATCATATATATCCAATCACAAGGTCATTTTTTTATACATTGCCTTCATATTAGGCTTGGCAGTCACTACACATACATATTTTTTTAATTTGAAAGAAATGGTTAGTTTGCAGGGATTTTCCGTGCTTGAGTATATGGAACACGTCAAGCATCCCGAGAATTTTTCCAGAGATTTTCCTAGTGGGGTTTTTGCCACTGGCGCCTCCATTATAACATTGTCCTATCTCCCCCTGCAAAAGCTTTTTGAGTGGTCTGGTATTCACTTATTATACATGATGCTTTGCTTGGAAATGCTTTTTGTTATGGCAGGAACATGGGTTTTGTGGAGCGCATTGATTAAGATTATAGAACCAAAAGATGATATTACTAATAATAATATTAATGTATGGCTCTATGGCTGGCTATGCAGTTTTCTGCTTTTAGGGCGGTTAATATCACCTAATTTAGCCAATATTGGTGAACCCTATTTTCATGGTCAATTTTATGGATTTGCTGATGGTCTCCGCCTCGCTGCAATAGGTTTTGCACTTAGTCGAAGGTGGGGTGAAGCTATCGCTGTTTTATGTTTTGGCTTTATGATTCATCCTATCAAAATCTGCTTTGCAGCAATTTTTATTATAGGAATGGCACTCATTGATTGGCGCGATGCTTTTAGACCTAAAAATGTTATTCTGGGGTGTTTAGGAGCTATATTTGCAGCAATATGGTCTTATCACCACCTTCTTTCACAATTCATTGATCCAATCGCCCCAAAGGAATTCGTAGCCTACACACGAATATTTCAGCATCACTGGTATCCACTCGATGCAGGCATTCTCACACGATATTTTGATGGCACTTTATCCGCTTTCTTGGGACTGATGATGCTGACACTACTAGCACTGGCACAATCCTGCATTTTGCCGCGTGTTGCCTACCAAATGATTGCAGGCCTGACCCTGATGGCTATACTTTCTATCGTAGGAATATGGATTTCTGCCCACAGTTATTCTATTAAACTACTAACTTTATGCCTTTTGCGCGCAAGCGAATTAATGCCTTTATTAGCGCCTTTTTTAATTCTGCCTGGATTCTGGGTAAAATACAGGACCCAACAATGGCATTGGGTCGCGTTCTATACCGTTATTCTTCTTGGAAGCTTTATTACAATTAAATCTATGTCCAGCATATTGGCATTTTTGGCCGTGCTATTTTATTTTCATGAACAGCGGAAAAAACCTGCGCCCTCCCCTGCCACACAAATAGACAAAGTACTTAAAACTTTCACAGCTTTATCATTTGTTCTGTTTGTTTATATGAGTATTAAATTTCCCGAACGATTACCTACTCTTATTCTTTATGCGTTCATAGTAAGCCTTGGCAGTATTTTGTGCTGGAAGTTACTACTATTAAACGTTCCATCTTATGCTAAAAATTTTAAATTTTTTCTTATAGGACTTAGCGTTTGTTTTTTTTCATCTATGGGTGTTTTCCACAAATATCTAGAAACCTCAGATATGCGTAAAGCGCGCGATTTTTATAATATCCAGATATGGGCATATAATAATACGGACATCACCTCATTATTTATGGTCGACCCCTGCCAAACATATGGTTGGCGAGACTTTTCATCCCGCAGTTCAATTGGCACGCCGCGAGAGTGGTTCATGACCGGATGGCTCTATATCCCTGATAACAAAGTACTAGATAAAGGCAAGAAAATAGCGCAAACACTAGGTCTAGATATGCAGCCTTATTTAGTACCACGAGATAGACCTGTGCCAGAAGATACGGTCTGCATGAAAGCACAGGAATTATTTTATAATCCTGATAGAAAAGCTATCAAACGACTAACTAATATGTTTGATATTAATTATTATGTAATGCTAAAAAATAAGGCCGATCCTGTTAAACAGGCAGTTAAAGCCTTGCCAGTGATGGAAAATGAATATTACATTGTTTATAATGCCAAAGACTTGATCAAATGACATCTAACGCACCACAACTCTCTATTGCCATTCCTGCACTGAATGAATCCTCAATTATTGTCGGCACCATCAGTCAAATTCAAGAATGGATGGATAATAATCTGCCACACATCAGCTATGAGATAGTTATCGTTAATGATGGCTCAACAGATGCCATGCCTTCCATTCTTGCAAAATTATGCAAGACAAACACACGTTTGCGGGTGCTGCACCATCCAACAAATTACGGGCGTGGGCGCGCCATTCGTACTGCCATGGCAGGCACACAAAGCGACTTCTTTATCGCACTTGATGCAGACCTATCCTACACGCCAGACCATATAGGCCTGTTACTTACACCACTTTTGAACGGTGTTGCAGACTTAACTCTTGCATCGCCTTATTGCCCAGGTGGATATGTTGAGAATGTTCCCGCCTTCAGGGCATGGCTCTCTCGGTTTGGCAACAAGATACTCGCCCATTCATTCCAGAATCATTACTACACTTCCACCTGCGTGGTCAGGGGATACACAAGAAAACTGATTGACCATCTGGAGCTCGTCAGCTCTGCCAAAGACCTGCATCTGGAAGTTATTTATAAAACAGAATTGTTGGGGTTCTCAATCGTTGAAGTGCCTTCAAGGCTTGTTTGGCGCGACCGGAAACGCGGGCGCACGTCTAAAGGCCTGCTGGATAAAATAGTCAATAATTCGCTGATAAAAATGCGCAAGGCCATTTTCTCGCATGTGATTTTCAACTTTCTTGCAAAACCCAAGCTCCTTTTCTTGGGGCCAATTTTTATTTTGTTAGGTCTTTCGTTTGCCGGAGCGACAACACTGCTAATCGCATTGATCAGAAATCTACTACATGCCACTAATGAATCTTTTTTTTCTATCGCGCGCACCACTTTGATTCAGGGTGAACTCACTCTGACACTTACCATCAGCAGTCTTATTTTATTGCTGGTGTGCACCATTTTCCTTTTTCTTGCATCACAGGCAAAAAAATACTTCGAGGAAAGCTATATTCTCGCCGCGCGCTCTAATTATCGCATGAAAACTATATTGCACACACTTGAGGACAAAAGGTAGCACCCCATGTGTGGCATTTGCGGTATCGCCGGTTCATCGATTGAGGATCTGACGACCGCACAGCATAAATTGCGCAAAATGATAGCCAGAATTGCGCATCGTGGGCCAGATGGCGAGGGCGAATGGATATTGCCACAACGTCGTATTGCGCTCGGACATACGCGGCTGGCCATCCTTGATGTAAGCGACGCTGGCAAACAGCCTATGCATCTGGATACATTGCATTGTGTGGTCAACGGTGAAATTTATAACTACCCCGAGCTACGACTGTCACTTGAAACACTATATAACGCCAAATTTTTCTCGCATTGCGATAGTGAAGTAGTGCTACATGGCTATCGCCACGAGGGCATGGCTTTTTTTAAACGCCTCAATGGCATGTTCGCCATCGCGCTTTATGATGAAACGCAGGATAAATTAATACTACTGCGCGATAGAGCTGGCATCAAACCACTTTATTATTGCCAAAAAAATGGGCTATTTGCTTTTGCTTCAGAAATAAAAAGTTTGCTCGCCGCTTATGACGAAACCCAATGGAAAATCGATTCGCTGGGGCTATCGCAATACATGTCCTATCAAACAGCGCTGGCGGGCAGAACACTGTTTTCGGACGTCAGCCTGCTTGCACCGGGCCATGTACTCATAGTCTCGCATGCAAACATAGCGAACATAGAATCCGCACCTTTCTTTGAAGAGCATACGGAATTGAATCCGCACATAAGCTTTGCAAAAGCAACAGCCGATTATCATCACGCTTTTTCAGAAAGTGTATCAAGGCATCTGCTAAGCGATGTCCCTGTTGCCTCCTATATTAGCGCCGGATTTGACAGCGCCTCGGTCGCCACGCAAGCAGCAAAAAATAGTGGCGCCCCACTGACCGCATTTACAGGCAGCTTCCGTGGAGCAGGCATCTGGTATGACGAGGCCAGCATTGCGAGGCACGCCGTTGAGAATTTTGGCGGGAACCATGTCTGTGTCGATATCGATAGCGATGATCTCATTAAGGAACTGGACGCCGTGATCGATGCACTTGATGAGCCCAAAATGGGTATGGGCGCATTTCCACAATACATGGTCGCCAAAGCCGCTGCAAAAAACTTCAAGGTTATTTTAACAGGGCATGGTGGCGATGAATTATTTTCAGGCTACCCTGTGTTCAGGCTTACTCAACTTGGCACCCTGACTTCCATCAAACGCAGTGAAATAATGCATTTAGGGTATTTTTTATGGTCACGCTTTCGCAGACTGTTTTCTCCCGAATTTGGCCGTCATATGGCCGTTGTCTGGTCCATGCGTATGCAACAGAAATTGCGCGGAAAAACAGTCTTGGCTCTACGCCCTTGGCATGAACTGGAACAAATTCATCTTACCTGCAAAAACACGGCCGATTGTCTTTTCAGAACATATATGGAAGCCTATCTTCCCAATCTTTTGGTGGTCGAAGATAAAATTTCCATGGCTCACGCCATTGAATCACGCACCCCCATGCTTGATAATGCCATGGTAGAATTGAGTAAAACCATCCCGCAAAAGATCAAGCTACATGGCGGTGAACTCAAAGCCATCATCAAAGAAAATGCACGAACCTTGCTGCCCGTGTGCTTTTTTAAACAACCCAAAAAGGGGTTCCCCACTCCCCTCAGGCTGTGGTTGCGCGGGCCACTGAAAGGGCTTTTGCACGAGCGTCTCTTAGGCAATAAAAGTCGCCTCTACAGAATATTTGATACAAAAGTTCTCGAAAAATATATCCATCGCTATGAACATTCTTACTATCGGCATATCCGCCCCCTCGACGAAATTCAGAGCCACCGCATGTGGCAACTTCTCAGCCTTGAGGCATGGCTACGCATCTGGGAAGAAAAATATGGCATCATGCTGGTGATCAAATGACCAGACAAGCCTACATCCATACCGTGGTGGAAGCCTCAAAAAGGCTGCTGCCGAATGAAAAAGCAAAAGAATATTTGCAACAACTTCCTATTGCATCAGATGGCGGAACATTCAGTGGCTGGGCATATATCTCATTGCCACCATGGGCAGAAGATCTGCAGCCAGTTGGTAAAGCCGGCATATACGTTCCTATTTTTACCGCTGAGAACAATGAATGGCACAACTATGACTGGTGGCGTGGAGCTTATGAGATATTAACCTGCGCATGGGAGCGCCAATGGGAGCAAAAAAACGGCCCATGCCATTCATATAGCTTTCGACTTGGAACAGATGTGCAGCAGGCCTTCGATCATGCCTGGTTCAATCGTATCATTCTTTTTCTAAGACGCTGGTGGTCACATACACATCAAGCAGATGAAACTTTGCATTTTGGTGCACTGCCACCACCGGCCATCTATCTTACCCATGATCTGGATGCCGTTTCCAAAACACTGGCACTGCGTATCAAAAAATTTGCATTTTTATTATTCAACGCGCTGCGTTATCAAAAACCAGAATTCATTTTGCAGGCTTTTTTATACGCCGTCAAAAAAGCACAATATTGGCGTTTTGATGAGGTGCTTAGGTTGGAAGCAAAATATGGATACAAAAGCATATGGAATGTTTATGGCGGCGGCGGCGGCTGGTTTCGCAGCCCACTAGCACTACTGATGGATCCTGGTTATAGCCTTACGCATACCAAGCTCCGCGAACAACTACAGTCATTGTATGAACATGGCTGCCGCATAGGCCTGCACCAGAAATTCACCAGTTGGCACAATGCAGCCGCCATGGCCCGTGAAAAACACTATGTTGAAAATGCTTTATCCATCACAGTTACATATTGCAGACAGCACTGGCTGCGGTTTTCTCTGCAAAAAACATGGTCCGCGCAATATAAAGCGGGGCTGACACATGATATGACGCTTGGTTTCAATGACCGCACAGGCTTTCGAAATTCAACTGCACTTAGCATCATCGATGCAAATAGCCAGATGCAGGTAACGCCACTTATTCTGATGGATTCCCATCTATACGATTATCAATCGCTGGACAATGACGCGCGTTTGCGCATCATAGATGCTATCCTTCTCGAATTGCAACAAACGGCAGGGGAAGCCAGCATCATCTGGCACCCACATGTATTCGATGAAGATTATGGTTGGGGCGAAGGCTACGCCTATTTGCTCAAACGCATGCAAGAACTAGGGGTTGAGTCACGAATATGACAGAAAAAAATCCATATCTTGAAACAATTCATCAGAATCTTCCGCGCGTGCTTGCCCTTTTCAACGCAGATGAAAGCGACCGCTATTACGGTTGTGGCGACAGGCAATTTTGGGCATGGAAACTCATTGATTTTCCTAACGCCACAATGCAAGGCGTAGTCTATGGTCTTGCCATGCTTTATCAGCATGATTTGCTGCCAGAAGGCTTCTCAAAGCCTGCCTGCCTTAAGCATATTCTGGCAATGATAGATGTTCTGCCGCAATTGATGGATCGCCATGGCGGCCTTGCTGAGGCAATGCCCAACGAAAGTTCTTTTTGCGTAACAGGTCTAGTGCTTGGTGACGTGCTAGGCGCGTTAAATACACTGCGCGCAGAATTGACCAATGACACCTTCAAACAAAAACTGAAACTCTGCGAACCGATGGTGGCTTTTCTCAAATCTCAGGATGAATTTCATGGGATAATATCAAATCACTTGGCCAGCTCAGCGCTCGGTTTGATACGCTGGGGGCTTATCACTGGCGATGAGCAAGCACTCGCACGGGCGGGGCTTTGGATAGGCCGCATAAAGAAACATGCAAACGATGAAGGCTGGATGAGCGAATATTCTGGCGCTGATCCAGGCTATCAAAGCTGGTGTTCTTCTGCTCTGGCTCAGATACACCAACTGACGCCACGCTATGAAGTAGAAAATCTGCTCACGGCAAGTTATCGATTTCTTGCCTATTTTGCTTTTCCGGATGGCACATTTGCAAATGGCATAGGCTACCGCCTGACCCGGTTTTTCTTTCCCGGTGGCGCAGAAATATGTACAGATATCAGCCCGAATGCTACTCAGCTGGCACTCTTTGCCCGCACACATTACGCTCACAATCGCTTTGTCACGTTAAACGCAATTGATGCACCCAACATCGCACCATTTTTCAATGATATTGTGCTGGCAGCAGTACATTGGAAACCTCTGACTGTACCAATGCGCCTGCCTTATCACACCATGCACCCCAATGAAACCACGTATTTTGAAAAGGCCGGTGTGTTGATTCACTATAGCGCATCCCATGTCAGCGCTATTTCGATTCATCGCGGCGGATGGATGGCAAGGGTGCAAATGGATGGAAGCCGTCAACATCTTCAGCCTGAATATTATGGCACAGACACCGGCAACAATATTTTCTGCGCACATAAAGGCACACTTATCACGCAGGGCAATGTTTTGACCATAAGCGCAGAACTACACAAAGCACCACGCATGACGCCAAGCCCTTTTAAATTCATTATACTGCGCATACTCACGCTCACTGCTTTTAGAAGCAAGATTCTTGGCAATGCTACTAAATGGCTTTTGATACAATTACTATATCCTGCTGGCAAAGCGCGGGGAATCGTCACGCGCACCATAGACCTTTCCAGTGGCGCAGTAGAAGACACTGTACATGGCCTAAATCTTAGCGCAGGGAATGCAGCTAACCAGCATTTCAGCACACGCCATATGGCCTCACAAGGTTATTGGCAAGCCTCGGATGAGGCGTCATGATTCCGCGCTTTAAACCCGATATTCGCTTATCAGACATGCTGTTGTTGCTCGCATCAGGCAACAGAACAAAGGCCATTCAATCCTTTGAAAGTACGTTTGCAAAACTTGCCGGACAACGCGAAGCTATTGCTTTTCCTTATGGTCGCACCGCATTATTTATGATGCTAAAAGCTCTCGATCTGCACGCTTCAGGAAAAAGCGAAATCATCTGCCCATCATACACATGTGTTGTTGTCGCACATGCCATCACCCTCTCGGGTCATACACCTGTTTTTGTCGATTCAGCTAACCATGGATACAACATGGATTGGAAAGAGACAGAAAAAGCAACCAATGAAAAAACGGGCGCGATAATAGTTACGTCTATCTTTGGAAATCCCATTGATGCAAAACAGCTGGAAAATTATCGCGCTCGCCACCCAAGCGTCATCATTTTACAGGATTGTGCACATTCGTTCATGGCCTCCACAGCAGAGGGCGCACTCGTCAACATGCTTGGAAAAGCGGCATTTTATGGACTTAATATTTCGAAAATCATCACCTCTATCTTTGGCGGAATGGTGACCACTGATGACATAGATTTTGCGCATTTGCTGCGCGAGATAAGAGATCGCGAAATAGCCCCTCCTTCGCTGCGCAAAGCGATTCAGCGTAGGCTCTATTTTATCGCCGCGTACGTGGCGTTCGTGCCGCCCGTTTATGGCATGGTGAACTGGCTGGAGCGCAAAGGATATCTGGCGCGTTTTGCACAATATTATGACCCGACGAAAATTAATCTACCATCCGATGCATTTGAGGGATTAAGTGCAATTGAAGCACGTATTGGACAACTGCAATGTAGCCGATATGCTTATATTATTGCGCATCGCCGCAAAATAGCCCGCCTTTATTTTGAAGGGCTAGGAGGAGTAAAAGAACTAACGCTGCCAGAGAATGCTTCCGGCGCCACCTGGTCACATTTTGTTATCTACACCCCAAAGGCTAAAGACATTATTGCAAAATGCCTAGCTCACGGTATTCAACTAGGCGAACTCATTGACTACGATATTATTGATATGCCTGCATATCAGAATGCCATCTATCATGGAACACACCGCGCACGTGAATTTGTACATAACGTCATCAACCTTCCTGTGCATGTGGGTGTTAGCGAGAAAGATGCGCGCAGAATTGTCGATGTGATAACACTTTGTGCGAGCACATAATATATGCGCATATTTTTATTATGTAATGACGATCTCACCACGCATACCATTTTTTCGCATGTGCTTAAATCGCAACAATTCACAGTGGCCGGAATTGCTTTTACAACAAGCTATACATCCAAAGACAAAGGAATTTTAGGTGCCCTGCGCCTCCTGAAAAAAATGTCATGGCGTTATTGGGTTTTTCTCGTCGCAAGTAATGGTGCCTTCAAACTACATGAAAAAATGCTTTTGCTGTTTGGGAGAGCCTATCCGCCTTCAGGTTTGTTCAACATGCGACTATGGGCAAAGGAAAATAATATTCCTGTTTATAGCAGTGATAATTTCAATCACCCGCAATTCATCAAAATTGTACAAAGTGCAAAACCTGATTTGATACTCCTTCGGATTAATCAAATTCTGCATGCCGAAATTTTAAATACCCCTGTTTATGGCTGCTGGTGTATTCACAGCAGCTTGCTGCCTGCATACAAAGGCATTGCCGGCGAATTTCATGCCCTAAGGAATGCTGAAAAGATAATCGGTTCAACTATTTTCAATGTAGAAGAAAAATTGGATGAGGGCGCAAGACTATATCAAACGTCTTTTGCTGTGGAACCGCAAAATTCCTTGCTACACCATATTTATAAAAACAATCATCTGGCCGGCGCTCTTCTATTTAATAAGCTGTGCGAGTTTCAGCAAACGCACAAAATTACGCCTGATCTGATTGAGACTTCACTGCAAGAAAGCTATTTTTCATGGCCACAAGCAAATGAAGTAAGCCAATTCCGTAAATCATTTGCAATGCTGCGACCGATAGAAATGCTGAAATTACTGTTGGGTAAAAAACCACTATAATTTGCTATTGTTTTTTCTTGGCCCATATCGTTACAGGTTGCTCTTTATCCTCATCAAAAATCTCAAGGCCAGCCTGAACAAAAAGCTGCCTTACTTCATCATAAGTGGGATAGCGCAACGAAGCAGGAGCAAGATTGACCAGCACCACCTCACGACAATTGGCCCAGGTAGAATTTCCTAAATGCATTTGGGAGCGGGTTGGCAATAAGGCAAGAAATGGCACGATACAATCCGCTACCATTCTTGTAAAAAACAATGGCCACTGTTGGCATATATAACGCAAGAATTGCCATAGCTTTCCTGTCAGACCTTGCGGCTTTGGGCTGACCCAAATACCCAAAACACCACCAATTTTTGTTACTCTGACCAATTCGTCAAATGCCTTCTGGGGATCTTGTGTGTAATATAAAACACCAAAACAGAATACGGCATCAAAGGAATTGTCCGCAAAGGGCAAATAACATAGATCTGCTTGCGTTGTTTTCCAGTTCTCTCCGACAAGCTGCTGCGATTGTTTGAGAGCCTCTATCGAAATATCCACGCCTACCATTGTGCTTCGTGAATGGATCATCTCAGCCAGCACCTGACCATGCACACCATTACCACAACCCGCATCCAGAATGCAAAGCGGCTCGCCACCTAGTCGCGAAAGTATTGGCGTCAAAAATGCTTGTGCAATTTTCTTTTTAAACGGAGGAATCGCTTTTTGTTGATTTTTTTTCCAATGTTGATCGAACGATTGAGACACTATTACACCACAAATTGTTGGTCTATCAGATGCTGGACAATGAGCTCTCCGGCGTTGCCCTCACCATAGCAGGCAGGAATTTCTTGCGGTATCGTGAAATTCTGCATCGCTCCATTGATAGCAACGCTCATCTGCGGCTTGCCGCTACCTATAACGCGCTGCCACCCGCTGGCCAGCAGATCCGGCCATGGCGCTTCATCAAGCAATACGATGGCAGGCTTGCGGGCATAAAAGGCTTCTTTTTGTAAGCCGCCGGAATCCGTTATCACCATTTGGCAGTGTGTCAGCGCAGCTACAGTGTCGAGATACCCCATCGGCCCTGTGAGCACATGCTGCTTCAGAGCAGTGAATTGCTCCAACATGCCACTATCAACAAGGCGTTTATGCGTACGCAAATGAATGGGAAAGAAAATAGGTCTCTGCGTATCACGCATGAATGTATAAATCTCCTCCATACATGCAGGTGTGTCCACATTGCTGGGGCGATGCAGTGTCATAAAAATAAATTCACCTTGCAACTGCGGATGATCTTTCCAACTTGGCTCATGCGACAATGCTTTGCACATGAGAAAACTATCCAACATCACATCACCCGTGAAATACACGCCCTTGGTGATATTCTCGCGCGCAAGATTTTCTATCGAAGCTCTATCCGGACAAAAAAGCAGCGAAGAGAGGTGATCGACGATCGTCCGGTTCACCTCTTCCGGAATATGCATGTCATGCATGCGCGGGCCTGCCTCAACATGGGCAATGGGAATATGGAGCTTGGCCGCAGCAAGAGCGGCAGCCAGCGTGCTATTCGTGTCTCCGTACAATAACACCGCACGCGGCTTAAGTTCGATGAATGCCGCTTCAAGCTTGGCAAGCAATTCTCCGGTCATCGCCCCGTGCGTACTAGCGCTAATGCTCAGCTGCAGATCAGGGCGTGGCAACGCAAGCTCGCGAAAGAAAACCTCACTGAGTGAATCGTCATAATGCTGACCGGTGTGAATGACATATTCTTTTTTGCCACGATGCGCCAATGCGCGCGAAATAGGCAGCATTTTGATAAATTGTGGCCGGTTACCCACTACGGTAACAAGGGGGGATTCCATAAATTCAATTTAAATTGTTATAAAATGCGTATATTTTACATTACCTTGGCATGATATGATTGTCGATAATTATATTTGGTTGGCAGAAGTCCAAAAATCGCCCCTAAAAAATTACATCCCAGTTATCAGCGCCCCTAAATCAGCTTCCAACTTGCCTATCTGCTTTTGCAGGCTGGCGTGGGTGGTGTTTAAATCCTTAAGCTGGTGGGTGTCGCCGCTGGCGCAAACATTGGCGATGTCATTTTCTAGCGCATCTTTTTTAGCGTTTAGCTCTGCGAGTTTTTGCTCAAGTTTTGCCGCTTCTTTTTCGGCTTTGGTCAATTTCGGAGCATCTTTGGGTTTCTCATTTTTGTTGCCACGCGCTTCTTTTTTGGCGTCTTCGCGTTCGCGGCGGCGCTGCTGCACAATGAGTTTGCGATAGTCTTCCAGGTCGCCATCATACGGTTTGCAGGTGCCATCAGCCACCAGCCACAGGCGGTCGGCCACCGAGTCCACCAGATGCGGATCATGGCTTACCAGAATCACCGCGCCGCGATAGTTGTTGAGCGCCTGCATCAGCGCCTCGCGCGCGTCAATGTCCAGATGGTTGGTCGGTTCATCGAGCAGCAGAATATGCGGCGCGTCATAGCTCATCAGGCAGAACAGCAAGCGCGCTTTT
>RFOF01000011.1 GCA_009926845.1 Alphaproteobacteria bacterium
CAATCGCGCGCGAAATAGCTGCTTCTTTGCGCTCCACCCACGCATCATATTTTTTGCCTTCGGGCCTGCGCCCTTCCATCACCACTGCCACCGCCGCATCCATGATGCCATCAGCAAGGGCAACGAACGCACCCACGCACAGATCATCAGGCATCAGCTGCGGCTGTGGCGATAGCGAATCAATATATTTGCAGATGACAGGGCTTTCGCACAAATGCATCCCGCCTTCGGTCGTCATCGCAGGCACAGTGCCCAGCGGGTTGACCGCCCAAAGCTCGGGTGGATTTTCTGCTGGGCTCACTTCCACCAATTCGATTTTATCCATCACGCCTTTTTCTAGCGCGGTGACGCGACACTTACGTGCGTAAGGTGAGTTTGGAGAAAAGAGCAGTTTCATGGTTATGCTTTCATGCAAAAATGGAAATGCCTTGTTTAAAGGAACTTGCAAGTAAGGTTTGTAGATAGAATTGTATCAATGCAATCAACGCCAATATGCCGTATGGGATTATTTTTCCTCGCCCCGTTTTTCCTTGTATAGCAAGGTATAATAACGGTATACACAGGCAAATAATCAGTGGCAAATCATAGCGTACAACACTCATCCAAAGCCCTCTGTTATGAGAAATGGCAAGTATTGAAAAAAGAGTCAGGGCAATTAAGGGGTGTTTTTTGAGATAAAACCAGATTGCAGTCAGGCATAGACATGGAAAATAGACAATTGGCAGAACGCTACGACACAAATAATACAGCCATTTAGCGTTATTCTCCTCCGCATAAATAGTGGGATCTAATATACCCTTCAAAGCAAGATTGAAACCTGTTGCAAACCCTCCTTCAGGAACCCCAAAATTTCGTTGGGCTTCAAAAGCGAAAAACAGTGGATTGCCGGTGATATAATAATTTATTGCCATCCATCCTGCTAAAGCGAACAAAATAACAATAGCTCCCGAGCGCCTTAGTAATAACCACGATAATAAACTAAACCCCGTGATACGAACCCATGCAGCTAGAAATAACAGGCTTGCCTCAAGCGCCCTGGTTTGATTGCTTTGTTGCCGCATAAGAGCGCAGTACAATGCCCCCCAAATAAGCGCAGAAAATAAAGTATCTGAGTATGCAGGGAGAATAAAAAATGCTACTGGTGATGTAAGAGAGAAAGCAAAAACAAGAAAATAATGCCTAGATTGCAATAATTTAGCTGCTAGCAACTCGGTAGCAAGAATCATTGAAATCAAAAAGGCATATACATTTACCATCATAGCGGTGATGTGAAATTCACTTCCAATAAATTGCTGGATAATAGCAACAAAGAAGGGATATCCAGGGACAAAGACCATCAAGCGCGTGTCGTCTGCGGAATAAAATTCACGAGACATTTTTTCATAACCAACAGCATCCCAATGGCCCCATTCATGAATCCATCTATCGGGTGAATGCAAACCACCCGTCAGTAGAAAAAGCAGTAAAAGCCACGCATTATAAATACATGCATAATATAAAAGCCTGTGTTTAAATGCGTGGCTCATAGGGCGCTAAAACTTCAGCATCTTCACTTGTTTTACGCTTGGCAACTTGCTGATATCAGCAATCGTATCAGCGGGAACATCGTGGTCGATTTCCACCAGCGCGATAGCTTCGTTGCCAGCAACGTTGCGACCCAAATGGAAATAGGCGATGTTGATGCCTGCTTTGCCGAGCAACGTGCCGAGGCTGCCGATAAAGCCCGGCTTGTCGTCGTTGTTGACATAAAGCGTGCGCGCGCCAAGACCTGCTTCCAGCGCAATGCCGTTGACTTCCACGATGCGTGGGTGGCCAGCAAACAACGTGCCTGCAACGGTGCGTTCGCGCTTGTCGGTGACGACGGTGATGCGGATGAGCGTCTGGTAATCGCCGGTGCGTTCGTGGCTAACCGAGCTGACTTCGATGCCACGTTCTTTGGCAATCACTGGCGCGTTGACCATGTTCGCTCCTTCGACGAGCGGCGAGAGCAAACCTTTGAGCGCAACTGCCATCAGCGGCTTGGTGTTGAGCTTTGCCGCTTTGCCTTCAAATTCCACCTTCACTTGCTTGAGGCCGGTTTCGGTAAGTTGCCCTGCGAAGCTGCCGAGCTGGTCAGCGAGGAGCAAATAAGGCTTCAATTTCGCAGCATCTTCCGCCGACATCGACGGAATGTTGAGCGCGTTGGTCACTGCGCCATTGGTCAGATAATCCGCCATTTGCTCCGCCACCTGAACCGCCACATTTTCCTGCGCTTCGTTGGTGGATGCGCCCAAATGCGGCGTGCAGACGACATTGGCCATACCAAAAAGCGGGTTGTTTTTCGCTGGCTCTTCTTCAAACACGTCGAGCGCCGCGCCTGCAACTTGGCCGGATTCCAGCGCCAGTTTCAAGTCAGCTTCGTTGATGAGGCCACCGCGTGCGCAGTTGATAACACGAACACCTTTTTTGCATTTTGCAAAAGATTCAGAGTTCAAAATGTTTTTGGTACCTTCGGTCAGCGGCGTGTGCAGCGTGATGAAATCTGCGCGTTTCAGCAGTTCTTCCAACTCCACTTTTTCAACGTGGATGGCTTGTGCGCGCTCAACAGAAAGATACGGGTCAAACGCCACGACTTTCATTTTTAGGCCCTGCGCGCGGTCAGCTACGATGCTGCCGATATTGCCCGCGCCGATGAGGCCGAGTGTTTTTCCCGCAAGTTCAACGCCCATGAATTTATTTTTTTCCCACTTGCCAGCGTGCGTGCTGGCGTTGGCTTCAGGGATTTGGCGGGCGAGCGCCATCATCAGCGAAATCGCGTGTTCTGCGGTGGTCACCGAGTTGCCAAATGGGGTGTTCATCACCACCACGCCAGAGGCCGTTGCCGCTGGAATATCCACGTTATCGACCCCGATGCCTGCGCGGCCAATGACCTTGAGTTTAACGCCAGCTTTGATGAGTGCGGGGGTGGCTTTGGTCGCTGAGCGAACGGCAAGGCCATCATATTCACCGATGATCTCGAGCAGTTGTTCCTGCGTGAGTCCGGTTTTCACATCGGCTTCAACGCCGCGTTGTTTGAATACGTCGATGGCTTGTGGGGAGAGTTTATCGGCAATGAGAACTTTAGGCATAGTGTGTTTCCTTACTTTTTATTGGGGAAAGAGGTTGATAATTAGGGGTGAAATTTTGCATGCAACCGATCATAAGTTGTCTGCATCATTGGGTAGTAAGTTTTTATACGGTTATAAATATCATGCGCAAGCTGCTGTTTGTATGTGTGCGAAGTTTTGTTGCGGTCATCAAGCATATCCAGCCACAATTTTTCATTGTCAATCCAACCCGCCGCATAAGCTTTTTGCATAACTGGCTTTGGAAAAGGCTCTACATTCTGTTTTTCTTCTAAAATCAGGCGTCGAAACAATTTCCACATTAATTCAATACAAAATTCAAACCGCTGAATGGTAGCATCAATGACAAGGGAATCATCTGTTGATCGAAGGAGAGCTTCATTCAAGCGTCGCAGTGCATTTCCAACGTTATCAAAGCTATCTTCGGACATTTGGTTCACAGCACTTTTCCTTCTTTTAAAATCCGCATACGAAATTTTTCTTCAGCATGGTTCAAATCCACACAATCAATTTCGAGCAATGTATCGGCCTCGTCGATAATATCAACCACCTTAAGCCAGTCTTCTCTTTTATCGCTTTTCATTTTGACAGCAATATCAATATCCGACCGCTCACGATGGTCACCGCGCGCGCGCGAGCCAAACAAATACACCGCCTCAACAGAAGGTAATTCCTTTAATCGCTCAATAAACTGATATGGCAATGTGGAGAGCATAGGCCTTTTTTATTGGGGAAAGAGATTGATGGAAAGGCAGTGGGTTAAAGTTGTCTAATTTTAGGTTCTACGAGTGAATCCCTACCATAAATACTCCATAAATCTTCTCTCTCACCAGTAGATAGGGTGATCTTTGGATTTACATAGCAAAGCGCTTCGCCGCTTCTGCTTGTGCTTCTGGTGAGAGCGCGACAAACCAAGGGTCAACGATTTTCAGGCAGATGGAGGTGCAGCTGCGCGTCGCGGGTTTTTCAGCGAGGAACGCTGCCCATTTGCTATCCGTCACCCATGCGCCAACAGCGGCGAGGTTCGCTTCCGAGCGCTTGACGAGCCCTGCGATGCCGCCAACGGATTCACTCCATTTCAGGCCATCGAGCGCATCTTCCACGCAGAGCATAGAAGGTGTGTTGATTGTCTCACCTTTGAAAATACCTTCGATGAGTTTGCCGCCTTTGCTCATCTGGAAAATCTTTGGCAGTGGCCATGCGGGCGTGTACGTCGTCAGGCGCTCAACTGCGCGTGGGCTCAGCGCTATCATGCCGTGCGCCGCTTCGCCGCCGAGCACTTTTTGCCACGACCACGTCACCACATCGAGCTTGTCCCAAGGCATATTCATCGCAAACACCGCCGAGGTGGCATCGCAGATGGAAAGCCCTTTGCGGTCAGCTGGGATCCAGTTGCCATCAGACACACGCACGCCAGAGGTCGTGCCGTTCCAGGTGAATATAACGTCATTATCCCAGTTGGCTTGCGACAGGTCGGGCAGTTGACCATAATCGGCTTTATATATGTTCAAATTGGCCAGTTTAAGTTGGCTTTTGCAATCGCCACCCCAGCCTGCGCCAAAGCTCTCCCACGCCAGAACATCCACACCGCGCGCACCCAGCAATGACCACATCGCCATTTCAATCGCGCCAGTGTCAGATGCCGGAACAATCCCCAATAAATAATCCTGCGGCATTCCGAGGATTTTCTTGCTGCGGTCGATAACTTCGGCGAGTTTGTTTTTTCCGAGTTTTGCGCGGTGAGAGCGGCCAAGAGCGGCGTCTTTCAAACCATCGAGTGACCAGCCGGGGCGCTTTGCGCATGGGCCAGATGAAAAACAGGGATTATTTGGCGTTTTGGTAGGTTTCATAGTTAGCTTCCTTACTTTTTATTGGGGAAGCGACATCCATACCGATAAATAGACGTGCTGGCAAAAGATTTTTACGCACGATGTGTTAATCTACGCCCGAAATTATGGTGCCGCTTGTCGGATTCGAACCAACGACCTACGGTTTACAAAACTACTCTAGGTAAAACGCTCTTGTCTCTCTATGACAAACAGTGACAAAAAATCGTAGCAATACCAACAGATTTTGCAAGTTTTTATATTGGTGCTCCTGTCACCTTTTTACACCGAATTACACTATTTTTCACCGCCGATTGCTCCTGTAGTGCTCCTAAAAATACCCCTAATTGTACCGCTAAAAAATTGCGCTGCACTTTAGTAATGGCTTAGAAGAAAAACTGATTTGATGCTGACTATTCACCTAAGCAGCCAAACAGATAGCTGATATTTATTGAATTTGCACTCAGGTGCAAATGTACAATCTATTTTTAAGCTCAGCGAATCTTAACCAAGATAGGTCCTTGTGGAACGTAATCATCTGCGAATTGATTTAAGGTGTTATCCCCTGAGAAATTACTAATAGGCATCCTCTTAGGCAACCGTTCGATATTATCAATCTCCCAAAAAAGAGACATCGGCCCATCTTTAGAGCATGATGCAGGGCGACGAGCCTCTTTTAAGTATAGTCCTCTCCTATCGGCTTTACTCCAGCCGCATAACCTTCCTTTCACAAAAACACCTAGCTGCAAACTAGAGGGAGACTTCAATTCTTTTTGCCCTGTTTTGGATACGTAAATGTAGATAGGTATGCCTTCTGCTTCACAGGTAGTAGAAAAAGCTCTCTCAAAAAAATCGAGGGCATTAGAGCCAAACGCAAAACGACTATGCCCATGAGCCAAGTCATCTAGCATTCCCTGCGCATGAACTATTGGCACTGGTACAAGCAATATCGACATATCTCTTATCCCCATCTTCAAGCGACACTTTAGTCAGGCTTTATAAAAATCGACTTTCCACTTCATAAACCTTTTACCCCTAAGCAATCAGGAGTTTTACATCCTCACAAAGTTGCTTAAGGTGTTCGTTAGACATATCGAGAATTGGCTCATACATAAAAGAGTTTAAATGGATATTTTCAGGGGTCATCAAATTGACCCTTTCAATAATCTTTATGCTGCTCTCTTCCTTTGCATCGGAACCATATATGGCCTTATATTCTCTAATAAGCTTTGCAGTTTGAAAGCTGCCTAACCCTTCGACCCACGCTGGCTTGTTTATTTTTGCTATCAAGAACTCTTCTGTTTTTAACCTTATAGCGATAGATAGGGCTATTTTTTTCTCCAACTCCATTGTTTCAATTGCATTAGCACAGATGCTCGCTGCCTCATCGTAAATTACTTCTTTAACAAGCTTTGTTGGGTTTGGGAGTTCTATAGTTTGCCTATCCTTTAAAACAGTCCTGAACACCGTCTGTAAATTAGAAATGGTTATAGAGGCTGTTTCAGGCTTTATATGCAACAGGCTAGTCAGCTTTTTCTCTTCGTCATCATAACCGCAATATTGTGCAAGATTGCGAACAAATGGAATCATTGCGATTAACATTGCTGTTTTTGTTTCAGCACCCGCTTGCTCTTTCCATTTCTCAAAAACATCTTTATAGATGCTCTCTTTTTCTAACCTCGTAACTTCTTTGGTTTTAGCTGCATGATAGCGCGCTCCGCTGAGCTCTAAACGACCGCTCACCGTACGATAAAAATCATAGTTGTGTGTGAGAATTATCTGGTAAAAGCCATCCTCGTTTAATATGTCATGCAAGTATTCAACGATGGCGTATTTGTTCTTGTAATCAAATGAATCCGCAATATCGTCAATAACAAATAATGTAGGTACTCTAGCCGATTTTCTAGCTTCTACCTCGAAAATTATATTGAGGATGTATAAGGCTCTTCTTTCTCCATTACTGAGAATATCAATTAATTCATTGCGCTCGATTGAGATGGGCTTTTCGTCATCATCTGAAAATTCAAACTTGATATTTGGTGTTACTCTTTTCAAGATAACATCTTGCTTATTTTCGATACTAACCTTGAAAGGCACGGAAAATCTTCTGTTGAAAATATTAATTACATTTTGCCACTCTGTCGCCTCTTGAGAAGCAAGGTCTGTAATGGCCTGAATACGTTTCTTACCCTTATTGTATTCATCCATCAACGCGCGATAGGCTTCTTTGTGGTTGATAAGGTAAGCCTTCCAAAGCTTTGCTTTGAACAATTCGGGATTCGCTAATTCAGGAAGTATCGTCTGATGATTGAGTAAATATTCTCTAAATGTACGCAAATCCTGCGTAGTTAACTTGCTATCAATTTCCTCAAAAGCTTTCATGAGTTCTGGGCTAGTCAGAATAGCCTCTTTCTCTTTCTTAATTACTTCCTCAAGCTGCTCTTCAGTAGTAATTTCCTTTTTGTCAGTTTTGGGATTCAAATACACCGAATGCTCTGCCTTAAAGAACCCATGATTCTTCAATTGCTTGGTGATTTCGCTTGCTTGATAATGATTAAAAACACCTTTGCGGAAGAATGTAGAGGAGCTAAGCAATTTATCGTAAACCTTTGTATAATCCGACAATTTACTTTTGAAGTCCTTAGTATTTAAAAAGGCTTCTACTTTATCGTTAAAAATTTCTCCGTAATTTATATCTGCAAGCTCGGTTTTATCTTCTTCTAAAACTTCTTTTTCGAGGCGGCCTAAGGCAACTAAAAATCTGTCATTCTCCTTAGTGAAAAGTTGAGAGATAATTCCTTCTATATCTTTTTTAAGTCCCGATGATTTGCGGAGCTCTTTCATAAGGGCTTCTTGTTTGTCTGAGATTGCCCCTAAAATTTCATCATATTCAATTTTCAGTTCTTTATTAACAAGCAGGGTGGAAATCCGTGTTGATTCATACCCAGGAACATACGGTTCCACTACAAACACTTCTTCACTTGGAATATCCGCATCATTTTCATCCAGAATTTTTCGGAGAGATTCTCTGTCCTTGTAGATGCGGTCTACAGTAGGTTTACCCTCACTTAAGTCTTTAAAAGTCTTGGCAAATGATGTTTTCATCATCCCATTAGCTGCATAAATTATGTTTGCCTTTTTCTTGCTAAAATCTAACTCGGCATCCAAAGACCTAATGCCATAACAGTTTTGCAAGGATATTTTTAAATTTTGCATCATGCCCCTGATAGTTTGATTTTCTTCATCAATATACCATCTGCTCGAGGCTCGGAAGTGTTTTAATTGCCATCCAATTATTCAGCCCGTAGTTAATCCCTGTGTACAAAGTACTATCTTAGCACTCAAGAATGCAGACAATCCAAGGCGATTGATTCCCCATTGTTTTTCAAATATCTAATTTTATGCAGACTCTTATCATAGCTATGCTAAATGATATTAAGTCTAGGAGGTCACATGCAATTCATTGATGCGTATCAGGATAAACTAAAATGCAAAAATACCGATGAGGTTTTTGCGTGCCTTGTTTCAACGTTAAAGCCCACAATCAAAGGATGGGATTACTTTGTGAACTGGCAGAAGGTTCTGGGGAACTATTCCGAGATTGAGCATGAGCTTAATCTACTCAACTCTCTTATTGGCAAGCCTAACATTCAGCTTGAGGCCGAAAAGCTCATCACAAAGTATCCTGATGTTATCAAGACGATACCCATTTTGCTGGCATATCGTGATGCTGAATTAAGCCTGCTAGTCGATTATAGGCAGAGCTTTACGTATGAAGCTTTTGCTTTCAACAATACTCTGGATGCTAAGAAAGCCGCAGAGTTTATGGAAAAATCAGGTATTCTAAAGCTTTTTGAGGATAAAATAATTAAGTCAGTGCCAGATTATGTTATCGGCGTAGAGGCGGGTTTGGATTCAAATGGTCGGAAAAATCGCAGCGGCACTTCGATGGAAGGAATAGTTGGATTTTTTGTATCCGAGCTGTGCGTCAAAAATAGCTGGGAATTTATTCCGCAAGCAACGCAGAGTAAGATTGCAGATAAATGGGGCAAGCATATCACTGTTGAAAAGTCAGTCAGGCAAATAGACTTCGCCATCTTAGCAAATAACACCCTATTTCTGATTGAAGCGAATTTTTATGGTGGCGGCGGAAGCAAACTTAAGTCCACAGCGGGCGAATATAAATCTGATTTTAGGCGATGGAAGGCAGATGGCCATCAGTTCATCTGGATTACGGACGGTGAAGGTTGGGTCAGCACACACAAGCCTCTGCGAGAGACTTTTGATGATACAGACACCATATTGAACCTCGCAATGCTAGAAAAGGGTCTCTTAGAGGATGTGATTAACAATGTCTAAGGCGGGCTGGATATTCAACCTAGACAGCGAAGAGTCTCTCAAGAGGTATATACGAGATGGCGTATATGCCACAAAGATTAAACCTCCTACTCGTAAAAGCTGGGGCCCTGCATATCTGGGCACATTAGCAGATTATGCTTCAATGCAGGCTGGCGAGCAAATTTACTTTTTTATTAAAAGAAAAATATACGGCGTGGGGGAGCTGGTAAATATAGAAGGCACTGATACTTGCGTATTCGATAACTTTGAAAATGCCTCATTGCCCCAAAATTATCATGATGAGTTCTTTGGTAAAACTGAGGGTTTCTATTCGCAATCGCTGCTGTATTACGAAGAAAACGTTTGGAAAGAAAAAATAAAGGAAAACAAAGACAATGTGCGTTATTTCCAGCAGCGTTGGGGATGTTGTTTTAAGCCAACCCCCCATTTTTATGAGGGAATAGACACTGATGACATGCTAAAAAGTGACAGGACGTTTAGGGGATTAAGAAGCTTAAGAACATTTGAAGGACTGACTTTCATTAAGCTACCTCCAGATGAAAACGCCGCTTTTTTGGATTATATAAAAACGCATGAGACACCAAGGCTGCCAGATGCCTCTGAAACGTCTTATGTAGCTGCTCATAAGAAACTTTCTGAGAAATACAAGGCTCACAATCAACTGGGATTAGGGAATCTCCTCACACATCATCAAGCCTCGAAAAAGAAGAAAATCCAAAGTGAGATGCTTTTGGAAGCTTATATGCTTTTTCATCTAATTCGCAGGAATCAGAAGTTGGAAAAGATATTTGGAAAGTGGGATTATCTTAGTCATCAAGTAACAGCTTCCCCCTTCAAGCCAATACAATATATGACCAAAATAGACATCTGTGGGTATACGGGCGGAACCGGATTTGGGGATGCAAAAAAATACGTTATCATGGAGCTAAAGAAAGACATAGCCACGCAAGACGACTTCAAACAAGTTCAGAAGTACATTGAATGGTTTAAGTGGGAGTATGGCGCTAGTGAGGATAGAATAGAAAGCTTTCTCGTTGCTCATAAATTCCAGTGTGATGATGTGCCAAGCAATATAAAGCTGGTAAAATACATAGCTACGGGCGACGAGGTTTCTTTTGAGTTGGTGCCCAAATAATTTCTAACGAGGGGAATTTATACGCGCCTGTGCCAATTGGAAGTATTCCTTTTCCACTTCAATGCCTGTAAATGAACGCTTCAACTTCTTTGCCGCAACTCCTGTAGTGCCGCTTCCCATAAACGGGTCAAAGATTTTATCACCTTCATTGGAGGCTGCTAAAATGATTCTGCCGAGCAGAGCAAGAGGCTTTTGGGTGGGGTGCCTTCCGTCAATTTTCTCTAACTTTTGTGCAGGACTAATTGCCCATACAGAGCGCATCTGCTTACCTTTGACCTTTAGGCGGTCACTAGGGAAGTCCATTTCTCGAAGCAGTTCATAATTAAATGTTTGCCGCGCAGATTTTGATTTCTTAGCCCATATCAGAGTTTCATGACTTGCCGTAAACATTCTTCCTGAAAGATTTGGGCTGGCATTGGGTTTAAACCAACAAATATCATTGAGAATATGCCAGCCTGTTAGCTGCAAAGCATATCCACACATAAAGATGCTATGGTAAGTGCCGGAAACAAAAAGCGTCCCATTCGGCTTGAGCAAACGCTTGCATTCTTCAATCCATTTGAGGTGATATTTGAAATCTTCCTCTACACCCTCACTTTTGTCCCAAGCCCCTTTATTAACACTGACTTTTTGTCCATTCTGACAAGTAAATCCATCGTTAGAGAGTTTATAGGGTGGATCGGCAAATATCACGTCAAAGCTTGCGTCAGCAAGGGTAGGCATTATCTTGAATGCGTCACCATGAATTAAATCAATTCTGCTCATAGTTTTTGACGAGTATCTCGGATATTTTGCCGCGCTTAGATGAATCGGCATTGATTAGACGTCTTGCTTCAATCCTATGTATGCTATAGCCACTGTAAAGCTCATCAAAGAACCTATCGCCAGTTGCAGATAATGGGTCTGAGTTGCTAAGCATTTGGTAGACATTTTTCTTATCAAGTTGCTTAAATAGTCCGGCTAATTGCATTTGATGAGCATCGTCAAAATCACCACTGTATGCGGTAAAATTAGATGTTTTATTCAAAGGGCGATATGGAGGGTCGTAGTAAATAAACGTATTATCACTCACGAATGGCGCAATGTCTGTGAAATCGCTCTGTATTATTTCGGCTATCTGTAATGCTTCGGAAACTGCGTAGATGTTGTCATCATCAAGAATTCTAGGATTGCTGTAACGACCATGAGGCACATTATATTCTTGTTTTTTATTGACTCGGAACAGCCCGTTAAAACAGGTGCGATTTAGAAATATAAGTTGTGCAGCACGCGCAGGTTTCGGACTTGTATATGAAGAGCTATAGCCCCTGTTGAATGATTCACGAACCTCATAGAAATATTCTTGCCTGCTACTATCATCTAACGCCAGATATTTTTTCTCTAGTTTTTGCAGCTCGGCAACAAGGTCAGCGGGCTTTTCTTTTATAGTGTTATAAAGGGTTATAAGTTCTGGATTGGAATCCAATAACACCGCCTCATCGACCAGACCTGCATTGTAAAGCTCAAAAAAAACGGCTCCCCCACCGAAGAATGGCTCAATGTATTTGCGTGTCTTAGAGCCTAATGATTGGGGGTAATGATTTGCAAGTATAGGTAATAACTGCGACTTACCGCCAGCCCATTTAAGAACAGGCTTTGCGTAGGGCTGCTGTTCAGAGTGTTTTTGTTTTGTAGCTAATTTCCCCATACCTAAACATGATACCTTGATAATCAAATAAATCCATACAATTAAATTAGAGGCTATTCCTGAGTCTGTATAGAAGTCAGTATGTCATTTTCGAAATATAGATAGTTAGAGCTTCGGTACACCCATTGTTCGTGCGTTCCATAGACACCAGTTGTAACGTTTTTGGATTGCGGCCTTCCCCAACTGCTTGCTAAAACATCTTCTTTGGCCATCCCAACGCTTACGCCTTGGCTTCTCTTTTCTTTAGCCTCCTCCCTAGCAATTCTAGCGAGTTCTTGTTTGCTTGGGGGCTTATTAGCTTCTTTCCTAATTGCCATATCTAACGCCATGTACCTATCCATTAGCTGAACTGCTATTGGATAGTCGGGGTCGCTTTGCTGCACCTGAAGTAGCTCGTGTCGAATATCATCAAGTTTGGTCCGTATATTAGGCACCTGATTAAGGTGGCCTTTCTTTTTTTCAAGTTTTTCAACATTCGCAGATACACTTTTGAGTCCATCGCTAGCTATTGCTGGAAAAATTACAAATGAAATCAGCAGTGCATAAATTGGCAGGTTTTTCATAAAATTTCCTAAAGTTAGGCGGCCACACCATCGAAAATGCTACCGCTAGCCATGCTAATGGTAACACGTTGTACTTAGAAGGGCATTGTTAAGATTTATCTGAGCAATCTCTTCTTTTGAACCAACCAGTTCTTTTTCGATTATAGCTCTACCTTTGATTATCTGAAAAACTTTAAAACCTGTGTATCCGCCAAAACTGTTTCGAGCATTCACCTCCCCACAAACGTCGCCGAATATATCAAGCTTAAGATTTCTAAATTGTGCCGATTCAGGGTCTTTCAATGCTAATTTTACGGATTCTTTTGCTTTTATAGCTTCTTCTGTAGAAGGCTCTTTATAATCTACTTTGCTAGTGTTCGGCGCATACGATGAATTGATTGTGCCGTTTGGGCCATAAACGCAATAAGCAACAACTAGCCCAAAAGTCACAAGAACCGCGAGTATTATACGCTGGCTTTTCATATCGTTGGCTCCTCATAAAAAGTGAATTATTCCATATATTCTTGTAGGCGATAGCCTACGGCTTTTGTTGTCTATTGGCAACATAATGTGTCGCATGTCTAGCCTTGAAAAAATTGGAAAACGTATTGCCGCCTGTCGAAAACAGCGAAAGCTGACGCAGGAAGATTTGGCTGGTCTGACCGAAATGGATAGGAGCTATCTCTCCGAAGTCGAGAACGGCCATAAAAACATATCGGTTTTGGCCCTACTGAAAATCCTGAAGGTACTAAAAGTCTCCGCTGCTGAGATTTTGGATTAGTTTTCATAACGCCCGCATACACACATTGCGTACGCTGCTTGCATACCACTTGCCACCGGACGGTGTCATGATGGCCATGGCGTTCATCTGCTCCGCGACTGCCGTGTAGCTGCGAAACTCCCGCATCAGGCTACAGATGATGGGGTGATGATGCTGGTCTCGAAGTCTCGCTTCGGCCTTATTCTGTTCCGCTAATCTTTTGCCGTTTGCGCCCAATACAACGCCTCTGGCTTTGGCTGCTTGCAGTGCATCACGAGTTCGTTTGGAAATCATTTCTCGCTCGTGCTCGGCAAACGCCGCCAATAGATGCACCATCAGTTTTGTCGCGTGCGGATTATCGACTGCCAGAAAATCAACACCCGCTTCCATTAGACCGGAGATGAAATGAACGTTACGTGCGAGGCGGTCGAGCTTGGCAATCAAGAGCGTGGCTTTATGCTTGCGACATTCCGCTAACGCCTTCAATAATTCGGGGCGGTCACTCTTTTTGCCAGATTCAATCTCGACATAACTTGCGATAACTTCATGAGAGCGTGTTGCAAGGAATAGTGCTACCGCCTCAGACTGCGCTTCCAGCCCCAAACCTGATGCACCTTGCCGTGCGGTGCTCACGCGATGATAAATGACGAAGCGTTCCGCTTTATTGGTGGCAGAAGGGGTAATTGTTGGGTTGCCTTGTATAGCGTTCATATTTACGCCCCCATGTCTGATTTTGGTAGGCCAGCAAAATGTCGCTGTAGCTGCGCCCGCCGTATCGCGGTCAACACCTCCATGTTGCAGGTTAGGCAATCGCGCAAGTATTCGTATTGTGGCACAGGCAATTCGACATCGGTGATTTGGCTCACAAGTTGTATCGCCTCTAACCTTGGCGCGGTCAGCTCTTTATTTACTAGCCCACCTTCGAGATAAAACATGGCGAGGCCGATTTGTTGTGTGCTGTATGCCCTGAGTTCTAATACATCACGTTGTAGTTGTCGGTAACATGACTTGCCAATACGGGTGAATGTATCGCAGGCGTACATCGGTATGCCGTCCACATCAGATACAATGGGAAGCTCATGATGTTCGATACGGTGCCGATGTTGCTGCACTTCCTGCTGTATAAATGGAATGAAGAGTGCCAGCGGCCAAGGGGTCAGCTTTGTAGCACCGATACATGCCTCTAACAGCTCCTTCGGTGTATCGAGTGTACGCAGTACAGAAATGGCTGTATCGAGCGAGCCTGTACGCTGGGGCATACAATCAGATGGGTATTTATTTGTACTAGCCAGCAGCCAAACCGCGATTGAGCGTTCAACCAGTGTCTTGGATACATCAGTGACATAATCCGCAAGCGTGTTGTCATCGGCTTTTGACAAGTGCTCCCGCAGCCCGCTGTATTTCGTGGCTCGTTCGGCCTGAATAAAAACGGCATCAGCCAATCGGCTCTTAACCGCCTCGGACAACAGGCGTGTTACAAACAATGCCACACGGAGGTCGCCCATCTTTCTTCGCCATACAGACGAGGCGGTAATGGTCAGCACCTGTACAACTGTATCGGTACTGGCAACACCAATGTCTTCCAACGCGATGATGTGTAATCGACCCCACAGTTTTTTCTTATCCGTGTACCAAAGAGATGACGCCGCTTGTACAGCTCGCTCTGTTTCCCCGCGCCGGATTGATTTCTGGAGAAAACTTTTTTGAAGCCACTTATCCGCTGGCAAGGGTTCGGGGGTGTACAGCGTTTCTTCGGAGATGGCGCGTTCGAGGTTGCTGAGAATTTCGTCGGGTTCGTATTGGTGTGTCACAGGCGTTTTTCCTTAAGTTGTTTTACCTAAGAAAATCGTGACTTGCTGGCGAGCGGGGTCAATAAAAAAGGCGGATATTACAAAAATAGTTCTGTCATAGTGCGTGCGCCTCACTGGGGAGTTTTTATGTCAATTTCTTCGGTCATGTATAGTGGCTCTCACTACTGGTTTCCAGAGTTTGTGACTTCTTCGATGCTATTTTGGGTATGACAGAATTTTTCCACTTCTGGTTTTTTAGACGCTCAAATTCACAATTATTACCCTAGGGATTCTGCGGGGTTGGAAGACATTACCGTTGGTATGACGGTAATGAAGGTGGCAATAAATTTGCACCTGAGTGCACTTAGGTGAAAACTTCACCCCGAAGCTTTTGCACCTGAGTGCAATTTTGCAAGTGCTTCCAACTTTTCAATCTTCTCATCACATTTAGAAACCGAGCATAAGCCGCTCTTTTCCAGACAGCTGACTATAAATGCCTGTCTTTTCTCGATGGGAAGCCCAAGATATTGAAAATAGACATCTATATCATAAGCCAAACTCACCTCCGCATTAAAGGCCAATCCTTTAGTTAAAAAAGCATCCCTCAAATCATCAATATACCTTCGAAATTTTACAAATTCTGGAATAACTTTTAGCTGATGTTTAAGTGACCACAATTGTGGCATTAAGGGCATCTTAAACGAATTATAAACAGCTTCCGAGAACCATATGAATTGCCCCCAGTTTACGATGGCCAGATTTAAGGCATACATATAAGGGGGAAATTCTGTGAAACAAAATTCAAAGAAGTTGCCAGGATTCGTTTCCAAATACTCTTTTGCCTCTAAGAGAATAGTAGCTGTATGCTCTTTAAAGGGTTCAGGAGAATAATTTGAATCCTTATAAATTTCTTTGATAGTAGCATTAAACCAATCCTTCTTGGTAAGAGAGCTACACTTTACCTTCTTATTCTTCTTGCTCTCTTTTTCTAACTTAGAAGTGCTCTCTACTGTTGTTATTTCGCCAATAATAACATTTTTACTACTATCTTCATTTTCTTTTATATTCATTTGTATAAGTACATCCGCTGCGCCGGAAATTGGTGAGGGCGAATTATCCGTATTCACGGAAATAACAACAGGCATTACTTCCGAAAAAGCAGAAATCGCTGGGCGAGCCATGATTTCCGCCATGGCGGATTTAGTGCCATCTGGCAGCCGTATCCACACCAATGCAGCGGAGTCTTTATATGTAAGCCTCCTGCGGCGATACTGAATAAGCCCCTTCTTCTTTAAATAACTAAGAGCATCATTATGCTGATGCCTTGTGAAGCCTGTTACATAACGCCACTGCTGGGAAGTCAGCACGAGATATCCATCAACGTTGTTTTCGTCTTTAAGTGCTTTGCCTTTGGAGCGGATTGCTATTTGGCAAAGAAAGCCACCTGCCGCTGTGTTTCCCTCACAGAGTTCCACACAGGCGGCGTAAGTTGATGGCTTTACAGCAAATGGCTTGCTATTTTTTTTGGTGGGCTTCTGTTCCATGATGATTCTCTAAAACCAAACTATCAGGCTGCTTTTTTGAGAATGTAGATTATCTTTTTCTTTGCCGTCATTTCGCCAACCCAAATCTCATCGTTGCTAGTTATGGTGGATAGATAATAAGCTTGTTTCTTCATTTTAACGCCGACACAATTAAGCAGAGATTTAATCATGTCATTGTTAGTTTTCGCCTCACCATTAGGATAATGTTTGCGCAAAAATTCTTTTGCTCTTGATTCATAATTTTTAGACACGAGGAACACCATTTTCTGCTTTGTAACCTTATTTTTAATCGTCATAAAACTTCTCCTCTTTACAATTGATTTGTTTCTCACTTGCTTTCGGCGGTGGTTAAGCCAAGTGAGTGTTGATGTGCACTCAGGTGCAAATTACTGCTGAACGCGATGTTCATTGACCCACGCACTGAAGCGCGCGACATCAATCAGCGTGCGTCTGCCTAGCTTGATGATTGCACCGGATTTGGCGAGGCCGTTCGTTTTGGCCTTAAAAAGCAGATGACGAACTGCTCGTTCTGTTGTCCACTCAAGTCCCGGCTGTGTGCATACGTCTTTAACAGCCACAACTTTTGTATTGTCTTCCATGATGAATCTCCTTCTTTGGTTGCATTCAACGCAAGCTCATGTGCGTTAAAATCACCTTACGGTCAGAAGAAGAAAACCGTTATCGGATAGGTTGGGAACTCTGATGAATCCGATTAGCCATTCTGTATTTGGCGAAGCAGTCCTTTATAGCCTTCATTGGCCATTTTCTGCGCTGCCTCGCGGCATTCGGAAGCTGCCAGCGGGAGATTTTCCGCGTGCCATCCCTTATGCTTAATGGCTTTCAGAATATGAGTAAATTGTATATTTATTCCTGAATCAAGCGCATCCAAAAATTGAATATAAGTCATCCAACGCTCTGACTGCCCTTTTTTAATTGATTCAAGCTTTTTGGAATTTGCAAATATAGTTTTTAATTGGGGAAGCTGGTATTTTAATGGCTGAGTTGTATCTAGAGCCACATATAAAATGTTTGTGGTGGGTAAATGTACAAGGTCATTTTGTAAGTCTTCGATTGAATTTACCTGTGGATTCTTAATTGCGGCTTTATCGCCATAAAACATGGGATATTGCTTCTCCGCCACGAAGAGAATTGCCTTCCCATTGTATTCCCATGTAGGGTCATACATATCATGAAGCTGCCACTGACGGGCGCATTTCTGAGATGCAGTTAATTTTTGAGCTATAAATAATTGGTCGTTGCCTCTGGAATACCATTTGCGCTCAGACTCGCCTGACAGTAATGGCGGTTCGTATACATCGCGAGATTGTTTTTTTATCCAATCAGCCCCGAATTCTTCTTGGAGATAGAGAAATGATTTATAAGCGTTCCTATAATCTTGGCTGCGGCGAATAAATTCCCATGCCCACCCCCTTGGCTGATGTCTTTTATCAAGCTTTGTGAGGTAGGAATACCTCTCCTTTTCCGCCCACGGATAGCTGTTGGTCATGGCTGAACACCTTTGCCGCTGTAGATTCAATAATTGCTACGGTGTTCTTTTCTATCATGTGAATATAGCGTTTGGTAACTTGAAAACTACTATGGCCTAAAATTTCTGAGATTTGGTGCAAGCCAGCCCCATGTTGCGCCAAGAATGATGCAGCGGTATGCCTCAAATCATGAAACCTAAAATCCTTTAATTCTGCACGTCTGACCGCTGTGTTCCATGCCCTTCTGAAGCAGTTGTGTCGGGAGGCTTCAAAGGGCGATGCAAACATATACTCCTGACAATCCGGCCTTGGTCGTTCGTAGATTGCCTTGATGAGGCTATAGGCGGGTTCTACAAGATGCAGCATACGGGGCTTTTTATTCTTTGTAATCGGTAGGAGGATTTTCTTCTGCGTTAGACTCACATCCTTAAAGCGGATTCTTTCGATTTCCCCGCGACGTGCTCCTGTGGTGATGGCGAGCACTATAATCGCGTACATATCTGGGTTCTCTGACTGCTTGGCCGCAGCAACCAGTTGATTCAGCTCTTCGTCCTGCAAGAAGCGTGTGCGGCCAGATGGTTCTGGGAGGTTCTGTATCCCCAACATCGGATTTTTGGCAATCCAGTCCCATTCATCTGCGGCAACGGTCAATACCCTGCTTAATGTCGCCATACAGCGATTTACACGCGCATTAGATATGTTGGGTAATTTGGGGTTGTTCCTTACGTGATTAGTCTTTAGGCGGTCACGTTGTAGGATAATTTGGTCTTTTGTTAGCTCACTTAATTTAGCGCCACCAATTTTTTTCCCCCACCATTCCAGCATTGGCCACACTTGCTTGTGCCGCTTCGGATTGGAAAGTTTTAGGCTCTGCTCATACCGGCGTATGGCATCGTTCAGGGTTTTTTGTTTGTGGTGAGCATGGCCGAAGCTACGTTGATGCTTGAACTCATATTCAGTTTTATTCGCCCAGTCACGGGCATCGGTTTTTCGTTCAAACATTTTTGAGGTGCGGGGGAACCCCGTCACTGTCACCGTAGCCTTATACTTTTCACCCGTCCGAGTTTCCCCATTCTTGTCCTTATACTGGTATTTCCTAACCTCGATAGTAGCCATGTCTTCCTCCATGAAGTCGCTGTGTGGCGTTCTCATGGTGCTAACAAAATTGCAGACCATAGTGTTATCGGGAACATCGGGTTTCCGAAGTTTCCGACCAGAGAGCGGTCACGGAATGTCATGGAGAGTCTTTGAGTTGTGCTCCTACAGTGCTCCTGAAGGATGGCACGCACTCGAATGGAAGAGCTAACCTATTGAAAATAATGGTGCCGCTTGTCGGATTCGAACCAACGACCTACGGTTTACAAAACCGTTGCTCTACCAGCTGAGCTAAAGCGGCATAATCACTGCATCGTTACTAAAAAAGCCGCATGAGGCGGCTTTTTTAGATGGTCGGGGAGATAGGATTCGAACCTACGACCCTCTGGTCCCAAACCAGATGCGCTACCAGACTGCGCTACTCCCCGACATTTGAGTCGATAGTCATTAGTCGTTAGTCGCTAGTTGTCAACTGAGAAATTTGCGATTATAAGGTTTTTCTTTCACTGACGACTAATGACTGGCGACTCATGACTATTTTCAAAGGCATCTATACCGCACTTATCACCCCATTTAAAGATGGCAAGGTGGACGAAAAAGCATTTTGCGAATTTGTGCAGTGGCAGATAGCCGAGGGCGTGCATGGGCTGGTTCCCTGCGGCACGACGGGCGAATCGCCCACGCTTTCGCACGAGGAGCATAACCGTGTGATCGATCTTTGCGTTGAGGTTGCCAATGGCAAAGTGCCGGTGATGGCGGGAACGGGCAGCAATTCTACCGAAGAGGCCATCATGACCACGCGCCACGCTAAAAAATGTGGTGCAAGTGCGGCGCTGGTCATCGCGCCTTATTATAACAAGCCGACACAAGAAGGGCTTTATCAGCATTTTAAAGCCATCAATGACGCGGTGGATATCCCGATTATTGTGTATAATGTACCAGGCCGCACGATTGTGGATATCAGCGATGACACGATTGCCCGCCTTGCGGAGTTGCCCAATATCGTCGGCCTCAAAGATGCCACGGGTGACCTCGCGCGGGTATATACGCTGCAGGCTAAGCTCAAAAAACCACTGCAGTTGCTTTCAGGTGAGGATATGACCGCAGTGGAATTCAACCTTGCTGGCGGGCAGGGCTGCATCTCGGTGGCTTCCAATATTGCACCGAGGGCGTGTGCGAAAGTGCAAGAAGCCTGTCTGGCGGGGGATTATGTGCATGCGCACAGGCTACAAAAAGAGTTGGTCGCGCTGCACGATGTGATGTTCTGCGAAACCAGCCCGGGGCCGGTCAAATATGCTGCATCGCTGCTTGGAAAATGTTCATCGGAGTTGCGTTTGCCTTTGGTGCAACCATCTGATGCAAGCAAACAGCGGGTTCGCGAAGTTATGAAGACTTTGCGCTTGATTTAATCCTTTTTTTACTATTAAGTCAGTCCTATGTCTGAATCAAAATCGGGCTCTACCGTAGCACTCAATCGCAAGGCGCGATTCGAGTATACTGTTGAGGAGGAGATAGAGGCAGGCATTGTGCTGGTGGGCACTGAGGTCAAATCTTTGCGTGCGGGGAAAAGCAATATCGCTGACTCCTACGCCGCCGAAAAAGACGGCGAGCTTTGGCTCATCAACGCCCACATCATGGAATATGCTGGTGGGAACCGGTTCAACCATGAGCCCAAAAGGCCGCGCAAACTTCTGTTGCACAAAAAGCAGATCAAAAAGCTGCTGGGGCGACTGAAGGTCAAAGGCGTGACGCTGGTGCCGCTCAAGCTGTATTTTAACAGTCGTGGCATCGCAAAAATAAAGCTGGGGATTGCCATCGGCAAGAAGCAGTACGAAAAACGGGATACAATTAAACAGCGTGACTGGCAGCGCGATAAAGCGCGCATCATGCGAAACAAAAACGGTTGAGAAACCAAGGGGAATAAAAGGCAGATGTTGGAAGCGATAACTGATTTTTGGAAACCCAATAAAAAAGCACCCGCGCAAAACCAGATTCGCCCTGAAGAGGTGGTCGTTGGTAGCTCGATAGCGTTTGGGTTTGTGCCGCAGTCATCGCTCAGCGGTCAGCTCTTTAAAGTAAGTGCCATTAACACATATCAATTTGGTAACGAAGCACTGACCTCTCTGCAGCTTTCGCAAGCGGATTCAGCTTCTGTCGCATCGCTTATTTTTGCTGAATCAGAAGATGAGTATTATCTGGCTATTTCTCGTCGTATCTCTGCAGAGGAGCGTGCAAAACTTTTTGAAGCTGGTGCGCTCGGTGCGGTAATGGAAAACACTGAAGTTAGTCGCCTGCCTTGCAATAGTGGTCTGGGAGAGTTTAAAGGTTGGCTGGTTTCTAGCTATAAACGCGAGATAAAAGGCATGAAGGGGCGTATTTATCGCGGCGATTTTCGCAAGACCAAACTGCCTAACGCCACAGAATCGCAAGAATTTGATTATATGTTGTTAGTTAGCGACAGCAACGAACAGGCGATCGAAATTGAAAAATACAATGATGGTCGCATCGAGATATACGCCACGGTATATCGCCGCCTGAGCGACATTACTAGTATCAGCAACGCTACGGCTGTGGTGCCAGTTTTGGTTTCTGAGCAGTCAAATGCTGCAGCTTCTTTTGTTGCAAGTTCGCAAGCCTCTCCCTCTTTAGAGTCTAAAACCGAGTCGTCGAAAATAGATGTGCCAAAACCACAGCCAATAACACTGCCGGAACTCAACGCTGCGCAGCTAGTTTCACCGCACCATAACGCGCCCGTTATCAGCTCGGCTGAGCCGTTGCTGGTGCAGGCGCCGGTTGCACCCGTGCTGGAGAGTAAAGCGGAAAAACCCGCACTAGGCATCGAGCCGGTTATCGTTAAGACAGAGCTGAAAACTGCACCACTTCAACCAGTGACTATAAAAGAAGAAAAAATCATACAACAAACTAACCAAAACGGAGTAGAAAAAACCATGAGCAATGCATTCGCAGAAACCGATCTGAAACCAAAGCTGACCGCTGTCGTTTCCAATTCCAACCAAGAAACTCCACGCGAAGTGCGTGCGGTTGCACCGCGCGAAGTCAATCTGGATGCAGATTCCATTGAATGTGATCTGCGCGTGGCAAATAAAATCATCGAAGAAGCGATTCGCAATGAAATGCGTTTGGCTGATGTGGTTCGCCGCATCGTTGAGCTGCCTGTTTCCAACCCAGAATCAGTGCAGATTCCAATGACGCTGACCGACGAAGATTATTCGCTGCTGGCCATCCGCTACAGCATCCCAGCTGCGGACAAAAACGCGATCAAACGCCGCATCATCGAAGATCTGAACGATTTTTCGGGTAAGAAAAAAGTAGCGTAAGCTGCTTCACTGAATGTTTAAAAAGCCAGCCCTTACCGGCTGGCTTTTTTTATGCGAGTTCGCCAGTAACTGCCACTAACGCATCCGTCAGTTTAGTTAGTTCATCAGATGAAATAACCAGCGGCGGCATGAGGTATATCACATCTTTGAACGGGCGAATCCACACGCCGCGCTCCACGAATTTTTGCCGCAGCTCTGCCATATCCGGCAGCGGCGCGGCAAGCTGAGCCACGCCAATAGCACCTTTGACGCGGACATCGGCAACGCCCGCCATTTGTTTGCATGGGGCGAGTTCTTCCTGCAGTTGCGCTTCGATGGCCTCGACTTGTTTCAGGCGCGGTTCGCGCTCAAACAGATCCAGCGATGCGTTCGCCGCCGCGCAGGCCAGAGGATTGGCCATAAATGTTGGGCCATGCATGAAGGCAAAGTCAGCGTCATCACTTAAAAACGCGGCAAAAATTTCTTCACTCGTAAGCGTGGCTCCCAGCGTGATTGCGCCGCCGGTTAAGCCTTTGCCAAGGCACATGATGTCAGGCGTGATGCCTGCCTCGTTGCAGGCAAACATACTGCCAGTGCGGCCAAAGCCAGTGGCGATTTCGTCGGCGATAAAAAGGACATCATGTTTTTTGCAGATGCGGTGAATCTCAGCGAGTACGTCTGCGCTGTGGAATTTAAGCCCACCCGCGCCCTGCACCAGTGGCTCGATGATGATGCCTGCGAGGTTGTTTTTTACACCCGCTAGCAGCGCGTCGAACTCCGCGAATGCATATTCGTCGCTCGGAATATCCACCACATATTGCTTGATGACCGAACCCCGAAACGCCTTGTGCAGCGAGTGTTCTGGGTCGGAAACCGACATCGCTCCCAGCGTGTCGCCATGATAGCCATCACGGAAACACAAAAAACGATCTTTGTTGTTTTTGCCTTTATTTTTCCAATATTGCAGCGCGATTTTAAGCGCCACTTCCACCGCAACGGAACCAGAATCGGAAAAAAAACAGCGCGATAAGCCAGTGAGTTTTGCAAGGCGGGAGGCCAGTGTCAGCGCGGGTTCATGCACTAAACCGCCAAACATCACATGCGGCATTTTGGCCAGCTGCGCCGCCATCGCGGCCACAATATGCGGATGGTTGTAGCCATGCGCCGCGCTCCACCACGATGACACGCCGTCGATCAGCTCGCGCCCATCTTCGAGAATGATTTTGCAGCCTTCCGTCCTGCTAACCGCGAGCGGGGCAGGGGCCGTCTTCATCTGCGCGTATGGCAGCCAGATGTTGCTCAAGGTTTCACTGTTTGAATCAGCGCTCATTTAATTGTCCTATAAACTCATCACAGGTCGCCTTGAGCAGCGCCTTACGATTCCAATATCAACAATGCTTTCTGTAATGCTAATCCCCAGCGCATTTGCCAAATAATGGCCCTCTTGGGGGGTAAGTACAAACTGATAATCCATCATATCAGTATCTGCCAGTTCAGGTTTGTCGAATATACCAGAATTGATACAATGTTCTTTAAATGGAAGTAGTGCATCCGCAACTAACGTATGGTCTAGTCCATCTTTATGATGATCAAAGCTAAAACGGATATTGGCATCAAGGTTGTGTTTTTCTCTATCTACAATAACACGAAGTCTTCCTTCCTGAATCCATTCCTTCAGTTTCTCGATAGCCTTTTCTTGATCCACGATGATATCCTTACGCAGCGCAGGCGGAGGATTCCGCAGTCTTCAATTCCAGCGGCGAAAGGCCAAGTTTAGCAAAAAGTGCCATGTCGGCATCGGCCATTGGGTTGGCGGTGGTCAATAATTTTTCGCCATAGAAAATGGAGTTTGCACCTGCGAGAAAACACAATGCCTGCGTTTGCTCGTTCATTTCTTCGCGGCCAGCCGACAGGCGCACGAATGATTTTGGCATCATGACACGCGCCACCGCGATGGTGCGGATAAAGTCAAAATCGCTGAGTTTTTCATGACCGGAAAGCGCAGTGCCTTCCACCTGCACCAGCATATTGATAGGCACACTCTGTGGGTGTTGTGGCATGTTCGCAAGGCTCATCAGCAGTCCCGCGCGGTCTTCCACTTTTTCGCCCATCCCGACAATGCCGCCGCAGCAGACATTCATGCCCACCGCGCGGACGTTTTCCAGCGTGTCGAGGCGGTCTTGATAGGTGCGGGTGGTGATGATTTCGGGGTAGAATTCTTCCGAGGTGTCGACGGCAGGGCGAACAGGGCTAAAATCTCTTCTTTTTTCCAATCGTGGCGAATCGCAGCTTGCATAATCTTCTTCCTGTTTTAATAAAGTGTAGCTAACAGTGGTTAAGTACGAATGATTAAATTCATAGCGCAGAGCAAACATAAATGCCAGCATTAGACGACACGCTCGCCCAAAAAATTTCCGTGCTGGAAAGCAAGCAGCAACGCCGCGTTCTGCAACAGACAGAAATGGTAGAGGGCGTATATGTGCTGCGCGGCGGCAAGAAGCTTATTTCCTTTAGCAGCAACGACTATCTGGGGCTTTCTGGGCATCAAGACGTTGTGGCCGCCGCGCACGCCGCACTCGAAAAATATAGCGCGGGGGCAGGGGCGTCGCGGCTTGTATCCGGCAATCATCCACTCTACGCGCAGCTTGAATCGACGCTGGCGGGCTATAAAAAAACGGACGCAGCCTGCATCTTTGGCAGTGGCTATCTGGCGAATTTAGGCGCAATTACTGCGCTGGTTGGCAAGGGCGATCTCATCCTCGCCGATAAATATGCTCATGCTTGTATGCTAGATGCAGCGCGTCTTTCCGGTGCAACGCTGATGCGTTTTGCCCATAATAATATGGCACATTTGCGCATGTTGCTTGAGGCGAACCGCACAGAACATCATCATTGCCTACTGCTGACAGAAACCGTATTCAGCATGGATGGTGACCGCGCGCCGCTTGGCGAAATTGCGCTACTGGCCAAAGAATTTGACGCGTGGCTGATGACCGATGACGCGCATGGGCTCGGCGTTTTACCGCATGAGCAAAATCCTGCCGACATCCAAATGGGCACACTTTCCAAAGCCGCTGGCGTATATGGTGGGTATGTCTGTGGCTCGCAGGCGCTGATTGATTATCTGCAAACCTCCGCTCGCAGTTTGATTTATTCCACTGCCTTGCCACCCTCGGTTGTCGCCTCCGCCGCTGCAGCCGTGAATATCATCGCCACGCAGCCAGAGATCGTGGCAAAGCCGCTCGCCAATGCACGATATTTCACTGAGCTGATGGCGCTGCCGGAGGCTCAGAGCGCGATTGTGCCAGTGATGCTGGAGAAAAATGACAAGGCACTGCGTGCCGCGCGCTTATTGGAAGAAAACGGTTTTCTCGTGGTGGCGATTCGCCCACCGACCGTGCCGGAAAATACGGCGCGATTACGCTTTGCCTTTTCTGCGCTGCACACGCGTGAGCACATTGAGCAAGTGGTGCCGCTGCTGAAAGGCATCCTATGAAGATCATGGCGCTCAGTGGCTGGGGCCAGCCCTATGATGCGCTGCGCAGCATCGTGCCAGATGCCACCCATGTGGATTATGGCCATTTTAGCGATGTCGGCGAAGCGCTCGCACACATTGCCGAGGCAGGGAAAACGCATGATGTGGCCATTGGCTGGTCGCTCGGCGGGCAGCTTTTGGTGCGTGCGATTGCGGCGGGAATGATTCATCCGCGCGCGCTGGTGCTGATTTCCGCGCCGTTTCAATTTGTGCAAACACCTGAAAAACCCATCGGTATGAAGCGCGATCTCTATGAAAAATTCCGTGAGAATTATGCCAAAAATCCAGTGCGAACTTTGCATAAGGCGTGGGAGCTAGTGACGCTCGGAGACGCCAATGCTGAGCCAATTCGCGAGCTGATGGCAGGGCACGACAAAGACCCGGTAATGCAGCGAAACTGGCTTTATTGGCTGCACGCGTTGGATGGATTCTCGGTGGACGAGTTACATCTGGCGGACTTTCCACCGACACTTCTGGTGCATGGAAAAAATGATGCAGTGGTCGAGCACGCGCAGCAAGCACATTTCGCCCGCAAGATTCCTCATGGACGTGTGCTGACACTAGAAGAGGCTGGCCACGCGCCACACTGGCATGATGGCGAGAAAATTCGCGGGTGGATCGCCGACCATGTTTGATATCTCCGCTGTTAAAAATGATTTTAGTCGCGCGGCGCAAGACTATGATGCGCACGCAGGCCTGCAGGCCTGC
>RFOF01000101.1 GCA_009926845.1 Alphaproteobacteria bacterium
ATCCCCATTTTGCAGGGCGCGGGCATAAAAGTAACGAGTGAAAAAGGCGAACCGCTCACCTTCCCCGAGTCCGCTATCGGCACAGAATTTTTTGTACTGGCGGCGCAAGCGGAACTTCATACGATGGCTTTGGATTGTATCGCAAAAAATATACCCCCCGCACAAAACAAATATACCCAAGGGGGAAATATGCACCAAGGCTACGCGAGCAAATTCTCATGACCATCACCATCGCCACCTGGAATGTAAACTCCATCCGCTCGCGCCTTGAACATCTGACTGGGTGGCTGCGCGAGGATAAGCCGGATGTCGTTTTGCTGCAGGAGCTCAAATGCACCGACGAGCAATTTCCGCGCATGGAAATTGAGGATCTGGGCTATAACGTCGCCACCTTCGGCCAGAAGACCTATAACGGCGTGGCTATTCTCTCCAAATTCCCGCTGAGTGATGTTTCGCGCGGGCTAGCGGGTGACACGGATGACGCGCAGGCGCGCTATATCGAAGCGGTGGTGGAAGCGCCAAACGTGTTTCGCGTTGCCTCGGTTTATGTGGTCAATGGGCAGGAAGTGGGCAGCGATAAATTCGCCTATAAGCTGCGTTTTTTAGAGCGGCTGCGCGCGCATCTGCAAACGCTGCTAACCTATGATGAAGCTATTGTCATCGGCGGTGACTACAACATTGCGCCCGATGATGCGGATGTGCACAATCCCAAAGCATGGGCGGGCAGCGTGCTGACGCATGACGATGTGCGCGGGCCATTTCGCCGCCTGCTGAATATGGGCTATTATGACGCGGCCAAAGTGGCTGGAACGCCAGCGTTTACATGGTGGGACTATCGCGCCGGTGCGCTGCAAAAAGATGACGGGCTGCGCATCGACCACTTTTTGCTTTCGGCGCTGGCGGCCGACCGCCTGCAAAGCTGCACGGTGGCTAAAAAACTACGTGAATTGGAAAAAGCTTCCGACCATGCGCCGGTGGTGGTGGTTTTGAAGTAGAGGGTTATGGGGTGATAAGGTTATAGGGGGATAAGGCATACTTAATCATAGCATCTTATAACCTCACAACCCCACAACCTTATAACCTCAGCGCCAGCGAACTTGATTGCGCCCACCATTCTTCGCCTCAAAAAGTGCTTCATCCGCGCGTTTGAGGAGGCTTTCGCCGCTGTCGCCGGCGGCAGACAGTGAGGCCACGCCAATGCTGACGGTGCGGGAAATGGTTTTGTCACCGCCGATGTTAAACGGTGTTTTTTCGATGGTCTCGAGCATGCGGTTAGCAGCTATCAGCGCTGCGTTGCGGTCGGTTTCTGGCATGAGCACGACAAATTCTTCGCCGCCAAAACGCGCGGCAAGATCTGTCAGGCGCGCCGTCTGCATCATAATTTCTGCCAGTTGCTTGAGCACCATGTCACCGACATCATGCCCATAGCTGTCATTGACCGATTTAAAATGGTCCATATCCAAAATCATCAGCGACAGAAATTTGTTATCTTGCTGCGCTTTGCGCACCATATTTTCCAAGTGGCTATTGAGATAGTGACGGTTGTATAGGCCGGTGAGCGCGTCGGTCACCGCCATGGAAACGCTTTGCTGATAATGCGAGCGCAGCATCTCCTGATATTTTTTACGGCGAATCTGCGTGCGGATACGCACCGTCATTTCGTTCTTGTCCAGAGGCACGGTTAGATAGTCATTAAAGCCCATCTCGAGCGCTTTGAGCATGATATTCGTATCGTCTTCATCGACCAGAACGATGACGGGAACGTTGCGCGTTTCTTCCTGCCCGCGCACTTGCGACGCAAGACGCAGACCATCCACATCCGACAGCAACGTGCTTATCAAGATAGCGTCAAAATTGCCGCGCGCGGCGGTTTTTAGGGTGTCGGCAGGGTCTTCCAACCACTCCACCGCGTAGGTTTCGGTCAGCTTGGCCACCGTGTGTTTCCCCTGCACAGTATCATCATCAACCAGCAGAACACGCGAGCCAGTCACATCCGCCACAAACGTGTTGCTGCGATTATGCGCAATCCCCATTTCTACACTCGTGCGATCACGCAGGCGCAGCTCATCAAGCAGAACTTTGATACGAACCAGCGAACGCACGCGCGCAAAAAGCGCCGTGTCGTTGATGGGCTTGGTGATAAAATCATCCGCTCCGGCTTCCAGTCCTTTGATGCGGTCAGATTTTTCAGAAAGCGCGGTGACCATCACAATCGGGATATGCGATATCTCTGGGTTTTCTTTGATTTTCCGGCAGGTCTCAAAACCGTCCATTCCCGGCATCATCACGTCGAGCAAAATCAGATCTGGCTTGTGAACGCGCGTCATTTCGATGGCTTCAAAACCATCTTTCGCGGTGATCACACCATAATATTCGCTGGAAAGTTTAGCCTCCAAAAGCTTGATGTTCGCGGGAACATCATCCACCACTAAAATCTGCGCGGTCATACGGCTAATTCCTCCTCACCGAGGAATTTGCGCACGGTGTTGAGGAACGGCACGATAGAAATGGGCTTGGAAATATAGGCCTGACAGCCCGCCGCGAGAATTTTCTCTTCGTCATCTTTCATCGCAAACGCGGTCACCGCAATCACGGGAATATGGCGTAGTTTGTCATCTGCCTTAAGCTGGCGCGTCACATCAAGGCCAGAAATTTCTGGCAATTGAATATCCATCAAAATCAAATCTGGCATTTCAGCGCGCGTCATCGGCAACGCCTCCAGCCCCTCACGGGTCTCGACCGTTTCATAGCCATGCGCGGTGAGCAAGTCCCTGAACAGTTTTAGGTTCAGGTCATTATCCTCAACAATCAAAATTCTTTTTCTCATGAGATAAATACGATACCTGTAATAGGGTTGCCTCAATGTTGCAGTTTGGCAGGCAATCCTTAAAATACTGTTTATGAAATAAATAATTATGCAAATAGAGACTGAGGGCCTGCATCCGGCGACCGAATTATGCTTTCTTGCGCTCCAGTGGCTGCAAAATGAGGGCGAATTTGCCAATATTCTGGATGTCGGCTGCGGTAATGGCATTTTGTCGGTGCTCTGCGCCCACCTGTGGGACGCGCGGGTTCTGGCGGTGGATATCTCCGAACAGGCCATAATCGATACGCAAACCCGCGTCAAAAACGACCAATTATCGGATAAAATTAGCGTTTTTCGCAGCGATGGCTTCCAAAATGAGGAGATTTTGGCCCGCTCCCCGTTCGATTTAATCATGATAAACCTGCTGGCCGAGCCGATTTTTAGCTGGGCGGGCGAGGTTAAAAAACATCTTTCAGGCGGCGGATATGTCTATTTGGGGGGAATATTACAATGGAAAACCGAGCAAATCGCCGAGGCCTACACGTCTTTAGACTTTGAAATAAAACAAGAATTCAAGGAATCGCCCTGGTGTGGCCTCCTCCTCTGTCACAAAAGTGACACAAAAAAAGCAGAAAAATACCCCCCCTGTAACAAAACCTTAACTTGAGAAGGGTAAGAATAAGGGCATAATGAGAGTATGAAACACAACTGGGTATTTCCCAATGGCTAACAAACCACCACCTTTGGCATCTAGCACCAATGCAGGGCTTCGCCAAGACTGTGAGTATTATGCTGCTAAAGTCACCAAGCGCATCAACGAGCAGAGCGGACACCTCAATCCAAGCTATGAACTACCTATATTAGGCCGTTACCTCGATCATGTAGGCCAAGCAACCACACGCCCTGAACCCAACCAGAAAATGCTATCGATCGACGCATTTCTTGCACAGGATGAAAAGGGCAGCAATTTGTCTGGCAATGAACATCGCGAAAATGTTCGAAATTTTCTGTTACGTGACCCAGTCATCGCGCGCTTAAGTGGCGAAGTTTTTGGTGGAAAATCTTCGGTCATAGTGCCAGTACAATCAAGACAGGTCGCCGCGCAGGACGTCGCCGCCCATGAACGCGCCATTGTTGAAATGAATGAACAAAAGATATTGGTCGCTTATACTCAAGCGTGGAAAGAAGAAGCCAGCAGACTTATCAACCAACCTAATCACCCCGGCTGGCTCGTAAAAAATGGAAAAGTGGACGAAGTGGCGTTAGCCAAAAATACCGCATACGATAGGGTTCTAGCAAACATTCCAGCAAGCGATCAGGCAGGGAGAGATTACCTAGCGCAATATGTTGCAGGAATGGATCAACACCACAACGCAGGCCACCATGGAAAGTCAGGAGATTACGAAAAACGTCGCGCTGTAAGGCTTAAAAGCGACAAACACCCCGGATCAAGAAGTGCCGCCGCTGAAGAATATGGCTCAGGCGGAGCAAGTGGCGCTGAAAGTTCTGCCGACGGAGAAGACGAAGGCGTAGGCGGCTGGGCACGCAAGGCGGGCAAGTGGGGGCCAGCGATCATAGGCCTCATGATGGGCTGGGGTCAAGGCGGCATCATGGGTGCAATCATCGGATTCCTCGTTGGCATGTTTGCTGGCAATCTTATAGACAAAAATTTTGGCCCGCAAATCACGGAGAAGTTTAATAGCGGTGTAAAAGCGGTCAAAGACAAATTCTCAGGCCCTGCGAAAGCGAAGGAAAAAGAAACGCCTGCACCGGAGAAACCCATAACGCAGGATACTCCGCTTACTGAACTTTTGCAAAATTTCAAGAAAGTTCATGTGAACCAGCTTGCGGTAGACAGCGATTATAGCAACTCACTTACTAAAGCCGAAGTTCTGGCAAAACTTTCTGGGCATTCAATACCCGACGATAATCGAACACGATCATTTGTCGATACGCTGTTTAAATATGCTGATAAGGACGGTGGAAAAGCAAATGGTGTACTCAGTGAGGCGGAACTACAAAATTTGGCAGAACGGATAGTAAAGAGCAAAAGCACTGATACTAGCCCTGAAGACAAAAAATTCCGAGAAGATTTGGATTTGGGTGTTCCCCTTAGCCGTAATAATCGCCTTAAAGAATTATTCGAGCTAAAACCAACAAACGTTCCTGCCCCAGCACCAGGTTCGAATGACAAAGCTCCAGGTGGCAAATAAAAATATCCCTTCCCTCGCCGCCTAGCGGGGGATTTTTTTTATTCTCGTCATTGCGAGGAGGCGCAGCCGACGCGGCAATCCAGACCTTCTGTCATTCCGAGTCCCCGCTTTCGCGGGGATAAACTCCGTCGAGGAATCTTAAGACCCTTCGGCTTCGCTCAGGGTGACAAGAAATGGAACGCCACGCTCATGATATTCGCTCGCGATGACGATTACGATTTCCGACCCTTCACCAGCTCATCGACAATCTCCGGATTGGTCAGTGTGGACGTATCCCCCAAGCTAGAAAATTCTCCCTCTGCAATTTTGCGCAGGATACGGCGCATTATTTTGCCCGAGCGCGTTTTGGGCAGTGCGGGTGTGAAATGAATGTGGTCGGGCGTTGCGATCGGGCTGATGATTTTGCGCACATGCGCCACCAGTTCTTTGTGCAGCCCATCACTCATTTCAATGCCGGTATTCAGCGTCACATAGGCATAAATCCCCTGCCCTTTGATATCGTGCGGGAAGCCGACCACCGCCGCCTCCGCCACGAATGCATGCGCCACCAGCGCGCTTTCAATTTCCGCTGTGCCGAGGCGGTGGCCGGAGACGTTCAGCACATCATCCACCCGCCCGGTTATCCAATAATAGCCATCGGCGTCGCGGCGCGCGCCATCGCCCGTAAAATACAATCCTTTGAACTGTGAAAAATACGTCTGCTCAAAGCGCGCATGGTCGCCATAAATAGTTCGCGCCTGCCCCGGCCATGAATCCGCGATACACAGCAGCCCTTCACACGCGCCCTGCAATTCATTGCCGCTTTGGTCAACAATCAGCGGGTTCACACCAAAGAACGGCCAGCTGGCCGAACCCGGCTTCATCGGTGTTGCGCCCGGCAGCGGCGTTATCATATTGCCGCCCGTTTCCGTCTGCCACCACGTGTCAACAATCGGGCAACGCCCCTGCCCCACCACGCGGTGATACCACAGCCACGCCTCTGGGTTGATGGGTTCGCCCACGCTGCCAAGCAAACGGATGGATTTGCGCGACGACTTCGTGACGAATGCATCACCCTCGCGCATCAGCGCGCGGATGGCCGTTGGCGCGGTGTGGAAGATGGTCACTTTGTGCTTGTCCACCACTTCCCAGAAGCGCGAAAAACTCGGATAGTTCGGAACGCCTTCAAACATCACTGTGGTCGCCGCGTTCAGCAGCGGGCCATACACACAATAGCTATGCCCCGTGACCCAACCCACATCCGCCGTGCACCAATAGATGTCATCGTCGTGATAATCAAACGTATATAAATGCGTGCGCCCCACCCATACCATATACCCCCCGGTGGTATGCAGCACACCTTTGGGTTTACCGGTGGAGCCAGACGTATAGAGAATAAACAGCGGTGATTCGGCGTCCATCGTTTCCGGCTCGCAAGTGGCGGAGGCCTTTGCCATTTCCTCATGATACCATACATCCCGGGGGTATGTGGAAACGGCCCCGCCCGTGCGCTGCACCACGATGACGCGATATTTCCCCTCC
>RFOF01000102.1 GCA_009926845.1 Alphaproteobacteria bacterium
GATGCCCACCGCCATGATAACGCGGTCAACGGTCACCTCGGTGGTTTTGCCGCCCGCTTCCAGCGTCACCGTCACGTTGTCTTTGCCTTTTTTGAGCGCTTTGACGGTGGTCGCGGTGTGGATTTTCATGCCTTGTTTTTCAAACGCCTTCTGCGCGAATTTCGAGATCTCCTCGTCTTCCACTGGCAAAATTCTGTCCATCACTTCAACCACGGTCACTTCCGCGCCGAGCGTGCGGAAGAAGCTGGCAAACTCGATGCCGATAGCGCCCGAACCAACAACCAAAAGCGATTTTGGCATGGTGTTGGGCACCAGCGCTTCCTTGTATGTCCACACCAGCTTGCCATCGGGCTCAAGGCCGGGCAGCGTGCGTGCACGCGCGCCGGTCGCGAGGATGATGTGTTTGCCGGTCAGTTCGTTGACCTTTTTGCCATCGACTTCAATAGCCAGCTTGCCCTTGCCAGCGAGTTTGCCGCTGCCGTCGAACACGGTGACCTTATTTTTTTTCATCAGGTGTTTGATGCCGCCGACAAGCTGCGCTGACACTTTGCGCGAACGCTCAACGACCTTGCTCAAATCAAATTTCACGTCTTTGCACGACAGGCCAAACGCCTCGGCATTATGCATCAGGTGATACACCTCCGCCGAGCGCAGCAGCGCCTTGGTCGGGATGCAGCCCCAGTTCAGGCAAATGCCGCCCAGATGCTCGCGCTCTACCAGCGCCGTTTTCAGCCCAAGCTGGCTCGCGCGGATCGCCGCCACATAGCCACCAGGCCCACCACCTACAACAATTACGTCAAAATTTGTTTCGCTCATTATAATTTCTCCAATTTTCCTAAAACAACAGAAAGATTCTTTTTATGCTTTTCCAAGTCTTCGCTTATTACACCAAGTGCCTTATTTATTTCGAGTGTCGTCTTAGCAATATCATTAGCTTGCGAATGTTGTATTGTTCCCGTCACTTTTGTCTTTAGAAGGCCATCTAAATCATTCATAAAATGAACATACTCATTTAAATTGGCGATATCTCCATACTCCAAATGTTCGAAGAGATAGCCAGTAGCATATAATTGGTTTGTGATGAAATTAGGTGGACTACGAAACTTATAAGAATAAATAGCCCCCAATTCTTTGGAACCAGTTACAATCTTATTTAGCAAAGACAAATATTCTTCGATAATTGCAATGTTTGTTTTTAATTCTGATAGGCAAGATTTTAAATAGCTCTGTGTGGCGTTATTTTTACTACGCCAATTCCAAATATTATTTATGACAAGTGTTACTATTGCTGTCGCAGCACCAGAGCCAAAGGCAATCCAGAAATTATCCTGACAATTTTGATCCATACTAAACCAACATCAAGCTCGGGCGTTCGATATAGCCTTTGAATGCCTGCAGGAATGTCGCGCCGACGGCGCCATCGACCACGCGGTGATCGACTGAAAGCGTTACGTCCATGACGCTCCGGATGACCATCTGCCCACCGCGAACAACAGCGCGTTCTTCACCCGCGCCAACGGCGAGGATGCAGCCTTGCGGGGGGTTGACGATAGCGGCGAAATTCTTGACGCCGAACATGCCAAGGTTGGAGATAGAGAAACCACCACCCTGGAATTCCTCAGGTTTCAAACTGCCGGTTTTGGCGCGCGCGGCGAGGTCTTTCATTTCGCCGGAAATGGTTGGGACGCTTTTTTGGTCAGCGTTTTTGACGATTGGCGTAATCAACCCGCCATCAATCGCCACCGCCACGGCACTTGTTGTTTGGATTCCGTCAGGCGACGTGCGATGACTTTGCGCATGTTGCTGTTCGGGATTTTGGTGAATTCAACTGGGTTGCGGCGAACGCGACCACGCGCAGAACCACCGGAACTTTTGGCTTTCAGCACGTCGTCTTTGACCACGCGGCCATGCGGGCCGGTGCCTTCCACATCGCGCAGGTCAACGCCTTCGCTGGCGGCGATGCGCTTGGCCAGTGGCGATGCGAACACGCGGTCACCGGATGACGGTGGACGGATGACGGATGACGAAGCAGGTAAGGAAGGAGCGAGCGAAGGAGCAGAAGGCGCAACTGACGGAGCGGATGCAGGCGCTGCAGGAGCCGCAGCCTCTTTCTTGTCATCCGTCATCCGTCCTCCGTCGGCCTGCGGTGCACTCACCGCCGCTTTAGGCTTATAATCCGCAAGCACCGCCTTGTCTTCGCCGTCTTCAAGAAGCAACGCGATGAGTTGGTTCACCTTCACACCTTCGGTGCCATTAGCGACCATGATTTTGCCCATCACGCCTTCGTCAACGGCTTCAACTTCCATCGTCGCCTTGTCGGTTTCGATCTCACAGATCACTTGGCCGGATTTGATTTTATCACCCTCTTTAACAGTCCATTTGGCGAGGTTCCCCTCGGTCATGGTGGGCGAAAGCGCAGGCATCAAAATTTCTATTGGCATTGTTTATTTCCTTGTCGTTAGGCGGCTTCTTGGTCACGATAGCACACAGATTTCACAGCTTCGATGATGTGTGATGGCTGCGGCAGGCAGAGTTTTTCGAGGTTCGCAGCATAAGGCAGCGGCACATCAAGACCCGCCACACGCGCAACTGGCGCATCGAGATAATCAAACGCGTGCTCCATGATGATGGCAGCAATTTCAGCGCCCATACCAGCAGCTGGCCACCCCTCTTCCACGCTCACGCAGCGGCTGGTTTTCTTGACGGATTCGACGATGGTGTCGGTATCGAGCGGGCGCAGCGTGCGCAGGTCGATGACCTCAGCGCTGATGCCTTCTGCAGCCAATGCTTCAGCAGCTTCGAGCGCTTTGCCCACCATGATGGAGAACGCCACGATGGTGACGTCGGTGCCTTCGCGAATGACAGCAGCTTTACCGATTTCCATCGGCTCCATATCATCAGGCACGTCGAACGATTGGCCGTAGAGCATTTCATTTTCGAGGAACACAACTGGGTTCGGGTCGCGGATAGCGGCCTTCAGCAAACCTTTAGCCGACGCGGCATCCCACGGCGCAATGACCTTGAGTCCGGGAACGTGAGCGTACCAGCTAGCGTAGCACTGGCTGTGCTGCGCGCCCACGCGCGACGCCGCGCCGTTTGGCCCACGAAACACGATTGGGCAGCGAATCTGGCCACCAGACATATAGTTGGTTTTTGCGGCAGAGTTGATGAGATGATCCATCGCCTGCATCGCAAAGTTGAACGTCATGAACTCAACGATGGGCTTCAAACCCATCATCGCCGCGCCGACGCCGAGGCCAGCAAAACCATGCTCGGTGATGGGGGTATCGACCACGCGGCGGTCGCCAAATTCGGCGAGCAAGCCCTCGGTCACTTTATAAGCACCCTGATATTCGGCGACTTCTTCGCCCATCACAAACACTTCAGGATCACGGCGCATTTCTTCGGCCATGGCATCGCGCAGTGCAACTCGTACAGTCGTTTTCATAGGTTTTAGCTTTCAGGTTTTAGGTTTTAGCAGCGCAAGCTCAATCACTTCAGATTCACCTGAAGATTTTAAACTCGATTTTAATCCGTGTAACATTTTAGTAATCTCTTCTGTCATTTGCAGAAGTGTATTTTCATCTTGTTTATTCATATACCCCAATCTGCACGAGAGAATAACTTGTGTTTCAAGTTCAGCGAGCGAGCCTCGGGCAATGTTCAAGTGGTAGACAAAGTCTTTTTCTGAATGCCGCGAACGCCCCTCTGCAATATTGCTGGGAACAGACAAGGCCGAGCGCTGCATTTGCGACACCAGAACATATTTCTGATCCGCAGGAAATTGAGCGGTCAACTCATAAACCAGCGCAACCATATCCATTGCTTTCTGCCAGACTTTTAAATCGCGATAATTTTTTATTGGGCTCATTGCTAAAACCTAAAACCTCACACCTGCTAAAACCTAAAACCTGAAAGCTAAAACCTGTTAAACCAACACATCCGTCCATAATTCTGACTCCGGTGGCTCCGGTGATTCCTGCGCAAATTCTGCAGCCTCAGCCACGATAGCTTTGGTTTCTTTGTCGATGGCTTTGAAGTCATCTTCAGTCGCCAGTTTTTCAGCCAGCATGCGGCCTTTTAGGCGCTCGATAGGGTCGTGATGTTCTTTGTAATCTTCCACCTCTTCCTTGCTGCGATATTTCGCAGGGTCAGACATGGAGTGGCCGCGATAACGATAGGTTTTCATTTCAAGCAGGAATGGGCCATTGCCCGCACGCACGTGCGCCACTGCTTCAAGCCCCGCCTCACGCACAGCTTCAACATCCATGCCATTGACTTGTTTGCCGGGGATGCCGAATGCTTCGCCGCGCTTGTACAGCTCGGTGGTTGAGTGCGAGCGCTTCACGCTCGTGCCCATCGCATATTCGTTGTTTTCGATGATGTAAATCACAGGCAATTTCCAAAGGCTCGCCATATTGAACGCCTCATACACCTGCCCTTGGTTCGCCGAGCCATCACCGAAATACACTAGGCTGAGCGCGCCATTGCCGCGATATTTATGCGCAAACGCGATACCCGTACCCAGTGGCACCTGTGCGCCAACGATACCGTGGCCGCCGTAGAAATGTTTTTCGGTCGAGAACATGTGCATCGAACCGCCCTTACCTTTAGAAAAACCTCCGATACGGCCAGTCAGCTCGGCCATGATACCCTTGGGGTCCATGTCGCAAGCGATCATGTGCGCGTGGTCGCGGTAAGAGGTGATAACGGCGTCGTTCGGGGTGATGCAATCTTGCATGCCGGTGACGACTGCCTCTTGACCAATATATAAATGGCAGAAACCACCGATGAGCCCCATGCCATATAGCTGGCCGGCTTTTTCCTCGAAACGGCGAATGAGCAGCATTTCGCGATAGAGCTTCAGCAGGTCGGGCTTAGCCGATGGCGCGCCAGAAACAGAGGATTTTTTTTCAACTTTAGAAGTAGCAGCAGCCCCCAAATTTTTATTAGCCATGATGTCTCCGAAATAGTGTGATTTATGGTAGGGGTATAAAGACCAAAAAACGAGGCATTTGCAAGCATTTAATGCAGTCAAAAATGCTGCGGCGCAACATGGATGGCACCTGTCATACCGGACTTGTTCCGGTATCTCAAGCAACAGGTGATAACGGCTCCAGATCCCGCAACAAGTGCGGGATGACAATACCTAATTCTTTGCGGTGTCAAAAAAGATGACGGCCTCGCCGTGCCCAGCAACGCCGAGTACACGGCGAACCTGCTGGTCGAGCATGTCGAGGTCGAGTGAACTGGAGGAAAGAAGCTTCACCTTGCCTTCAAGCTCAGCGCGCTGCGCTTTGATTGCAGCAAGTTCAGCGGTGACGGTTTCAAGCTTGCGGCTTTCGCGGAACAACGCGAATGCGCCATGCTCACCCGTGACCGCATGAAACCCGATATAAAACATGATAAAAAAACAAAAAAACGAGCCAAACCGACGCCCGAGCGTGGGCTTTCGCGAATCAAGAGTTGATGCGGTGCGACGTTTCATAGCTGCATAGTCTAGCCAAGACAGTTGCTTTTTGCAAAGAAAAAACACCTAATCCCCTGAAAAACCTTCGATTATTTATCCGTCAATATGTAAAATAATTTTAATGGCTTGTAAAGGTAGTGGGGTTATAATGTGGGGAGTTAACAAAGTGGATGAATGGATATGCCCGCAACCAAAGAAGGTGTAGTTCAGTATTACCGTCAATCAAAAATATTAGATTGTCGGCTGTGCGTTCGTATCAGCGAAGACCACCATAATACTTCGCCAAATTCCATCCATTTCACGATTGCTCTTGTTGATAAAACGGGCAACAATATACCCACATTTCCACAAGATTTTAATGATATGGGATGGCCAGAGATTCATCATGTGGAAAAAGCATTGCGCGAAAAATTGGGGGGCAGCCTAACAGAATCCGTTATAGAGCCGCATGGGGTGCTGGACTTGGATGCGGAACCAAAGCCAATCAACTTGCTTCCTTTCAAAATAAAGGGGCAAACCAGAGAGGAAATCCTATCAAAACTTGAAGGGGCATTGGCCGAATTAAATTTTTCAACCGGCAAGGAACCTCATTTTTTTACGGCGCGTTTAGGTAAAAATTCTAGACTTGATCCCCTTGCACTTGCAGAGTTAAAAGCCCTTCTGCAACCGCATGTTGATGCCGCTAACCTTCAAGCTGTTGCCGAACAAGCGTATGAAACGGTAGCAAAGTCATTGAAATTTGAACATGGCAGACAGTAACCCCTACCTCACCAAGCCACTGCCGCCCGCGTAAACAGCCGTTGCACCGAGTTCTTCTTCGATGCGGATGAGTTCGTTGTATTTAGCGAGGCGGTCAGAGCGCGAGAGCGAGCCGGTTTTGATCTGGCCGCAATTGGTGGCGACCGCCAGATGCGCAATGGTCGTGTCTTCCGTTTCGCCGGAGCGGTGCGACAAAATCGCGCGATAGCCCGCGCGGTGCGCCATATCCACCGCCTGCAGCGTTTCGGTCAGCGTGCCTATCTGGTTGACCTTCACCAAAA
>RFOF01000103.1 GCA_009926845.1 Alphaproteobacteria bacterium
AAGGGGAAACAAGGGGAAACAAGGGGAAACAATGATTTAGGCGGAAATTCACTAAGTTCGATGAGTTCTAAGAAGTTACCGTTTTACGGGTAGCGATGAAAAAAAAATGAAGATTAGAAAAAATGATGAAAAAAGAAATGTATATCGCGGTGTGCACCGTCGGTGAATATGACTTCGGCATTTTGGTCGATCGCGTGTTCGACACGGAAGAAATCGTGGTCAAACCGGTGGCCGATATTCTCAAAGAAATCTCGGTTTACTCTGGCAACACCATCTTAGGTGATGGCAGCGTGATTTTGATCTTAGACCCCAACGGCATCGCCAAAAGCATTGGCAACATGGACTTCACCCGCCGCGATCAAGCTGCCGCCGATGCGCGCGCCGCACTGGAGGTGGGCGAAAAACTGGTGGGCTTCTTGTCATTCTCGGTTGGCATTGGCGCGCCCAAAGCCGTTCCGCTGGAGCTTGTCTCACGCCTTGAAGAAATTGACGCAAAAGACATTGAATGTGCAGGCGATCACCCTGTCGTGCAATATCGCGGCGACCTGATGCGCCTTATCAAGCTTGAAAAAGAATTTGAGATTCCCAAAGAAGGCAAGATGGACGTCATCGTGTTCACCTATGACAAAAAAGTCATCGGTCTTGTGGTGTCTGAAATTCTCGACATCGTGCATGCGCCATTCGATATCAAGCTCACCTCCAAAGAGGTCAAGAGCCATGGCTACCTTGGCAGCATGATTATTTCTGGTAAACCTACCGACGTGGTGGATGTGGCGCATTTGCTGGCGGATATGGTGGATCCGTCGATTCCTGGAGCTGGCGATGCTAACCGTACACTCGCTGAAAATAGCAATATTCTGCTGGTCGAAGACAGCCCGTTCTTCCGCAATCTCACCGTGCCGTTCCTTGCGGCTGCTGGCTATAAAGTGACCGCCACTGAAGATGCGGCGCAGGCAATCACACTGCTCAATGATGGTATGCATAAATTTGACATGATCGTCACCGACATTGAAATGCCCAACATGAACGGCTTTGAATTCACCACTGCTTGCCGCAGCAACCCTCGCGTCAACGGCACACCGATCATCGCTTACACCGCGACGTTATCTGCAGAAGTGGTGCAAAAAAGCAAAGACGTGGGCATGAATGATTGCATCGTTAAAACCGACAGGCCAGGGCTGCTTGAATCCGTCTCGCGCTGCTTGTCCAAGCATAAGGAGTCTGTCGCATGAGCCAGTCCACTTCTGTAGCCGCTGGCAATTCGCACGAAGCGCTTTTTGCCGCTGACGCACATATGTATGTCACCATGCGCGTTGACCGCCAGCTGTTTGGCATCAACGTCAAACACGTGCGCGACGTGCTTCGCCAACAACATATCACACCCATTCCGCTGGCACCCAAAGAAGTGTCGGGCTCGCTCAACCTGCGTGGCCGCATCGTTACCGTGATTGACGTGCGCTCGCGTCTTGGGTTGTCTGCACGTGAAGATGAAAAAAGCATGTTCGTCGTTGTCGAGCAAAAAGGCGAACTGTTCAGCCTGCGTGTGGACTCCGTCGGTGAGGTGCTCACCGTGTCTGACCACGCGATTGAAAAGCCACCCGCGCACATGGATTCCAACTGGCAGGAAGTCGCCACCGGCATCCATAAACTCTCCGGCGAGTTGCTGGTGATAGTGAATATTCAAAACATCTTAGACATATAGGAAATCCAATGCCTTCATGCCTTATCGTTGACGACTCGAAAGTGGTGCGCAAGCTAGAGCGCCGCATCATGGAAGAGCTGGGCTACACTGTATCTGAGGCCGAAGATGGCCAGCAGGCCGCAGACTATTGCACGGGAACTAAGCCCGACCTTATTTTACTCGACTGGCATATGCCGGTGATGGATGGCATTACGTTCATCGAAAAATTCCGCGCGATGGATGGCAATGACGTCACGAAGGTGATTTTCTGCACCACCGAGACCGACATGAACAACATCATGCGAGCTATCGGCGCGGGTGCGAATGAATATGTGATGAAGCCTTTTGATGCTGACATTATCAAAGGCAAACTCGAACAAATCGGCATCTTATAATTGCTGCTATAAAAAAGGATTCTTTGTGCCGATAAACGTTCTTCTTGTTGATGATTCTGCGGTCATTCGCGGCCTGATGTCTAAGGCCATTGCGGTTGACCCTGAAATCCAAATCATTGGCACCGCAGGTGATGGCGCGATGGCCATTAGCATGGCCAAAAGCAACGCGCCGGATGTCATCATTCTCGACATTGAAATGCCCGGAATGGATGGCATCACCGCGCTGCCGGAGCTGCTCAAAATTGCACCCAAAACCAAAATCATCATGGCTTCGACATTGACGCTGCGCAACGCCGCTATCAGCATGCAGGCGCTCTCGCTTGGTGCGTCGGATTATATTCCCAAACCTTCGGCCAAATTTGGCAATGAAGTTGATATTTTTTATCGTGAAATCATTGAAAAAACCAAAGCGCTCGGTGGCCCTGCGGCTCGTGCGCGTGGACATGCTGCGCCTACGTCTGCGGCGGCTTCTGGCTCGGTGGCAACACCTGCTGCTGCACCTGCAACACCCAAACTCGCCGCCAAATTTGTTCCGCCAGCTTCTGCGAGCACACCGCTACATGTAAGCGGCGTCAAGGCGCTGGCCATTGCCTCGTCCACTGGTGGGCCGCAAGCGCTGCTCTCGCTGTTTGAACAGCTCAAAGGCCGCTTGCCGAATTTGCCTATTTTTATCACGCAGCATATGCCACCGACCTTCACCACCATTTTGGCCGAGCACATCACCAAAATCAGTGGCCGCACCTGCGCCGAAGGCAAGGACGGCGAAGTGGTTGTTCCGGGGCGCGTCTATCTTGCGCCGGGCGATTATCATATGATCCCTGAAAGCAAAAATGGCAGTATCATCATCACCACCAACCAAGGGCCGCAGGAAAACTATTGCCGTCCCGCCGCCGACCCGATGCTGCGCGCACTGGCTGGAATTTATGGGAAACATCTGGCGGTTGTCGTGCTCACGGGGATGGGGCAAGACGGGATGCTGGGTTCAAAAGTCGTTGTTGAAGCAGGTGGCAGCGTGATTGCGCAAGATGAAGCCAGCTGCGTTGTGTATGGAATGCCAAAAGCAGTTGTGGAGAATGGATTATGTCGAGCAGTCTTGCCCTTGCCGGAGATCGGCAGCTATTTAACTCAACAGATAGAGGGGCGGTAGGTATGCGCCCTGATGAGTTTCAATTCCTCGCAGATATGTTGAAAAAGCGTTCGGGGCTGACCCTGACCGAAGATAAACTGTACCTGATCGAAAGCCGCTTGTTGCCGATTGCGCGCGCGCAGGGGGTGCCAGATATTTCTGCTTTATGCAACGTGTTAAGAACGCGTTCCACGGAAGCGTTGCTGGTGGAAATCACCGAGGCGATGACAACGAATGAGTCGTCCTTCTTCCGCGACATCAAGCCATATGAACAGCTGCGCAACATTATTTTCCCGATGCAAATGGAAAAACTCGGCATGACAAAATCCATGCGCATCTGGAGCGCGGCGTGCTCCACGGGTCAAGAGCCCTATTCTATTTCCATGTGCATTCAAGAAGATGCCGCAAAGCTGCCTGGCTGGCGCTTTGACATCGTGGCCACTGACCTCGCCAAAAAAGTGGTCGATAAAGCCAAAGAGGGCGTCTACTCACAGTTTGAGGCGCAGCGCGGCTTGCCGATTCAAATGCTGGTGAAATATTTTACTGCGCGGCCCGATACGTCGTGGCAGCTTAAGGATAACATCCGCAACAGCGTGCAATTTAAAACCAACAACCTGCTTGAAAGCTATGACCACCTGGGCAAGTTCGACATTATTTTTTGCCGCAACGTGCTGATCTATTTTGATGACCCGATTAAGGCCGCCGTCACCGACAAAATGGCGCGCGCGCTCAACAAGACCGGCGTGTTGATGATTGGCGCGACTGAATCGCTCGTTGACCCCAAGGGATTATTCACCCCGATTCCTGAGATTCGGGGGGGGTATGTTTTGAAATAATCGTCATCCTCGGCGGCACCATGTGCCGTCGGGGATCTCGTGCAATTGAACAAGATCTCCGCTTCGGCAATGCCTTGCGAAGATGACAAAAAAAGTTGTGGCGCCACGCCTGTTTAGCCAGGAACCGCTACCAGGATTTAGCTACTGGATGGCTACGCAGTCTTGGAATCGCCTGTCCTTCTTTATCGTTAGCTCACCCATGGCAGTCAACCGGTTGAAGCTTTACCCTGCGCGAAAAAAGAATGGTCGGGAAGGGGGAAAATTGTCATCCCGGACTTGTTCCGGGATCCACAGGGCAAAAAAACCAGTCGTGATGTTGAAGCGTGGATGCTGAAACGAGTTCAGCATGACAGAAATTAGAGTGGTCACGTAGGTTATGGCCTTTGCTGGGATAACAATGGGTAATAAAAAAGGCGGTGATTGCTCACCGCCTTTTATTATTTATTCACCGGTTAATTAAACCAGCTCGTCTGCGTCCAGATTTTCGGTCGCTTGTGCGCCTGGTTCTGGGTCTTTCAGAACATAGCCACGGCCCCAAACGGTTTCGATGTAGTTGTCGCCACCGGCAGCGGTCGAAAGTTTTTTGCGCAGTTTGCACACGAACACGTCGATGATCTTCAGTTCTGGTTCGTCAATGCCGCCATAGAGGTGGTTGAGGAACATTTCTTTGGTTAGCGTCGTGCCTTTGCGGAGCGAAAGCAGCTCAAGAATGCTGTATTCCTTGCTGGTCAAGTGCAGCGACTTGCCTTCGACTTCTACAGCGCGGCTGTCGAGGTTAACCGACAATTTGCCCGTGCGGATGATGGATTCGCTGTGGCCTTTGCTGCGACGAACGATGGCTTGAATGCGAGCAATCAATTCACCTTTGTTAAAAGGCTTGGTGAGGTAATCGTCTGCGCCATAGCCAAGACCTTTGATTTTTTGGTCAGGGCCAGAGAGGCCAGAGAGAATGAGAATAGGGGTGGTCACGCGGGCAGCGCGGAAGCGGCGCAGCACTTCATAACCATCAATATCTGGAAGCATAAGATCCAGAATAATAATGTCATAATCATAAAGTTTACCGATTTCGAGGCCTTCTTCGCCCAGCTGTGTGGTGTCGCAGATAATGCCTTCGGAAGCCAGCGAAAGCTCAATGGCTTTAGCGGTTGAGGAATCATCTTCTACTAGTAATACGCGCATATTAACTGTCTCCCCTGAGTTGTTATAAAGTATTTTTGTGTAACCGTTTAATGTCTATTACCGTTAATTGGCTGTGTAAAGCATTAATACATTAATTTACAGTTAAACACAAGCGGTCACTTTAAGCAAATCTTTATGTGTCCTTTTTTCAGAAAAAAACGTATAGTTGTCGCTATATGAGCGCAAACCCACAGTCAGTCAGCCTAAAAGCCTATGAGCATTGAAGATATACTAAAAATACAGGATGTTACCGCCTCCGGCAGCATCACCGCCGTGCAGGGTATGCTGCTCGAATGCACCGGCGTGGAGCGGCTTTTGAGCGTGGGCGCGCGCTGCCGCGTCGAGGGGCGGAGGCAAGGAGGCGTCACCCCCACGGTGCTCACCGAAGTGGTCGGTTTTAAAGACAATAAAGCGTTACTCATGCCCTTTAGCTCGCTGGAGGGTATTGGCCCGGGTGCGCGCGTTGTTCTCGAGGAAAGCGCCTCGGTGTGTTACCCGAGCGCAGCGTGGCTTGGCCGCGTCATTAACGCGATGGGCGAGCCGGTGGACGGCAAAGGCCCGCTGACGCATGGCAAAACTCCTTATAGCCTGCGCGGCAAGCCGCCAAGCGCCCATGAGCGCACGCGCGTGCGCGGTAAGCTGAATCTGGGGGTGCGTTCGCTCAACACGTTCCTTTCTTGCTGCGCGGGGCAACGTATGGGCATTTTCGCAGGCTCTGGCGTGGGGAAATCGATTATGATGTCGATGCTCGCCAGAAATTCGCAGGCCGACATCAACATCATCGGCCTCATCGGTGAGCGCTCGCGCGAGTTGCAGGAATTTTTAGAAGACGACCTGGGCGAGGAGGGGCTGGCGCGTTCGGTGGTCATCGTCGCCACCTCCAGCGAATTTGCGCTGCTGCGTCGCCAAGCGGCCTATACCACCATGGCGGTCGCCGAATATTTTCGCGATCAGGGAAAAAATGTTTTGTGCATGATGGATTCGGTGACGCGCTTTGCGATGGCGCAGCGCGAAATTGGCCTATCTGCGGGCGAACCGCCGACATCGAAGGGCTACACTCCAACGGTATTTTCTGAGCTGCCCATGCTCCTTGAGCGCGCA
>RFOF01000104.1 GCA_009926845.1 Alphaproteobacteria bacterium
CTGGCTGGCGGGGCTAGTGGAAAATTACTTTCCACAGTATCGCCGCTTAAAGCCACTGCAAGTGGTCGAGACATTCAAACAGTCAGTATTTTTTGAGTTGGATTTACGCTTTGAAGCCGCTGCTGCCGCTGAAATGGCGGAGAACATCACAAAGCATAGCGCGGGACTGCGAGTGCCCGCCGTTCATTGGGAGCTGACGAGCCGCCGCGTCCTCACGATGGACTGGGTTGATGGCATCGCCTTTAGCAATATTGAAGCCATTCGCGCCAGTGGCTTTTCCACCGAAAGCATCATGAGCAAGGCGGCGCAGAGCTTGTTCTCGCAAGTGTTCAAAGATGGTTTTTTTCACGCCGATCTGCACCCGGGCAATTTATTTCTTGATAAAAATGGTGACCTTGTGGCGGTGGATTTTGGCATCATGGGGCGACTTTCTATCGAATCGCGCATGTATATCGCCGAAATTTTGCGCGGGTTTTTAGTCGGCGATTATAAGCGCGTGGCGCAGGTGCATTTTGACGCGGGCTATGTCCCCGCCAGCAAGTCACTCGAAGCCTTCACACAAGCTTGCATGGCGGTTGCGCGCCCCATCACTGGCAAACCGCTCAGCGAAATCTCTATCGCAAAACTCCTCGGGCAAATGTTCAAAATCGCTGCTGAATTTGAGATGGAAGTGCAGCCACAACTGCTGCTGATGCAAAAAACGCTGATGGTGGCCGAGGGCGTTGGGCGCATGCTCGACCCGCATTTGAACATGTGGCAGCTGGCCACGCCGATGATTGAAGAATGGGCAAATGAACATTTTGGTGTGCAGGGCAAGCTCAAAGACGCCGCCCGCCACGGGCAGGACGCGTTACGAAAACTACCGTTCATGCTGGCGCAAGCTGGGCGTGTACTCGAAATGGTGGGCGATGAGCGCGGCCTTAAAATTCACCCCGCAAGCCTTGAGTTGCTTGAAAAACAGCGCAGCGCGCGCCTTCGCCCGTGGCTCTATCTGGCGTGGGCTGCGCTTGCAATCGCCGCGCTGATGGCGGTTGACCTGCTGCATTTGCCGCGCTAGGTTTGCTGCATGAAAATCATCCTCCTCGATAACTACGATAGCTTTACCTACAACCTGCTGCACTATATCGGTGAGGCGGGCGCGCAGGTGGAGGTCATCCGCAATGACATGATAACGGTTGCGGATCTGCTCGCAAAAAAGCCCGACGGCATCGTCATCTCCCCTGGCCCTGGCGCCCCTGCGGAATCCGGCATTTGCCTGGAGCTTATCCGCGCGGCATCTGGCAATGTGCCCATCTTCGGCGTTTGCCTTGGTATGCAGGCCATTGGCGAGGCGTTCGGCGGCAAGGTCATCCGCGCGCCAAAGCCGATGCACGGCAAAGTCAGCGGCATCTATCACGAAGGGCGCAGCGTATTTAAAAATCTGCCGATTCCGTTTAACGCCACGCGCTATCACTCGCTGATTGTCGAGCGCGCCACATTGCCGGAATGTTTGGAAGTCACTGCCGTAACGGCGGATGATGGGCTTATCATGGGCCTTGCGCACAAGCAGCACAACACCCACGGTGTGCAGTTCCACCCCGAATCCATCGCCTCGGAATATGGGCATGAAATGATCCGCAATTTCCTGAGCATGATTAAGGGCTGAACATGGCCACAAACGCGATACAAGATGTGCTGCAGCTACTTGCCGAAAAGCGTGATTTGCCGCGCGATGTGGCTGTGCGCGCGTTTCAGATCATCATGAATGGTGGGGCAACGCCCGCGCAGATGGGCGCGTTTTTGATGGGCCTGCGCCTCAAGGGCGAAACGGTGGATGAAATTACGGCCGGCGCAATCGCCATGCGCGCTAAAGCCCAAAAAATAAACGCGCCAGCGGGCGCGATTGACACCTGCGGAACTGGTGGCGATCTGCGCGGAACCTACAATATTTCCACCGCCGTGGCATTTGTTTTGGCGGGTTGCGGGCTGCCTGTTGCCAAGCATGGCAACCGCTCGGTCTCCTCGCTTTCCGGTTCGGCGGATGTGCTTTCGGTGCTTGGCGTGAAGGTGGATGCGGAAATTCCCGTGCTTGAAAAATGCCTCGAAAAAGCAGGCATTGCATTTTTGATGGCGCCTAAATTCCATCCCGCGATGCGCCATGTCGCGCCGGTGCGTCAAGAGCTTGCGCTGCGTACTATTTTTAATTTGCTTGGCCCGCTTTCAAACCCTGCTGCGCCCGCTTTTCAGCTGCTCGGTGTGTATAGCGCGGCGCTCGTTCCCAAAATGGCAAATGTGCTGAAGGAGCTCGGTACGCAGGCTGCATGGGTTGTGCATGGCGCTGATGGTATTGATGAGCTGACCCTCTGCGGCGCATCCACCGTGGCGCAGTTGAAGGACGACGTTATCACTGAATTTGAAATTACGCCGGAAGATGCAGGCCTGCCGCGATCGGTTCCAGAAGAATTAAAGGGCGGTGATCCACAGCATAATGCCAATGCGATGATCGAAGCGCTGTCGGGGATGAAATGCGCGTATCGCAATGCCGTGGTGCTCAACGCTGCGGGCGGTCTTGTGGTCGCGGGTAAAGTTTCCACGCTTAAAGAAGGCGCCGAAATGGCCGTCGAGGCAATCGATAATGGTAACGCTTACACCGCGCTCAAAAAGCTGGTGGAAATAAGCAACGGCAGGGCATAACTTTTTTATTTGTCATTCCGACCGGAGCGAAGCGCAGTGGAGGAATCTTATGTATTATGTTTACATGGTGACCAACTGGAACAATACGGTTCTCTATACGGGCATTACTAATGATATTTTTCGTCGCGCATGGGAACACGAAACAAAACAACATAAGGGATTTACGGAAAAATATAACCTTGCAAAAATGGTGTATGTTGAAGAATATCAAAATGTGCTTGAAGCAATTGAGAGAGAAAAACAAATAAAGCGTTGGCGGCGTAGCAAAAAAGATGCGCTGATTAATCATACAAATCCCTATTGGAATAATCTGATGCATGCTCAACAAGATCCCTCGACTTCGCTCGGGATGACAGTGCCAAAATTATGACTGACACACTCGCAGAAATTTGCGCAAAAAAACGAGAGCATATAGCAGCGCAAAAGCTGCGCGTTTCCGCGCCGGATATTCACGCCAAAGCAGCGGATGCCTCGCCCACGCGTGGCTTTAAAAATGCACTGCTGAAAAAGCAAGCAGCGCATAAAGTTGGGCTCATTGCAGAGCTGAAAAAAGCATCGCCGAGCCGTGGCCTCATCCGCGCCAATTTCGAGCCAGCGACACTCGCTAAGGCTTATGAAAAAGGCGGTGCGGCGTGTCTTTCAGTGCTCACCGATGCACCGTATTTTCAGGGGGATGATGCTTATCTGGCGCAGGCGCGAGGTGCTGTTGCGCTGCCGATTTTACGTAAAGATTTTATGCTCGAGCCCTATCAGATTTTTGAATCGCGCGCGCTCGGTGCGGACTGTATTTTACTCATCATGGCCGCGCTTTCAGATGCTGAGGCGAGTGAGCTAGAAGCCATCGCCACGGAGCTCAAAATGGATGTGCTAGTGGAAGTGCACAACGCGGAGGAACTAGAACGCGCACTTGCTATCAACCCGCAAAATTCCGGCAAGATTCTGGGCATCAACAACCGCAATTTGAAAACACTCAAAGTGGATATCGCTACCACGGAAGAACTCGCGCCGATGGCCGCAAACTATTTGCTGGTGTGCGAAAGCGGTATTAAAACTAATGATGATGTACAGCGCATGGGCCGCGCCGGTGTTTCAACGTTCTTAGTGGGCGAATCGCTGATGGCGCAATCAGATGTTGCGCTGGCCACACGGCAATTATTGGGGGAATAGTATGAACATTATTTTTCAATACACCGACTGGCAGGAAATTATCGCCGGATTTTTCTTTTTCGGCGTCTGGTTTGGTTATTCGCGTTATGCTAATCACGCTAACAGGAGGCATGCCAGCCTTCTTGCACTCAATGACTATTATCGCCTGCAATGGATGCAGCAAATGATAAAACGCAAAAACCGCATGGCCGATGCCACCATGATCGGCAACCTCATGCGCAATATCAACTTCTTCGCCAATACCACTATTTTCATAGTGCTTGGCCTTATGACCATGCTTGGCTACCATGAGCGCGCATTGGGCATTATCAGCGCCATTCCTTTTGCAAAGTCGGTAACGCCACTCATGTGGGAAATTAAAATCTTTCTGCTTATCCTTATTTTTGTCTACGCTTTTTTCAAATACACATGGTCCATTCGCCAATATACCTTCGCAGGTATTTTTATTGTTTCCGTCCCCGCGCATGATGACGTTATTGAAAATCCTGATGAAATAGCACGGAAAGGCGCGTATCTAGTCGGTAGTGCTGCAGAATATTTCAACAATGGTTTGCGTGCTTATTATTATGGTCTTGCGGCGCTCGCGTGGTTTATTCATCCTTGTTTTTTGATGATCGCTACCATATGGGTTACGCTTGTGACCTATCGCCGTGAATTCCGCTCAAAAACACTTAAAGCTTTGAGCCATGACTAAGCGCCCTTGGGTTGATTTTCAGAATATCCGATCACAGAGTTTTGTGCGCGATATGATGTCTGGCGCACTCGACATTGCGCCCGATGATCTGGTGGATATGGGCGCGGTGGGCGGCCCGATAAGCATTGTCGTGGCCTACGCGCAGGATACGTTGCTGTTTGACGCCAGCGGGCGCACCACTAAAGTCAGCACCCGCAACTCGTATTTGTCGTTGCCGCGTGATGCCCGCGTCAATAAATTCGGTATCGCCTATCGGCCCGAAGCCAAACTCTGGCTGCATAAAACACTGGCGGGCATCGTCATCGGTGCGGCGGACTATCTCTATCAAACCCACGGCTGGACAACGGTGATATATGACGGGCTGCGCACGGTCGAAGGCGCCTATAACCTCTATATTCAGGCGCAAGACAGCGACATGGACAGCGGCCTGCTCTCCATGCCCGGCACCAGCGCGCACAACAAAGGCCTCGCGGTCGATTCCATGATGTATTTTGATTCTGGCCGCGAAGTGCCGATGGGCGGGCATTTCGACCATCTGAACATGAGCACCAATGGCCGCTATTATATCGGCTCAGCAGTATCCGCCGAAGCCATTGAAAACCGCCGCATCCGCGAGGCGGCCTTCCTGCGCTCAGCGTTTTCGCAAGGGCTGCTCATCGCCCCGCTGCGCAATGAATTTTGGGATGACCGCCTACCTGAAAACCGCGAGGACCTCTGGCGTGTGCTCGACAGCGCCGCGCGCGCCATTGGCCGCAGTCTGCTTACATTTGAAGATGAAGCTTTACGCACGTCTCATCGCGAAATATTCGCTGAAAAATGGGAGAATTGGGATTATGACCAGTTCCTTTATCGCTGGCGGCAATTCTTCGCCAAACACGAGAATGAACTAGAGCGCACCATAGGCGCGGTGATGCCGCCGCTTATCGAAAAAACCGAATTCTATCATGGCAATTACCACCCGATTTATGATGAGCATTTACGCAAAAGTGGCAAGCATCAGACGGATGAATTGCTGGAGCCTTGATTTTTTGTCATGCCAGCGCAGGCCGGGATGACAAGAAAAAATCAAATCGGCAATATCCGCCTGATTTCGATGGCGAGCCCAGCCATATCGTCGCGCACCTCATAGTTCCAGCTTTGCAGTGAGCGCTCTATTTTTCGCGCGGAACCTTCCTTGATGAGTTTATTGGCAAAACGCGAAGGCTTGGTGTGTTTGTGCCCTGCAAATGGCAAGAGATAGAGCGGTTTTCCGGTCGCGCGTGCCTCACTCATCATGTTCACCGAATCGTTGCTCACCACTAGATAATCCGCCGCTCCCAGCATCCCCATATACGGATTTTCCGACTGCCCATCATAAATATAAATGCGTGGATGGCTGGAAAATGCGTGGGCGAGCATCGCCACATTTTCTGCGCCTGTGCGCCGTGACGGGGTGATGAGCAGCGAGCCTTCGGTGTTTTCCAAAAGGCTATTTAAATCATCAATAACCTGGCTCATCGCACTGGCAGACAGCGTGTATTTATTGGTAGAGCCACCAATCAGAATGGCGATGCGCGGCGTCGGGTAGCCCTCAAAAATATCCGCAAAATGCAGCCGTGCAGCCTCAAGTTTTGCGGGCGTGATGGCGTGCAGCGCGTAACGCGATTTGATGACATTCTTGCCGGAAATTTTGTCATGCGCCATGGCGACGATAAGGTCGAAATAGCTCGGGTGTGTGTGCGGGTCGCCAATGCAGATGAATTTTGTGTTTTTGGCGCGCGCTCTC
>RFOF01000105.1 GCA_009926845.1 Alphaproteobacteria bacterium
GGCTGGACGAGCATATCCAGTCTCTCAAAACATCGCTTGCCGCTGCGGGGAAAACGAGTGTGATGATGGAAAAGGAACGCCTCGCGGTGAACAATCGTCAGGGGCGCAAACTGCTGCAATCCTATTTCAAGAAGCGTGGCGTGGTGGTGGAGTTTAACGAATAACGTCGGTTCTTCCGCTACTCACAAGGCCTTGCACGGTGTTGCAGTTCAGCTTGCCGCCAAACTGCGCGCGCAGCATCAGGTATATCTGCTCGGTGGCATTCACTTGTTTCTCCCAGCTTTCGCCGAGCGCCATACGCAGCGAATAGGGGATGTCGAGCTTGCCTCCGGTAAAGGCGAGTTTCAAAAATCGCGGCGTGTTGCCCAATTGCGTTTTGGCGCGCACCAGCGTGTAGCTGCCGGCTTGCTGCTCGGAAATATATTCGGTTTTTTTCGGCAAACAACCCAGCACATCATACCCCGCCACGCGGTCAAACAGCGCGTGCGAATTTGGCGTCAGCATGCTGCGGCATTTGGCGGGCGAGGGCGAGAGTATGCACTTATTCAGTGCTGTAAAAATCTGCCGTGCATCGGCCTGTGCATTGCTTGCAGACAAAACGGCAAACAAAAAAGAGTAACGAAGAAGTCTCATTAAGCTTCTATCCACGTGAGCGCCTGTGTGGTGAGCTGCTGGTTGTGCCGCCTGGTAAAAATGGATTGCGGTAACCTTTGCTTGGTCGCGGCTCTATTTCAATTTTATCCAATACATTTGTATAATGCTCTTCGAGCAGGCGTGCGAGTTCGTCTTTGTGTGAGTAGGATTCCGGAATAACGGTGTGGATAAATCCCTTAATAGCCTTGATGCTTCTCACTTTGTCTATCCCTGTTTCTCCAGCGTGCATGTAGATTTTGTCTTCTCCTATTATTCTATCAAAAGTGCTTGAATCCACACCCATCGCTTTGTAAATATCGCTTTTACTCTTACGGTGTGGTTTTGGACAGCTGAGAACCGCATAGCACATAAGCCGTGCCTTGGGCACCTCTCTGCCAACAGTCGGTTTTTCGTGGGGTTTTGGTGATGCCTTGGGTGGGTCTCTTAAAATCCCTTTTTCTACACCCTCTTGTTTCAAGCACGCTAAAACCCTGTCAAAAACAGCAGTCACCTCTGGAGGTAGTTTTTCCTCTGTTTCGGTGGGGTCGGTCATTTTCCAGCTCCTTAAAGTGCCACCTCAAACTCTGCGTCAGTCTTCGTGCGGATTTCGTCAAGCGTGACGTCATGCGCGATTTCAATCAGCGTGAGTTTATTGTTTTCGATGGTAAATGCGCCCAGTTCCGTCACCACCATATGCACCACGCGGGTGCCGGTCAGCGGTAGGTTGCATTGCTTCACCAGCTTGGCTTCGCCGTCTTTGGCGTTGTGATCCATTATGACCACGACTTTTTTCACGCCCGCGACAAGATCCATCGCGCCGCCCATGCCTTTGACCATTTTGCCCGGCACCATCCAGTTGGCGAGGTCGCCGCTTTGCGACACTTGCAACGCGCCGAGGATGGCGATGTCGATATGCCCGCCGCGAATCATGCCAAACGATGTCGCGCTGTCGAAATAGCTGCTGTGTGGCAGCTGGGTGATGGTTTGTTTGCCGGCGTTGATGAGGTCTGCGTCCACCTCGTGCGGCGTGGGGAAGGGGCCCATGCCGAGCATGCCGTTCTCACTTTGCAGGGTGATGTGAATGTCCTTTGGAATGTAATTGGCCACCAGCGTCGGGATGCCGATGCCGAGGTTGACATAATATCCGTCTTTAATTTCGCGCGCCGCGCGGCGGCACATTTCTTCGCGATTCCACATGGTGTTTTTTACTCCGTAAAAAAGATGACTGGATAACCGGATGACCGGATGACTGATTTATTTTCCATATAAGCCCCTCAGCATGCGTGTGATAGTTTGATATTCCGTTGACCATGCTTTTGCTTCGGCTTTTTCGATGTAGCCTAAATCGAGACAGTAACGAATCCAGATACGAATTTCTGTGGCAGAGCCCAGAGCAATGGTCAGAAAACGCTTAAATTCTGCCGCAGAAAATTCCTGTTTGGCAAAGCCTTCCGCCGCATTTGCGCAAATAGATTTGCTGCAGCGACGAATCTGATTGGTCAGGCCAAATAATTCATCCTTGGGAAAATCTTTACTGCGTTTATGTATGAGCAGTGAGATGGCATAAGCGCGTTTGAAGACTTCTAAGTCCCACGCCTCTGCCACTAACTTGGTTGCCTTGGTCATGGACGAAAATGCCCGGCGTGTGGATTTGGCTTGCGTCCAGCTCGCCCGGCTGCACCAGTTCTTCCACTTCGGCGACGGTGACCTTACCTGCGGTTGCCATCATCGGGTTGAAGTTGCGCGCCGTTTTGCGATAGATGAGGTTGCCGGCGGTGTCGCCCTTCCAGGCTTTGACAATGGCGACGTCTGCAGTCAGGCCGCGCTCCATCACATAATGTTGGCCATCGAATTCGCGGGTTTCTTTGCCCTCGGCAATCACCGTGCCATAGCCGGTTTTGGTGAAGAACGCAGGGATGCCCGCACCACCAGCGCGGATGCGCTCAGCCAGTGTTCCTTGTGGGTTGAATTCCACCTCCAACTCGCCGGAGAGGAATTGTTTTTCGAAGGTTTTATTTTCGCCGACATAAGACGCCACCATCTTTTTAATTTGGTGCGTGTGCAGCAAAATGCCGCTGCCGAAATCATCAACGCCGCAGTTATTGGCGATCCATGTCAGGCCTTTGGTGCCTGCGCGGTTAATTTCGCGGATGCAGTGTTCGGGAATGCCGCACAGGCCAAACCCGCCCGACATAATCGTCATGCCGTCAAACAGCAGGCCAGCGAGGGCTTCTTCAGCGTTTTTGTAGGTTTTGTTCATAGCAGCGTGGCTCCTTATATAACAGAGAGGCCAAATATAGGGGGGAAGGGTAAATTTTTCGTGAATAACTGCGGGGTTTTATGACAGTCGCATGACAGAATGATGACGGTTTGATGAAAACTTAAAAATCTAATGAATTTATCTAAAAATTAACACATAATTTACCAATGATGTGGTTAAATTAGTAATTAAGGCAGGGGTAAACACCTAAACAACGAGATATGCTTAATAAAGATTTCGTGTAGAAAAATCGTAGAAAAAAAGGTAGCATAGCTACACGGGGTTGTAAAAAGCAGGGGGCATATCGATGCAGAACGTAACGGCTATGGACGTTAAGCGATTAACAAATGAGCCTTCCGCTAAAGTTCGCGGAGTACTTGCGGCCAAGATTGCTGCCGAGTATCGCCATGGCGGGTTCTCAAGTAGCGAGTCGCAGGTGGCGGCCGATATTTTCCGTTTGTTACTCAAGGATGTAGAAGTCAGTGTACGCGAGGCAATGGCGCAGCAGCTTTGCCACAGCCCGCATGTTCCCCGCGATATTATATTGAAGCTCGCCAATGATGAGACCGAAGTGGCGATGCCTATTTTGCAGCATTCAAGCGTGCTGACCGAAGAGGATTTGGTGGCCATTGTCAGCAGCACAAAAGAAGTGCTGCGCCTATGTGCGATTGCAAAACGTGATAACGTGTCGGAGCGACTCTCCACCAGCCTGATAAATAAAGGAGAGGAACAGGTCTTTATTGATTTGTTTGCCAATAAAGGGGCGATGGTGTCGCCTGATTCGTTGCAAAATGCGTGGACGCAGATAACCAAGTCAGATTCGGCGCTACGTGTGCTCGTTCAGCGCGGCGGGTTGCCGGTGTCGGTCGCAGAAAAATTATTGCTCGTTGTCTCTGACGATTTGAAACATCAACTCAGCAGCACTTACAAACTTGGCACTGCGTTTTCCAGCAAAATTGCCGGTGATGTGCGTGAGTGGGAAGTGCTCGGGCTGATGCCATCTGGTGATGCGGTGGCGATGCCGCACAGCGACGAACAGGCGGAAGAATTGATAGAGCAGCTCCATGCCAGTGGACGCCTGACGCACTCGCTGCTTATTCGCGCACTGTGTGTGGGATGTCTCAACGTGTTTGAGCTTGGGCTTGCCAAGCTTGCGCATGTGCCGCGCGTCAATGCGCGTATCTTGTTGATGGCAGGTGGCTCGCTTGGCTTTACCGCAATCTATAAGGCATCGGGAATGCCGGAGGGCTTTTCTGATGCGGTTCAGATCTTGCTGAGAATCAGTTTAGAAGAAACTGAATATGGGCGCTTGCGCCGCATGGATTTCTGCAAACGCGTGGTTGACAGAATTTACCTCGAAGGCTACCATCGCACAGTTGAAAATATGGAGTATTTGTTAGCTATTACAGGAGGTAGAGTTGCAGCAAAATCCTCGCTCCACTGACCGGCCTGTGGACAAAAGCTCCCTAGCGCTCGGTGAAGAAGATGTCCGTCAGCTCATGGAGTACAGCACCCCTGCGGCGAGAATTTACATTACGGATAAAATTGCCAACTCTTACTGTGCTCAATCCCTTGACAAAAGCGCTCTGATTGCCGCCGAACAAATTTTTCGCTTGCTGGTGCGCGACACTGAATTGAAGGTGCGTGGCGCACTTTCCAAGCATCTAAAAGACAGCGCTCACATTCCCCGCGACATCGTTAAAACACTGGCAAAAGATGCTGAAGAAATTGCCCTGCCAGTGCTGCAATTTTCACAAGTCTTGAATGAATCAGATTTGCTGGAGCTGATGGAATCGCAGCATGAAATATCTCGCTATCTGGCAGTTTCACGACGCAAAGAAGTGCCAGAAAAAGTGGCGCTGGCGTTGATTGAAACAGGCAATGCGCAGGTGGCAACCACACTAGTGAGTAATGGTGGCGCTAAAATCTCTGAGCAGGGATTTGGCAAAATCATTGAACTTCATCGAAACAACGAATCCATTTTGAAATCGGTGAGTGACCATCCGCAATTACCGGTGGCCGTGGTTGAAAAATTGGTGAGTATGGTCTCTGGCCAACTTGCAGACTCTTTGCGCAAAAAACACCAAATTCCGATGACACAGATTAACCGTGAAGTTGAAGCAACCCACGAAGATCAAACGCTGAGCCTTGTGCGCCTCGCCAATGCGGAAACGGATACTGACAAGCTCATCGCCCAGTTGCGTGCGGGTAATAGCTTGACCCCTTCGGTCATTTTAAGCGCGCTGTGTCAGGGTAGTTTTACGTTCTTTGAGATGTGCCTTGCCAAGCTGTCGAACATTCCCCTGACCAATGCACGCACGCTGATTGCTGACCGTGGCGAGCTGGGTTTCCGCGCACTTTATAATAAAGCTGGGCTGCCTGAAGGCCTATTCCCTGCTGTAAAACTATTGCTCAAGGTGGTGCGCGAACTGGATGTAGAGGGTGTGCGCCCGGGTTCTGCGAAATATGCTAGCGCGGTGGTTGAACGTCTGCTACATCATGCAGAGCGCACTCCCGTAGAAAATCTGTCTTATGTGATTGCGCTGGTTCGTCGCGTCGCAAAATAAGAGGTGTGTCCGTGCATTTTTCTAAAATCGCCTGCATCGCCGATAGCTCGCCCAAGGCGCAGGCTGCGCTCAAAGAAATTTCCAAGCATTACGATATTGTCGAGATAACCCGTCGGCGCATGGCCGCGCAGGTCATTGTTGTGCTCGGCGGCGATGGGTTCATGCTGCAAACGCTGCATAAATACATGAATATGAAACTACCTTTTTATGGTATCAACTGTGGCACGGTCGGGTTTCTCATGAACCAGCACCCGCTGGATAATTTGCTCGACCGCATCAACCGCTCACGCTCGGCCACGCTCTATCCTTTGCATATGTATGCCCGCCGCATGAACGGAAAAGTGACGCAGGCACTGGCTTTCAACGAGGTGTCGCTCTTTCGCCAAGGTCGTCAAGCGGCTAAAATCCGCGTCGGCGTTGACCATGTCATCCGCCTGAACGAACTCACCTGCGACGGCATTTTGGTGGCAACACCTGCGGGTAGCACCGCGTATAATTTCTCCGCCGGTGGGCCGATTATTCCCCTTGGCGCAAATTTGATGGCGCTGACGCCGTTGGTTCCCTTCCGCCCGCGCAGATGGGGTGGGGCGCTGCTGCAACATGACGCCACCATCAATTTTTCCATCATCGACCCCAAAAAACGCCCCGTGAACGCGGTGGCGGATTTTACCGAGATTCAAGACGTCACGGAAGTGGCCGTCAGCGAACAGCGAAAAATGGGCGTGACGCTACTGTTCGACCCTGAGCAT
>RFOF01000106.1 GCA_009926845.1 Alphaproteobacteria bacterium
AACAGCCAGGAGGTTGGCTTAGAAGCAGCCATCCTTTAAAGAAAGCGTAACAGCTCACTGGTCTAATAGTTATTCTGCGCCTAAAATGTAACGGGGATCAAACTACGTGCCGAAGCTTAGGACTTAAATTTATTTTTAAGTGGTAGCGGAGCGTTCCGTAAGCCTGTGAAGCTAGTCCGACAAGGAATAGTGGAGGTATCGGAAGTGAGAATGCTGACATGAGTAACGACTAACAGTGTGAGAAACACTGTCGCCGAATGACCAAGGGTTCCTGCGTCAAGTTAATCTGAGCAGGGTTAGCCGGCCCCTAAGACGAGGCAGAAATGCGTAGTCGATGGAAACCACGTTAATATTCGTGGGCCTGGTGGTAGTGACGGATCTGCAGTTTTGTTCCTTCTTATTGGATTGAAGGGGCGGGGCGAATGGTTCCAGGAAATAGCTCCATCATTAAAGACCGTACCCGAAACCGACACAGGTGGTCAGGTAGAGTATACCAAGGCGCTTGAGAGAACGATGCTGAAGGAACTAGGCAACTTGCATGCGTAACTTCGGGATAAGCATGCCCCACTTTTGCGCAAGCAGAGGTGGGGGACACAAACCAGGGAGTAGCGACTGTTTATTAAAAACACAGGGCTGTGCAAACACGTTAAGTGGATGTATACGGTCTGACGCCTGCCCGGTGCTGGAAGGTTAAAAGGAGATGTGCAAGCATTGAATTGAAGCCCCAGTAAACGGCGGCCGTAACTATAACGGTCCTAAGGTAGCGAAATTCCTTGTCGGGTAAGTTCCGACCCGCACGAATGGCGTAACGACTTCTCCGGTGTCTCCAGCATCGACTCAGTGAAATTGAATTCTCCGTGAAGATGCGGAGTTCCCGCGGTTAGACGGAAAGACCCCGTGCACCTTTACTGCAGCTTTGCACTGGCATTATGAAATATTTGTGTAGGATAGGTGGGAGACTTTGAAGCTTGGGCGCCAGCTCGAGTGGAGTCATCCTTGAAATACCACCCTGATGTTTTGTGATGTCTAACCTAGATCCGTTATCCGGGTCGGGGACCATGCATGGTAGGCAGTTTGACTGGGGCGGTCGCCTCCTAAAGAGTAACGGAGGCGCGCGATGGTAAGCTCAGGTTGGTCGGAAATCAACCTTTAGAGTGCAATGGCATAAGCTTGCCTGACTGCGAGACCCACAAGTCGAGCAGAGACGAAAGTCGGTCATAGTGATCCGGTGGTTTCCATGTGGAAGGGCCATCGCTCAACGGATAAAAGGTACGCCGGGGATAACAGGCTGATCTCCCCCAAGAGTCCATATCGACGGGGAGGTTTGGCACCTCGATGTCGGCTCATCACATCCTGGGGCTGGAGAAGGTCCCAAGGGTACGGCTGTTCGCCGTTTAAAGTGGTACGTGAGCTGGGTTTAGAAACCGACCTCAAAACAAGTATTCCCAATTAGGATCGTGGTAGACTACCACGTTGATAGGCTGGGTGTGTAAGGGCAGTAATGTCTTCAGCTAACCAGTACTAATAATCCGATTGGCTTATTTATAAGCATTTCAAATGCTGAGTCTGAGTCATGGCGTGCAGTGCAGAACCTTGGTTTTGTACGCACAAAGCAATTCAGGTAAAAGTATTGAACACCTCACTTTAATAAAAGTAACATTCTTACACTGCGCACGCAGTGTAGGTTTAAAAGTTCAGTCTTTTTCGACTAAAAAGGTGTCAGAAAAACCTATCACCATATGATTGGCGAAAGCCGGTTTATATGGCTTGGTGATTATAGCAAGGTGGGTCCCACCCGTTCCCATTCCGAACACGAACGTGAAACCCCTTAGCGCAGATGGTACTATGTCTCAAGGCATGGGAGAGTATGTCGTCGCCAAGCCTTATAAGCCGGCTTTTTGTTTATTTCCATTATTCTGGCCAACTTGCTTGGCAATTTCGGGCTCCGCTGCTCACATAGCTTTGCTATGCGGCGCGGCTCGCCCAAAATTCCCCGCGCATTTGACGCAGACTAATGAAATAATTCCCCATATATCTACTTGTCATCCCGGCGTAGGCTTACGCCTAAATCCCCATAGAAAAACCTATTCATTCCCCAAAAACCTATTTGAGTGCATCTGCATTTGCGCTATAATGTTTCCCATGCAGATACCTTTTGAACCTCAGATTGAAGCTCAGCTCAAAGCTCTCGCCGCCCAAACTGGCAAGAGCGAGGATTTTTATGTCCTACAGGCTGTGAAAAACTATCTGGAAGATGTGGCGGATATCGCCAAAGCTAAGCATGTGCTGACGCAAAACAACCCCACCTACACGCAAGATGAAATCGAGCGCGAACTTGGCTTTGATTTTTCTGTAAAAAACTAACTGCCTATGTGGCAGATAATCTATGATGATAGCGCCAAAAAACAGCTTTTAAAGCTGGATAGGAAGGCGCAGGCTGATATTCTGCGCTATATGCGTGAGCGTATTGCCACGAATGAAAGCCCACGACGCTTCGGAAAAGCGCTCCATTCTGACATGAAAGGTCTGTGGCGCTATCGCGTTTATGACTATCGCATCATTTGCAAAATAAAAGATGAGCGTTTAATCGTTCTGGTCGTCACCATTGACCACCGCAAAGACGTGTACGAGTAACAAAAACCTATTCCTATTTTGTCATCCCAGCGACCTGTCTCCCGAAGCCTTGGCGCAGGGAGAAGGCTGGCATACACGCCTAAATACCCACAGAAAACCTATTATTTTCTTCTTGAAGAAAGCTCCGTCCAATTTCATCTAATATTAACCACGTTGCTGCTAGTATGCATATTGCTGGTAGCTTTATAAGCAAGAAATGGAGGGTATATATGGCCGTTGTAAAAAGAGAAGAAATTGAAAAATCTCCTTTGTATATGCTGGCTGCGGCAGTGCTTGAGCTTTATCAAAATCGGATGAAATTTGATTCTGATCGCGGAGAATTCCTTATTAGTGGGCTTAAACGTGAAGAATTCAATCCGGTTAGCAGGGCTATGAGTGCATTGGGTGGAGATAAGCAAACCACACTTAATGATGGAGCTATTCGTATCACAGGGGAGCGTGAGGCAATAGAGTTTGCACAAACCATGGGGCAGGCTGGCTTTAATTTTACTGGTCAAGCCAATGTTCCTAAGCTTGGAGTGGGAATATAATTAGCACCTTCCCGACCACGCCCCACAACCATATCCTGATAGAAAACACCTATCAGGAGCGGGAAAATGTCACACAAACTCACACCAAAACAAAACCGTGCGCTGTATTTACTCGCGCAGGGGAAGACGGCCATTGACGTCGCCGCCACGCTAAAACTGCGCCGCGAGACGCTTTCGCGCTGGAAGAAAAATCCCGAATTTAATGAGGCTTTTGAACGGATTATGGAGGTGCAGCGCGAGGGGCTGAAGCATCAGCTAACCCACCTCATCACCAACGCCATCGACATCGTCAACTATGGCGTAACCAATCATGATTGTAGCGAAAATTGTCTCCAAGGTGCACTTTCCTTACTCAAATTGATCGGAATTGCCGACTTTATTGCGCCAAACGCTTCCGAAAAGAGCCAATAATGCGGCCTTTCTTACAGAAAATTCACGCGCGCCACAGCTTCTGTTCATGTGCGCTATGGCTTAATCGCCTAAACAAAAGGAGCTGCTATGAAATATTTTCTCTTTATCATTATCGCGATGACGGTCGCGTTTGCTGCGCCGCTGGCTTTTGCGCGTGACCATGGTTATCACGATCGTGGGCGCTGGCAGCATGATGACTGGCGCTATCGCCACCATCATCGCCCGCATGCGAGAAGCAGCATCAGTTTCTACAGCTTTCCGCAGTATGAGCCACAGTATGTGCCAGTCTATCAGCCGGTGTATTACCCTCAGCCGGTTGTGGAGGAGTTTGAGGTTGACGAGCCACAACAAAGCAGCAACAACGATGGGCAATTTTGCCGCGAATATCAATCAGATGCCCGTGTCGGCGGCAAACGCAGCGAAACTTACGGGACGGCCTGTATGCAGCCCGACGGCAGCTGGCAGATTGTAAATTAGAAAAACCTATTGCCCCCCTTCCCCCAGCTACATCGCACGGTATTTTTGCTGGCTTTTTCGTGGGTTATGCGGCATGATGCGCCTCGTATTTTTTATAAGAAGCAAGGCTGCATGCAAAAATCCCCTAACAATAAAACCCAAAAAACTCTTGCACTCGCGCTCGGTTCTGTTGGCGTGGTATATGGCGATATCGGCACCAGCCCACTCTATGCATTCCGCGAATCACTGCACGCTGCAACAGGCGGCCTTGGCCACCCAACGGCGGATATGACGCTCGGGGTTCTCTCCCTTATTCTTTGGGCGCTAGTGGTCATCGTCACGCTTAAATATGTCATTTTACTGCTGCGCGCCGACAATCACGGCGAAGGCGGAATTTTATCGCTCATGGCGTTGTCACAAGGTTTTATGGGGCGCGGACACGTAGGGCTTCTTACACTCGGCATCGCGGGCGCCGCACTATTTTATGGTGACGCCATCATCACCCCCGCCATCTCGGTGCTCTCGGCGGTGGAGGGCTTGTCGCTGGTGACGCACACGCTGACGCCCTATATCATCCCGATTGCCATTTCCATCATCGTTTTGCTGTTCTTCGCACAGAGCAAAGGCACGCACAAAGTTGCCAAGTTTTTTGGGCCCATTATGACGTTGTGGTTTGTCGCGCTTGGCTGGGGCGGCCTCTTGCATGCGGGTGACAATGCCGATGTGTGGAAAGCGATTTCTCCGCTCTATGCCTACAACTTCATGATGCATCACGGCATGGCAGGGTTTGTCGCGCTCGGTGCGGTGTTTCTCTCTGTCACTGGCGCCGAAGCGCTCTATGCCGACCTTGGGCATTTTGGTAAAAAACCTATTCGCCTCGCGTGGTTTGCACTCGTCATGCCCTGCCTCATGCTCAACTATTTTGGGCAGGCGGCGCTGGTTTTGAGCAACCCGGCCGCTGCAGAAAAAGTTTTCTTCCTCCTCTATCCTGATTGGGCGCTGCTGCCGATGGTGTTGCTCTCCACCGTGGCCACGGTGATTGCCAGCCAAGCGGTCATCACCGGCGCATTCTCGCTCACGCATCAAGCGGTGCAGCTTGGCCTGTTGCCGCGCGTGCACGTCAAGCACACGTCGGAAGATCAGCAAGGCCAAATCTATATTCCCAAGGTCAATTGGCCGCTTTTGATTGGTGTTCTGCTGCTCATTTTCATATTCCACACATCGAGCAATCTTGCAGCGGCTTATGGTATCGCAGTGACGGGAACCATGGTCATCACCGCAATACTCACCTTCCAAGTTATGCGCCATCTGTGGAAATGGCCAACGCTTCTGGCAGGCGCGGTTATGCTGCCACTACTTCTCATCGAGTTGATATTCCTGACGGCGAACATGACCAAATTTTTCGATGGGGGCTTTTTGCCGCTAATCATTGCGCTCGCACTCATCGTGATGATGCGAACATGGGTGCGCGGCAGCCATACGCTGCATGAGCAAGCCCGCGACCCACACGATACGATTGCCGAGCTGATAAACGAGCTGAATCACTACCCGCCCACGCGCGTTTCAGGCACAGCAGTTTATCTCTCCAGCAATGCGGATTATGCGCCCACCGCGCTGCTGCACAACCTCAAGCACAACCAAGTTTTGCACGACCACAATATTCTGCTCACCTTGCGGTTTTTAAATGCGCCTTACGCGCCGGATGAAACACGCGTGGAGATGCACGAGATCAACCACGATCTCACCCGCGTCACCGCTTATTTTGGTTATATGGAATCACCCAATGTGCTCAAGGTGCTGCGAATGCTGCGTGAAAAAGGCCTGAAGCTCGACATGATGAACACCACGTTTTTCATCTCGCGCCGCAATGTTGTCACCTCGCCTGCTTATGGCATGCCACTGTGGCAGGACAGGATTTTTATCGCCATGACGCGTTTTGCCAGCGACGCAGCGAACTATTTCCACCTTCCGCAAAGCCGCGTGTTTGAGCTTGGCGTACAAGTAACTGTGTAAAAATATGCGCCTGATTCTTTTTATTATCATCACGGCTAGCGCCATCTGGTTTGGCAAAGGCTATTTTGACGGGAGCACCACCAAGCCCAAAGACGCAGCCGCCATCAGCGTGAGCGTGGCGAGTGCCACCCGCGC
>RFOF01000107.1 GCA_009926845.1 Alphaproteobacteria bacterium
CACCGCCTGCAGCCATTTATTATAAATCACCATGAAATTGTTTTTATCAATTCTGGTTTTGGTGAGTTCGTGTTTGCCCGCGATGAAGTTATTTTTGATGAATTTTTTGAGTTCTTTTTCGTCTTTCTCAAAATGAAAAAGCATCGCCCCGCTATCAATTGCACCTTTTACTTTGGCATGCACCTGCTTGAATTCTTTGGTGGAATAGTCAGAAGGTGTAACATTCCAGTTAAAATCATTCTGGTAAAAAACTTCGTGAATTTCGCTGTAGGGTATAAAAGCGATTTTTTCGCCGTCAAACGCGCCTAGCATCGGCGGTGGTAGAAATTTATCAAACGTGCGAGCCTTGCCAATCGTTAGAATGAGCTGCACGATGGAGTTATAAATATCTGAGCTTCCCTGTTTTGCCTCAGCCCATAGCAGGGATTCGTCATGTTCAAAAAAATCGCCATGAGGGTGTAATGGGCAAACGCAAAAATCCACATTGCCAACTATTTTTGTGCAATCATAACCCTTAAAGTAGTCGTAAGCTACTTTGTTTTTCAGCTCTTCTTCGCGGATATTTGCATATTTCATATGCTTCTTATAAGCCCGTCTTCGTTGTTTCGCAACTACGACGCGGCAGCCTCCACTTAGCTGCTCGCTAGTCTCGGCAATGGCTTGCCGAGTCAAAGCTCTTGAGAGCGTAGGCTGGTGGGGGGTGAGGGACTTGAACCTCGTCCGCGCCAACGCGCGGACATTTTATTAAGGGCGTGGGTTTCCCAAGTCCCTCTTTATGGAAATAACGAGAAATAAAGATGGTGGGGGGTGAGGGACTTGAACCCACGACCAAGGCGTTATGAGCGCCCTGCTCTAACCACTGAGCTAACCCCCCTTATCTTAGGCATTAAGGGGTAGGGATTAGGGTATAGCAAGCGGATTTTCAATCGTTTTTGTGTAATTTCGCTATTTTGCTTGCAGGAGTGGTTTGGCTATGCTAATCAATGCGCCCCTAAACGTGAGGATACGACTATGAAACAAGGCATACACCCAGATTATCACCCCATCACCATCGTGATGACGGATGGCACGAAATATGAATCCCGCTCTACCTATGGTAAAGCTGGCGATGTTCTTCAGCTCGACGTGGATCCACTGACGCACCCAGCATGGGTTGGCGGCGTGAACCTGCGTAAAACCGGCCAGATGGAAAAATTCCAGAACAAGTTCGGCGCGTTCAACTTCGGTGGTGGCGCAGCTGCAGAAGAAAAGAAAGACGACAAGAAATAGTCGATTTTTCGATGAACTGAGAAAAGGGGGTGTCCGGCGCCCCCTTTTTTGTGAGTTGTATCCGCAGATGGATTTGCAAAATAAGTATTTCAGCCAGCAACTTAGCATTTACTTTTATTTTATAAGGCAATCAATGCTCGCGTATTATTCATTATTACATTTGAAGCGCCGCTCTGTTTCCAAGCAAATGTCGGAGCGTTTTTTGCGCAATAAGACGCGGCGCGATGTGGCGGCGGCGGGGTATGTGCTGGCCTATATCGCCTATCTCAGCTGGCGTTTGACCATCCTCAACCCCAATTCGATGACGCTGTCGCTGACCTACTTTGTGGCAGAATGTTTCGGTTTTATTCTGGGGCTGACGATCATTCTGGCCTCGCGCAACTATCACCACCGCGAGCCTCTGCCACCACTTGCAGACCGCACGGTGGATATTTTTGTGCCTGCATATAAAGAACCTGCCGAGCTTATCCGCCGCACGGTGATGGCCGCCAAAGAAATTGATTATCCGCACCAGACATGGCTGCTCGATGATGGCAAACGCGAGGAGCTGCGCGAAATGGCATCTGAGCTGGGTGTACAGTATCTGCGCCGCCCCGATAATTTGCACGCCAAGGCCGGAAATTTGAATTACGCGCTGGGCCATAGTGCGGCGGAATTTGTTATGGTGTTCGACGCCGACCACATCGCGCTGCCACATGCGCTGGATGTGACGCTTGGGTTTTTTGCCGATGAAAAAGTGGCGATGGTGCAAACCCCGCAGGACTATTACAACACCGATGCATTTCAATATATCAATACGCGTGGTGGCGGCTTGTGGCACGATCAATCCTTTTTCTACAATATCGGCCAAAGCTGCGCGGATGATTACAACAGCGCATCCTGCGTGGGCACTGGCGTGGCCTATCGCCGCAGTGCGCTGGACGCCATTGGCGGCGTTCCCACCACCACCATCACTGAGGATATTCATACCTCGCTGAAATTCCACAAAGCGGGCTATAAGGTTGCCTATCTGAATGAAACCATCGCCTATGGTGAGGCCGCTCCTGACCTCAAGGAATATTACAAAACCCGCCATCGCTGGGGGCATGGCAACCTGCACGCACTCGCGCACGAAAATGTGTTGTTCTGCAAGGGCCTGACGCTGAAGCAACGCCTCACCTATGCCTCGCTAGGCCTTATCCATCTGGAAGGTTGGCAGCAGCTCATGCTGTTCACCGTTCCTGTTGCCACGCTGGTGCTCGGGTGGCAACCCTTTGAGATCAGCATTTTCAATATTCTGGTGGTGCTGTTCTTCCCTGTTCTCAGCTATCTGCTGCTGCAGGAAATTGGCTGCGGATTTGCGCGTTTCTGGCCCAATGAGATTTTTGCGATGGCGCGTTGGCCCGTGCATTTAAAAGCCACAGCCGGGCTTTTTGCCCTTCCGATGGCGTGGCAAACCACGCTCAAGCATTTTAAAGCGCGGGTGCAATGGCGTTTGATGGTACCGCAGCTTTGCGTGCTGGCGGTGAGCCTTGGCGCGCTGGCCTATGCGGTGATAAAGGTCAGCGGGGATTTTCAAACTGGTCCACTCTTTCAGGCCCTAAAAAGTTTTGTAATCACTGGCGGATTGCCTACAGGTGCTGATATTTTCGCGCCGATGGTCAAAGGCTATACGGTGGACCTGGTCATCGTGTCTGGTTTTTGGGCGCTTTACAACGCAGCACGTGCGACCACTTTTGTGTGGAAGGTCATCACCAACGCACAAAATTCACATGTGTTCTATCGCTTTAAAATTCCGCTGCCGCTGGCTTTGGCAAATGGAGCAAAAGGGCGCGTGCAAAGAATCTCTGAAACGTGGATGGGCTTTACGCTATATGGCCAGCAAGATGAGTGGGATGTGGGCGATGTCGTGCCGCTGACGCTTTCGTTGCCAGCGGGTCCTTTGGAAGTGCGCCTAAAAATATCCGCGCTTGGCTATAAAAAATCGACCAACATCTCACATATTGAAGGCCGCTTCATCTGGGGTATCACGCCCGAAAAGCGCGACCAGCTGGCGCGTGGGCTCTATTCGGTGGATTGGCACCGCGAGTTCCAGAATCGTCAGGCATATTTCTTGACACCGATGGACGTGATAACGATGTGCCTTACGTTTAAAAAACCTAATCATTTCCGTGCATCGGGTGGAAAGTGGAATCCTGTTTTGTATCAACATGAAGGCCTACCATCTCCTGTTTATGGCATTATGTCCACTGACCACAAAAACAAAGAAGCAGGCTCTCTGGTGACGTTCACATCGCTGAAAGTGGGTGCTTGCATAGAAGGCGAGGCATTTGGTGCTCATGAAACCGAAATGTTTGGGCTGCACATCGTTCAAGAAGAACCTATTTCCTCGCTGGTACAAAAAGGGCTGGATAAAGCTGTGGTTCGACGTTACCGCGTGCAACTCGCCTCTGTTGCGCAAAAAGCACATGCGCAAGAAAATATCCCTCAAAGACCTGATAAAACAATGTTTTCTGTGGTCAATCCGCATGCGCCGCATTTATAAACAACCCATAATTCTTTCAGAAAGGGCTACCCTATGTTCAAACGTTTTCTCCTTACCTCCGCTATCGCGCTGGCTTCCACCGCTGCGCACGCTGAAAGCACGTTAGTTTTCACTGGCGCTTCATTCACCGAAGATTCTTACTACACCTATCTGGGTGGCGTAACGGCACTGAACCATGACTTGGGCAAAGACGGTTTCCTCGTGCGCGCAAGCGGCGCTTGGGGCGAATATAGCTATGACCGCACTGGCACCACCTCGGTGGATGGTGACGTTGGCGCGGGCGACCTGATGGTCGGCTATCAACATTTCTTCGCGGCAGCAAATGCGTTCAAAGGCGGACGTGTTACGTTGTATGTCGGCGGTGACTATCAGAACCACGACTTGAATACAGTTGACACCCTGAACCCTGTTCGCGGCTCTGAAGGCGGCCTCAAAGGTCAAGCAGACCTCAGCCTCAACCTGATTGACAAAGTAAGCCTCGACCTGAACGGCAGCTATTCTGGCGCATTCAACACCTACTGGTCAAAAGCGCAGCTTGGCTACGATATAAATGGCATTAAAGTAGGTCCAGAAGCCTCTTTTCTCGGCAGCGAATCCTATGACCAACAACGCTATGGCGCGTTCGTTAAAGGCATAGACCTTGGCGTTGCTAAACTTGGCGGTTCCGCTGGTTACGCTGACTCTATCCGCCGTGGAAACGATGGTGCATATGGCGAAGTCGGCTTGTCGTTTACCTTCTAATTGACCGATATATCCCGGATTAAAAACTGCCTGCCTCGCAAGACGCAGGCAGTTTTTTTTATTACGACTTGTCAGGGATTCCTGAATCGGTCTATCATATCAGCAATATACCGTGCTTAGAACGTCTTCGTACGGGAAATAAACTGAAGGAACCCTCCATGCGCAGCGCCACTGTTGAACGCAAGACCAAAGAAACCCAAATTTCCGCCAAGGTAAACTTGGATGGAACGGGAAAATACACCGTCTCCACCGGCATTGGTTTTCTCGACCACATGATGGAGCAGCTCTCGCGCCACAGCCTGATGGATTTGGATTTAACCGCCAAGGGCGACCTGCATATCGACTATCACCACACCACCGAAGACACCGGCATCGCCATCGGCGAAGCAGTCAGCAAATCGCTTGGCGATCGCAAGGGTATCGTGCGCTATGGGCATGCTTATATCCCCATGGATGAAACGCTGTCGCGCGTGGCAATTGACCTTTCTGGGCGGCCGTATTTTGTGTGGAATGTGGAGTTCACCAAACCCAAACTCGGCGAGATGGACACAGAGCTATTTCGCGAGTGGTTTCAGGCATTTGCCTTTGCCGCGGGCGCGACTTTGCATGTCGAAAATCTCTATGGTGTGAACAACCACCACATCATCGAATCCTGTTACAAAGGTTTAGCGCGCGCACTTCGCGTTGCGGTGGATATCGACCCGCGCAAATCGGACGCTATCCCATCCACAAAGGGCACGCTGGGCGGCAGTTTATGAGTTTTCTTGGAGGAGCAAAGCGACGACTAGCACCATTGAGGTGCGCAGCATGCGCGGCGCTTGAGCGCAATCTATGATGTTTGGTGGCATGAAAATCTATACCGTGCACATCAAAACCGATGCCTCGCGCAGCGGCGAAAAACCCATTTTCATTCGCGAAGGTTTTTCATTCGGCGCGTTTTTCTTCACCGTTTTTTGGGCGCTGTATCATCGCCTGTGGCTGCCTGCGGCGGGCATTATGTTCTCACTTTGGTTGATTGTTCAGCTGGGCACGCATCACTTTATCAGCTCGCCATCGGTGGGCGTTTTGCAGCTTATGATTCAAGTGCTTGTGGGCTATCTGGCTAATGACTGGCGCCGCCGCGCCCTTGCCAAACGCGGCTACATCACCTCTGACGTTACCGCCGCCGACAGCTTGCTGCGCGCCGAGCAGCGCTATTTTGAACGCTATTTACAAACAGTTTCCACCTGATGAAACGCCTTGCGATTATCGATTACGGTTCGGGCAACTTACGTTCGGTGGCCAAGGCTTTCGAGCGCGTGGCAGGTGGTGTTTCGGTGGAGGTCACGCGGTCACCCGATGCGCTTAAAACCGCCAGCCACATTGTGCTTCCCGGCGTTGGCGCGTTTGCTGATTGCATGGAGGGGCTTACGGCAATTCCTGCGATGATAGAAGCGCTTACGCATGAAGTGCATACAAACAAAAAACAATTTCTCGGTATTTGCGTCGGTATGCAGATGCTGTTTGAGCGCGGCCATGAGCATGGGACCCATGCGGGTCTGGCATGGTTGAAAGGGGAAGTGCAATCCATTGAAGCGCCGGGGCTTAAAATTCCCCACATGGGCTGGAACGAGCTT
>RFOF01000108.1 GCA_009926845.1 Alphaproteobacteria bacterium
TCTACACCCGCTCGCCGGAAGCCTTCGACGCGGCCTCGGCCAAGCTAGCGCAATCGCAAGAAGCGCTTGAAAAATCAGAGCTTCGCTGGCTCGAGCTCGAGGGGCTGCGGCAGGAGATGGAGGGAGAATAAAAGCGCGGTGAATCCCCTAGATCATTATTATAGAGAAGCTCCAACTGGTAGCCGTATTGTTCTGCGCTCTTGTTGTGACGCTATCAGCGCTTCGAGTGCAGGATAAGGAGGGATATGAGAACACTCTCCGAGCGCAGAAAATGTGAGCTTTCCAAGCTTGATTGCGTTCGCCATCCCAATCACTTCTTCTTTAGTAATGGATTCAATGTCAGCAATTTTTTCCTCAGCGGTTTGATGCCAACCGAGCACAGTGAGATCGTCTGCGGTGTCTTTGGCGGTGTCATCCGGTAATTGTGATGCTTTGATAAGTTGTGATTTCATCATTTTTTTTGCACGCACCAATTCTTCATCGCTTATCTGAGACATCGAATTAATCTGCTTGCAGAGCGTGGAGGCGAGCTCGCCCGCGCGCTTAGGAGATGTGGATGCCGAGATTTGCAAAAGTGCATTATCCTGGAAGGCATTTACCACAGCATCCACACTATAGACCAACCCTTCTATTTCACGCACCTGATGATGGAGGCGGAAAGAAAACCCGCCATCGAGAATCTGTTCGTATAATTCAGCAATGGTGTGATCGCGCTTGGATTTTAAAGGAATAGGCAGTCCAATGGTCACATAGGTATGAGCCAATTCCTTTGTTTTGCGTACGTCCCCTCCTTTGTAAACGGAGACTTGATGTCTTGTGGCTAGCGGTTGTTTATTGGTGAAGTGCTTTTGGACGGTGGCTAGGATTTTTGTATGATCTTGTGGATTTATATTTCCGGTAATGGCGATGACCATATTCCCTGGGGTATAATGACGCTGCATGTAGCCTTTAAGTTTTTCTGGGGTTGTAGCCCCCACTGACTCTATTGTTCCCAAAATATTGCGACCTAGCGATTGTTTAGGAAAGGCTTGTTTCTGCATTTGCTCTACGCACATAGTGGCGTTGTCATCTAGATATTCGCGAATTTCTTCCATTACGACCCTTTTTTCCGTTGCCAGTTCAGTCGCTGCAAACACCGGCTTTTCAATCATTTCTCCCAGAAGCCCAATGGCCTTGTCTATATCCTGTGGCAATACATGAAGATCGAATGTCGTATTCTCATGAGATGTAGAAGCGTTTGGCTGTGCATCCATAGCATCAAGTGCAACCGACAGTTCTTGATTAGTGTGTTCCTTCGTACTTTTAAAAAGCATATGTTCGAGAAAGTGAGAAATTCCTCGCTCTTCCTTGCCTTCAAAGCGTGAACCTGTGCCAACGCCAATAGAAATCCCTACAGACTTTGTGCCGGGCATGAATTCGGTGACTACTCGCATCCCATTGGGGAGCATCGTTGTCTGATGATTTTTAACCATTAGCCTCGTCCTTGAATGAATTTTTTGATGGCAGTTGCATCGCACGGCAGTTCATCAAGGCGCTCTTCGCGCGAGAAGAGATCAGCCAGATGCGCAGGCAGGGCAGGGTGGACGCCGCTTGCAGCGGTCACCGCATCAGGGAATTTAGCAGGGTGCGCAGTAGCCAGCAGCACCAGCGGCGTGGTGTTGTCCGCGCGGGCTTTGTGGGCGGCGCAGAGGCCGACGGCGGTGTGCGGGTCGAGCAGTTCACCAGTGGCGGCAAACGTCTCAGCGATGGTATTTTTCGTCTCATCATCATTGGCCGATGCGGCGGCAAATTCCGCCTTCAGGCGGCTATGCACCAGCGGCGAAAGTGTGAGCGACTTGGCCTCGCGGAAATTATTCATCATGCGGTTTATCCCCCCGCCATCGCGGTCATGCAGGTCGAACAAAAGCCGCTCGAAATTGCTGGAAATTTGAATGTCCATGCTCGGGCTGATGGTGGGCGAAACGCCGTTCATGCCATAGGTTCCGGTGGCGACGCAGCGTGACAAAATATCATTGCGGTTGGTGGCGATGATGAGCTGGTTGATGGGTAGCCCCATGCGCTTGGCGATATAGCCTGCGTAGATGTCGCCAAAGTTGCCGGTGGGAACGCAGAAGCTGACCGCTTTGGCGGGTGCGCCAAGGGCGAGCGCGGAATAAAAATAATACACGACCTGCGCCAGAATGCGCGCCCAGTTGATGGAGTTGACGGCGGTGATTGGCGTTTCTGCACGGAAATTTTTGTCGTTGAACAATGTTTTGACGATGTCCTGACAATCATCGAACGTGCCTTCCACCGCGATGTTGTGAACGTTGGAATCCAGCACGGTGGTCATTTGTTTGCGCTGCACGTCGGACACGCGACCCTTGGGGTGCAAAATGAAGATGGACATATTGCTGCGCGCTCTGCAACCGGCAATTGCCGCCGATCCGGTGTCACCCGATGTGGCGCCAACGATGACCGCTTTTTGCCCGCGCTTTTGCAAAATATGATCGAGCAGGCGGCCTAAAAACTGCAGCGCAAAATCTTTGAATGCGAGCGTCGGGCCGTGGAACAGTTCGAGCACGAACGTGTGCGCGTCCAGCTGTTTGAGTGGCGCAACCGCGCTGTGGCGAAACTGGGCATAGGAATCATCGATGATTTTTTTAAGTGCGTCCGGCGCAATTTCTCCACCGGTAAATGGCGCGATGATTTTATAGGCCAGATCGGCATAATTCAGCGAGCCCATCGCGGCAATTTCCGCCATAGAAAAGGTGGGGATGGTTTTGGGGACATACAATCCACCATCGCTGGCAAGGCCTGCGAGCACCACATCTTCAAAGGATAATTCCGGCGCTTGGCCGCGAGTAGAAACGTAACGCATTCGTGTAGTCCTAATCTTTTTTTCGATGGTAAATAGCAAACATGATAATCCCCGCAAAAGCAAGGGTGAACCACGTTATCGCATAGCCAAGATGGTCATTGCGAACCGATATCCAGCCATTATTAGGGATGGGGAATATATCAGGTATTTTTTTGCCAACGGCTTCGATAACAAAATGAGTGGGAACGGGCTTGCCGATAATCTCCGACATGGCGTGTGTATCTTCATAGAACCAGAGATTTATGTCAGGTTTATTCTCGGGAAGTAGGCTTGCCAAAATTTTACCTTTTTCACGCGGTGGGCGCACGACGCCTTCAACGGTTTGCATGCCTTTTGGCTGCATTTCTTTGTCGCGCGGTGACCAACCACGGTTGACCAGAACCAACTCGCCGTTTTTTAGTTTCATCGGCGTGATGACTGAAAAACCCTGCTGGCCATCATGCGGCTGCGTCACCACATAAAAACGCTTATCATATAAGAATGTGCCGGTGATTTTTACATGATGGTAAAGCACATCTTCGTTCGGTGCGGGGGGCTTATCCCATGTTTCCGCTGCCGCCGCGCGGCCCTTTTCAATTTGTGCAATAACGCCGTTTTTCCACTTAAGGCGCTCCACCTGCCAAAAGCCAAGACCACAGAGCAAAAACATAGCGGCGATGATGAACAGAACAGGGACAAGTTCGGGCTTCTTGAATTTCATGGCGATTTCAAATAATTGACTAAAAAAATTGGGTATTGGGTTTAAGAGAGCTTGAACCTTATATTTTTGCGCCTATATTCACAAGCGATACATTCCTTCCCCACCTTATTTATGGAGTTTTTCATGAGCGTACTTGTCGGTAAAAATGCCCCAGATTTCACAGCCAAAGCGGTGATGCCAAACAACAGCATCGAAGAAAATTTCAATCTTCTCAACTATTTAGGTATCAAAAAAGACGCAAACGGCAAAGTGACCAAAAAAGGCAAACTTGGCGTTTTGTTCTTCTGGCCGCTGGATTTCACCTTCGTGTGCCCATCGGAAATCATCGCTTTTAACAACCGCATCAAGGAATTCAAACTCCGCAAAACTGAAGTTATCGGCATCTCGGTTGACTCGCACTTCACCCATTTGGCGTGGAAACAAACGCCAGTTGAAAAAGGCGGCATCGGCGACATTCAATTCCCAATGGTAGCCGACCTCACCAAATCCATCGCGCGTGATTATGACGTTCTGCTTGGCGATGCGGTGGCTTTCCGTGGCACATTCCTCATCGACGGCAACGGCGTTGTGCGCCACCAAGTGGTCAACGATCTGCCGCTTGGCCGCAACGTAGACGAAGCGCTGCGCATGGTTGACGCGCTGCAGTTCCACGAAGAACACGGCGAAGTGTGCCCAGCGGGCTGGAACCGTGGCGACACAGGCATGAAGCCAACCGCTGAAGGTGTTGCAAAATACCTCAAAGGCAACGCGAAGAAGCTCTAATTTTTCGACCTAACTCTCTAGGAGATGGCTATGTTCTTTGCACTATTACTCGCGATACCGCTGCTCATCACTGCGGCATCGACAACCACTGATGGTGCTAAAGAACATAGCTCTTCTACTGCAATTGCTGCGCCCGCACATGCGGGTCACGCGATGCAAAAACCCGCTAAATCTGCGGCTGCAAAAAAGAGCGCCGCTAAAAAAGAAGGCCATTGCCGCGATATGGCGATTGCCGCTTATGAGCGCTCGATGCAAAAGATGCATCAGGGCATGATGGTGGGTTATACTGGCGATGCGGATTATGATTTCGTAGCCGGAATGATCCCGCATCATCAAGGCGCAGTCGATATGGCGCTCATTGTCCTCAAATATGGAAAAAATCCAGAAATGAAAGCGTTGGCAGAGCGTATCATCATCGCCCAGCGTCAGGAAATTGGCTTTATGAGCAACTGGCTGCGTGCCCGCAAAAGCAGCTATCGTATGGCGGATGCAAAAACACGCCCTTCCACTATTGCCTATGAAAAATCGATGGAAGTGATGCATCATGGCATGATGGTGGGCTATACGGGTGATGTGGATGTTGATTTTGCGCGCGGCATGATCCCTCATCATCAAGGCGCGGTGGACATGGCGGATATTCTGGTGGAATATGGCGATGCGCCAGAGCTTCGCGAGTTGGCACATGATATTATCCGCAGCCAAAAACAAGAAATAGCCCTGATGCAAGACTGGCTGAAAACACAAACTGTTCAACAACCCAAAACCTATAAGAAGAAACCAAAACATGAGCACCACGCACACCACTAAACTCCTTGTCATCGGCTCTGGCGCTGCAGGTTGTACCGCTGCCATTTACGCTGCGCGCGCAAGCCTCAACCCCATTATGGTGCATGGGCTTCAACCCGGCGGTCAGTTGACCATCACCACCGATGTGGAAAATTTCCCTGGCTTTGAGCATGCGGTGCAAGGCCCGTGGCTGATGGAGCAGATGGAAAAACAAGCGGCGCATGTGGGCACGCAGATTATTCACGACACCATCATGACCGTTGATTTTTCGAAGCGTCCATTTACGGCTGTTGGCGAATCGGGCGATACCTATGTGGCAGATTCCGTTGTGCTGGCAACGGGCGCAACGGCGCGCTGGCTGGGCTTGGAGAGCGAAAAGAAATTCTCTGGTTTTGGCGTTTCCGCGTGTGCCACCTGCGACGGATTTTTCTTTAAAGGCAAAGAAGTCGTTGTTATCGGCGGTGGCAACTCAGCGGTGGAAGAGGCGCTCTACCTCACCAATCACTGCACAAAAGTGACGCTCATTCACCGTCGCGATAGCCTCCGCGCGGAGAAAATAGGTCAGCAGCGCTTGTTTGAAAACCCGAAAGTATCGGTCATTTGGGACAGCGCGGTGGAAGAATTTTTGGGCACAGAAAACCCCAACTCGCTCACGGGTGTTCGTTTGAAAAACCTCAAAACCGGCGCAATTTCAGATTATCCAACGGACGGCGCGTTCGTGGCTATCGGCCACAAGCCAAACACGGAATTATTCGCAGGCCAAATTGATCTGG
>RFOF01000109.1 GCA_009926845.1 Alphaproteobacteria bacterium
GCCGCTTCATCAACCGTTTTATTTCTAAGTCCCAAAAGACCATTTATCCCAATGTCAGAACCATCAATTGCAACATTGGTTGCTTGGCGAAGATCATCAAAAAATCTATCCGCATCTATCTTTTTATGTTTTAGCACCTCACCAATAACCGCTTCACCTCGCGTATCTTCATGGCCCGTTAGAAGGTGGGGGGTCGAAGTGAATGTAAGGCCCAGTAAATCATAAATCTTGTCGCGAAATTCATCACGTTTTTTCAGAAGTTGATTGTAGCCTCTTGTTGTATTGGCGTTTTGCTCCGCTCTTTTTATGGCTATTTCATATGCTTCGTCTGGGTGTATTCTTGGCATAGCTAAACTCCGAATTGTCTAACAGGCTCACACATTAACCATTAAAAATTAATATTTCCAGTGTTTTTTATGGTGGGTGGGTGGTAATTTCTCAATCACCCCCTCCGCGCCAGCCTCGCACAAATCGAGCACCTGTTCAAAACCTGTCGCGTCGCCATAATACGGGTCGGGGACTTGCCCGCCCACGCCCGCATAATCCAGAAATAGCGCGACGGTGGCGGTGGCGTCTTTGGGTTTGGCGCGCTGCAAAATATCCAGATGCCCATCGTCGCAGGCCAGCAATAGGTCGAACGCATAAAAATCCTGCGGCGTCACCTTGCGGGCACGCTGGTTTTCAATCGACACGCCGCGCTTTTTTGCCGCGCGGATGGAGCGAACATCGGGTGCTTCGCCCACGTGGTAGCTGTGCGTTCCCGCTGAATCCACCGCTACATGACCCAGCCCACGGGCCGTAAGCCGCGCACGCAAAACACCCTCAGCGGTCGGAGAGCGGCAGATATTGCCAGTGCAGACGAAGAGTATTTTCATATCAGATTTCTACTGCGATTTTATGTGCATTGCAATTATTCACATAATTCCCTATTGACATGATAGGAATTAAACCCTATAAGAATTATATACTTTAACCGGACAGCCGGAGAAGGAGGAGAAAAATATGCTTTCCATGAAAGCCAAATATGCCATCCGCGCCCTTATGGTGCTGGCGGCAAACGAAGGAAAAATGCTGCAAAGCAAAGCTATTGCCAAGGAGGCCGATGCGCCAATGAAATTCCTTGAAGCGATATTGCTAGAGCTGAAGCATCATGGCCTGGTGGAGAGCAAACGCGGGATATTTGGCGGGTATTTTCTTGCCGTGCCTGCGAAAGAAGTGATGCTCGGCGACGTGATTCGCCTGATAGACGGGATGCTTGCGCCCATCCGTTGCGCCAGCGTGACGAACTATCAGAAGTGCGAGGATTGTACCGACGTCGAAAGCTGCACCATCAGACATATGATGGTGGATGTTCGTAATGCAATTGCCAGTGTGCTTGACAACAAAACACTGGCCGAAATGGTGAAACAGGAGGCAAAGCATGGCAAAACACGACACAAGCGAAATTGAGCAACATGTTCTTGATGCTATCCGCAGCTTGAAATATGGCGCAGTGGAAATACTCATCCACGATTCACGCGTGGTGCAGGTCGAGAAAACAGAAAAAACGCGCTTCGATACAACGCGTGCAACCAATTAGGGGAAACAGCATGAAATCTGAATTTTTAAAAGCTACCGCACTGAGCGCCGCTTTACTTACTTTTACTCCACAGCTTGCCTTTGCAGACGCCGAAACTGAGCTACTCCGCGCGCAGGTGAAATTGCTTGAGGCGCGCCTCGACCAACTGGAGAAGAAACAAAAATCTGCGCCGTATGTGGCTGCCGCCGCGCCCGCACCGGCAAAAATTGAGCAACGCCTCGCCATCGTCGAGCGCAAGCAAGAGAACGCGGAAGAAGCCGCGCAAGCCAAGGCCAAAGAAACTCCAAAAGTGGAAGTGGGCAGTAAGGGCTTTGCCATCACGTCTGCTGACAAGCAATATTCTGTCCGTATGCGTGCCTATGCGCAAGCGCAATATCGCCAGTTCTTTGATAATGGCAACACCACGAGCACCAACCAATTTTTAGTGCGTAGCGCCCGCCCTATCATTGAAGCGAAGATGACCGATTATTTTACGGGTCGATTGATGATGGATTTTGGCGGCGGCAACACTCGCCTGCTGGACGCCTATACGGATTTCAAACCTGTTCCAGATTCAAAATTATTTGCGCTGCGTTTTGGTAAATTTAAAGCGCCTATCGGCCTTGAGCGCTGGCAGTCTGAGCAGGAATTATTGTTCGCAGAACGCGGCCAAACCACCAACCTTGTGCCCTTCCGCGATATTGGCGTTATGGCGCTTGGTGAAATTATTCCCGACCAGTTGGAATATCAATTGGCTTACACCAACGGAACAGTGGATGTGGGTGATAACAATGCTGATTCTGATAATCATAAAGATGTCAGCGGGCGCCTGTTCGCTCACCCACTACGCTGGTCAAGCCTATCGTGGTTGCAGGGTCTTGGGCTTGGCGTAGGCGCAACCTATGGCCAGCACACAGGAACAAGCACGGCTGGCTCGCAAGGGCTGACCGCAGGCTACGTTACCATGGGGCAATCGCGTTATTTCACCTATAACACCTCCAGCTATGCTAATGGCACGCAATGGCGCCTCAACCCACATGCGTATTATTATAATGGGCCATTTAGTGTTCTCGGTGAATATGTAGTGAACGCTCAAGAAGTTAAAAATGGCAGCACGCAGCGCACCCTCAAAAACGATGCGTGGAGCGCGATTGCGACCTATGTGCTGACAGGTGAGGATGCAAGTTTTGATGGTGTTAAACCCGCCAACAACTTCTCCCCTGCCAAAGGTGGGTGGGGCGCATTTGAGCTGACCGCACGCGCCGGAAGACTGAACGTGGATGAAGATGCATTTGGCACATTTGCCAGCGCCACTTCCTCTGCGCGTCAGGCAACTGAAAGTGCAGCGGGCATCAACTGGTATATGAACAATTCCGTAAAGCTGAACCTCGATTATGCACACACCGTTTTTGAAGGTGGAGCAACGGGCGGGGCTGACCGTGACAACGAAAATGTTTTACTGACTCAAGCCCAATTTAGATTCTAATTTTTTCCTTCAAGGAGACATCACATGAAACGTATTTATCTTGCTGCCCTTCTACCTCTTGCACTGGCAACCTCTTCACTTGCACGCGCTGCAGACCCGATTGAAATTCTCAACGTATCGTACGACCCAACACGTGAATATTATGAAGAGTTCAACGACCTGTTCGCTGCCGATTATAAAACCAAAACTGGCAATGATGTAAAAATCACGCAGTCGCATGGCGGCTCTGGCAAGCAAGCCCGCTCGGTCATTGATGGCTTGAAAGCCGATGTGGTGACGCTCGCACTGGCCTATGACATCGACGTTATCGCAGAAAAAGGAAAGCTCCTGCCTGACAATTGGCAAAGCAAGTTGCCACACAACAGCACGCCGTATACCTCCACCATCGTGTTCCTTGTGCGCAAGGGCAACCCCAAACAAATCAAAGACTGGGGCGATCTGGTGAAAGATGGCGTGCAGGTCATCACCCCGAACCCCAAAACGTCCGGCGGTGCGCGCTGGAACTATCTGGCAGCGTGGGCCTATGCGAAAGAAAAATTCGCTGGCGATGAAACGCAAATCAAAGACTTCATCGGCAAACTGTTTAAAAACGTGCCCGTGCTCGACACTGGCGCGCGCGGCTCCACCACCACCTTCGTGCAGCGCGGCATCGGTGATGTGCTTATTTCATGGGAAAATGAAGCCTATCTGGCACAAAAAGAAATCGGCAAAGGCCAGTTCGATATTATCTATCCTTCTGTCAGCATTCTGGCCGAACCACCCGTTGCCGTGTTAGAGAAAAACACCAACAAAAAGGGAACAACCGATGTGGCCAAAGCCTATCTGGAGTTCCTCTATACACCAGCGGCGCAAGAACTGGCGGTTAAACACTATTATCGCCCGACCGATAGCGCGATTGCAGCTAAACACGCCAAAGCATTCCCTGCTGTCAAAACCGTGAGCATCGCAGATTTCGGCGGCTGGAAAGAGGCGCAAAAAGCGCATTTTGACGATGGCAGCAGCTTCGACCAGATTTACAGCAACAAATAAACATGTATAGTGCGGGGATGACACCTTCACCCCTGCACTATACCCATGTTTCTTCCCCCGTTGGCAAGCTGATGCTGGTTGCCTCTGGCAAGGGGCTGTGCGGCCTGTGGTTTGAAAATGGCGAGTCGCAAAAATATGCAGCGAAGATGCTGGAAGATGGCGCGCTGGTGGAAGATGCAAATCACAAACTGCTCACGCAGGCGGCCAACCAATTGGCTGAATATTTCGCTGGCAAACGCAAAACATTCGACATCAAACTCGACATGCAGGGAACGATTTTTCAACAAAAAGCATGGCGCGAATTGCAAAAAATTCCGTATGGCCAAACCATCTCCTACGCCGAGCAAGCCGCCCGCATCGACAACCCGAAAAAAGCCCGCGCGGTCGGCGTGGCCAATGGCCGCAACCCGCTGGCTATCGTCGTTCCCTGCCACCGCGTCATCGGCAGTGACGGCAGCCTCACCGGATTTGCTGGCGGCATGAACACCAAGCAATATCTGCTCGAACATGAGCTGAAATATGCCTAGACGCATCCCCATCCTCAGCCATCTGCATGTGCGCCCGCGCCTTGCGATTTCAATTGTTGTTGGCCTGCTTTTGCTGTTGATACTCCCTCATGATTGGCAGCAAACCACGCGTATGCTCGTGGCCTGGGATATTGGCATCGCGCTCTATTTAACACTCGCCGCATTGATGATGGCACGCTCGAACATAGAAAGCATCCGTCGTCGCGCGGCGCTGGAAGACGAAGGGCGCATTGTCATATTATTGCTAACCACTGGGGCGGCGCTTGCAAGCCTTGTGGCTATTGTGGTGGAGCTGTCTAACGCTCGCATGCTGGAGACATCGCTTCGCATTGAACATATGGGATTGGCGGGGCTAACGGTTATTTTATCGTGGACATTTATGCAGACCATGTTCGCGCTGCACTACGCGCATGAATTTCATACCGTCGAAGAGGAAATCCACGCGGGCGGGCTGGAATTTCCCGGCCATGAAGCGCCGGATTATTGGGACTTTGTGTATTATTCCTTCATCATCGGCACCGCCGTTGCCACTGCCGATGTCAACGTCACCTCGCGCCCGATGCGCCGCATCACCACGCTGCACTGCGTCGTCGCCTTCTTTTTCAATACCATGATATTAGCGCTCACCGTCAATATCGGTGCGGGGTTGTTTTAATGTTGCCGCCGCTGCGCCCCCCTCCTCCGCCTGCCGCGCCCGTTACCGTGATGTATGGCGATGGCGTTGGCCCCGAAATCATGGAGGCAACGCTGCGCGTTCTGCGCGAGGCAGAGGCGATGTTGCAGATAGAAACCATCGAGGTTGGCCAGCGCATCTATGACATGGAAAGCAACTGCGGCATCCTGCCCAGCGCGTGGGAAAAACTCTATCGCACCAAGCTGCTCCTGCAAGCGCCGGTGGCCGAACCTGAAGGCAAGAACACCCTACACGCCACGCTCTGCCACCGCCTTGGCATTGTCGATGGTGAACGCATCACACTTGCAGAGGGCATAAGCACCGATATGCATCATGGCGAGGATTTCGCCATTTTCATGCCCGCACATGGAATACTTGAGGAACAAAAAGGACAAAACACGGCCAACCCCGCCGCGATGATATTTTCTGCCATTATGCTATTGTCACACATTGGGCAAGACGAAGCCGCCGGGCGCATCTGGCGCGCGCTGGTTTCGGTGCTGGAAGAAGATAGAACGCTCGGCACGCAGGAATTCGCCGACGCGGTGATTGATCGATTAT
>RFOF01000110.1 GCA_009926845.1 Alphaproteobacteria bacterium
CGCTCATTGTCGGCTCGGATGCGCCGCAGCACGTGGCGGAGCTCATGGAAATTTTGGAACAAGCGCCGGAGTTAGCAACGCGTTTTTCATCGGCCATTCGTGTGGGTGAGCGCCGCTGGAACATTCGCTTAAATGGCAACGTGGAAGTGAAGCTGCCGGAAGAAGAACCGACGCAGGCGTGGAAACGCTTGGCCAGCCTGCAGGCGAAGGAACAATTGCTCGACCGCGCGGTGAAAGTGATTGACTTGCGCGTGGAAGACAGGCTGTTTATCAAATTAGTACCCGACGCCATGCCGAAAAAATCCGCAGGCGCAAGAGAGACGTAAACAGGCATAATGGCGAGATGAAAAAAACAAAAACATTACGCAAAAGTGGCGCAGGCAGCGTGGCGGTTCTCGATGTGGGAACCAGCAAAATTGCCTGCTTCATCGCGCAGGTGGATTCTGGCGGCGAGATCAAAATCGTTGGCATCGGCCACCAGCTTTCCAAGGGGATTCGCGGCGGCGTTATCACTGATTTTACCGAAGCGGAAGCCTCAATCGTCGCCGCGGTTCACGCAGCCGAGCAAATGGCAGGCGAGACGATAGACAGCGTGATGCTCAGCATTTCCGGTGGTGGCATGGGCTCGCGCAGCGTCACCGTCGAGATGGACACCATCGGCGAAGAAGTGACAGATCGCGACATCATGGATATCATCGAGCAAGGCCGCAACAGCATCTCGCCGACTGATTTTGACATTATCCACTGCATCCCACTTTCTTATTATCTTGATGGTGCGCGCGGCATCACCGACCCGCGCAAAATGTTCGGCAAACGCCTCGGCGCCGACTTGCACATCATCACCGCGCAACCCAGCATCACCCGCAATCTCTCGCATTGTGTGGGGCGTTGCCATTTGAATGTTTCGGAATATGTGGCCTCGCCCTATGCGTCGGCGATCAGCTGCCTGGAAGAGGACGAAAAACAACTCGGCGTGACGCTTGTGGACATGGGCGGCGGTGTCACCAGCTTCTCGGTTTTTGGTGGTGGGCGCAACGTGTACACTGACGCGATCGCCATTGGCGGAACGCACGTGACCAACGACATCGCCAAGGGACTCTCGACCAGTATTTCGCACGCAGAGCGCATCAAAACCCTGCATGGAAGCGCCATTGCCACCACCTCTGATGACCATGTGATGATCGATGTGCCGCCACTGGGCGAGGAAGATTTGGAAGAGTCGAACACTATGCCGCGCTCGATGCTGGTGGGGGTTATCCGTCCGCGCATTGAAGAAATTTTTGAGATGATCCGCGCGAAAATTGAAACCAGTGGCGCGAGCCAATTTGCTGGTAAACGCGTGGTGCTGACGGGTGGCGCAAGTCAGCTGCTCGGTGTGCGCGAAATGGCGGCGAATATGCTGGGCAAACAAGTGCGTCTTGGCCGTCCGCGCGCGCTGCCTGGATTGGCCGAATCTGTCAGTGGCCCTGCGTTTGCAACGAGCCTGGGCATGCTGGAATATATCGTCAAAAAGCCGATGGAAGAAAAAATGTTCGCTGCCTACAGCAAAGAAGGCGGCCTCTCCGCCGGCCTGCAAAAAATCGTTAGCTGGTTCAAAGAGAATTTTTGATTTTCTCTCTCCCCTGCCATGTAAACGTGTGTTTGTGTGGTATCAGGAGAGATATATGCCCGTTTGGTTGAATTTATTGCCCGCGATTTCCAAGCTGCTCGACAAGCTCATTCCCGACCCGACCGCGCGGGAGAATGCGAAGATCGAGTTGCTGAAGATGGAGCGCGAGCAGGATTTAGAGGAGTTCAAACTCGCCATTTCCGCCGACCAGATGCAGGCGGACATCAACAAAATGGAAGCCGCGAGCACGAGCTTATTTGTTTCCGGCTGGCGGCCATTTATTGGCTGGGTGTGTGGCGTCGCATTCGCCTATCATTTCATTGTGCAGCCGTTGCTGGCATTTGCGTTGGTCAATAGCGGTGTAGATGTGAAGCTCCCGCAATTTGATATGCAGGAACTCTCCACGGTGCTGATGGGGATGCTCGGCCTTGGCGGTCTTAGGACGATTGAAAAAATCAGACGTTAAGCGGCGTCGGTTTTCGCAGCTTCAGGTGCGGCAGCAGCGGCGTCTTTTTTGCGCGGATCATAGGGTTCTTGCTGTGGAATCGGCTCACGCGGCAGCAGGCGCTTTTTGAAGAATGGGTCTTTGAAATAGAAGATTTTTTTGGTTTTTATTGGCGGGTTGGACTCGATGAGGATGATCTGCTCGTCGCGCGGGAGGGTGATAACTTCCTGCGGCAGGAGGAGCGCGCGTTGCACCTCGGAGGTGTTGATGGTGCGGCTGCCGGGGTTCATGTCGAGGAATTTTGGCGCGTTGTGCGAGGCTTGGCTGGCGGTGCGGTTACCGATCAATTGCGAGATCAAATTCGCGGTTTCCATGTTGTTCGCCGCGAAGGTGATGCGGTAGAAACAGTTGGACAGGAAGCTGTTCATGCCGGCTTCTTCGTAGATGCCTTTAAGTTGCTGTGTATCTTGTACGATGAGGAACAGTTTTACGCGGTAACCACGGAAATACGCGATACCCACTTGGAACTGCGGCATTTCGCCCAGCGATGGAAACTCGTCCATCATGAACATCACGCCAAATGGTTCGTCTTTGCGCGGCATGTTGCGGGTGAGGAAGTCGGTTGCCTGCTGATAGAACACTTTGAGCAACGGCTCGAGGCGTTTTAAGTTGTCTGGGGTTACGCCGCAGAACACGCTCATTTTCTTTTTCTTGAGCTGCTGCATGTCAAAATCCGAGCGCGCGGTGGTGGCGTCAATCAGCGGGTTGGCCCAAAGTTCGAGGCCGGAGTTGAGTGTAGAGATAACGCCTGAGCGCTCCTTGTCGGCTTTTTGCAGGAACGCGGCGATGTTCATGTAGGCCACAGGGTGGATGCGTTTGCCGATGGTGTCGAGCACCACCGCAAGGTTGTAGACCACGTCGTCCGAACGCATGGTGCGTACCACTTCGCCAAACGAATTGACCTTTTCAGGCACGGCGCAAAGATAGAGAATTACGCCCAGCATGAGCGAGCGGGCTTCGTTCTGCCAGAATTCTTGCTCAGGCAAAATCAGGTTGCAGATTTTTTGCACGTCATCGACCATCTGGCCGGGTTTTTCGGAAATCCAATCCAGTGGGTTGTAGCAATGCGAAATACCGTCTGGGTCGGCGGGATTCCACAGATAAACCTCTTGGCCAATTTTTTTGCGATAGCCGCTGCACAGTTCATGGTTTTCCATTTTGATATCGTGGCAAACCACTGACTGATCCCAGAATAAGAGGTTCGGAATCACGAAGCCAACACCCTTGCCCGATCCGGTTGGTGCAAAGAGAAGAACGTGCTGGAAATCGTCGGCAATCAGATAATTATTCTTTCCAGTGCGGCCAAGTAGCATACCTTTTTTAGCACGCAGTTTTGCTTGTTTGATTTCTGCTTCGCTTGCCCAATGTGCGTCACCATGTACGCTTTCTTGCATTTTGAGTGGGCGGAAATCCAGCAGCGGTGCACGTGCGATGAAAAGCAATAGAAAGCTAGTGATAAACCCGCCGATAGGTGGTGCCATCACCTTCATCATATAGTCGGAGTCGATTGTATTTACATTGTCCCAGCCGTAGGAGAATAGCGGTGGATAGTTTGCAAGTATATATTGTGGATCTGCGAAGGAATAAAAATACGCGTCGCCGTAATAGAGCGTGAATGCTATTGCCATTCCCATATAAGCGGGAACGATAAGCAACGTGACAACCACAGCCATAATGATAAGGCGGTTAAAAAGCTGCTTTTTTCGATTGCTATGTTTGAGATCAGACGCCATCGACCCAAAAATGCCTACACGTTGCTATTAAAGAACACCTCGGAGACATACCTCATACCACGAGGGCCTCGCTTGAGCTGGATAATAACATTAATGACGTTTTCGACATAGCTTTTTATTTGGTCACGGGTAATGCCAAGACCGGCTTGCATAATCATCAAGACAAGCTGCTCCATTGCCAGTTGTGGCGTGTCGGCGTGGAGCGTAGAAATCGAACCAGGGTGGCCGGTATTCACCGCGCGCATGAACGAAAAAGCCTCTTTGCCGCGAAGCTCCCCGAGCATCAAGCGGTCGGGGCGCAGGCGCAGGCAGGCTTCGATAATATCCTGCATGGTGACCTGCGCGCGGCCTTGTCCACCACGAGACGCGAGAAGATGAAGGCGGTTAGGTAAATGCGGAATCATGATTTCGCGGGCATCTTCGCAGGTGATGATGCGCTCGGTCGGCGGGATGACCTTTAGTGCAGCGTTCAAAAACGTGGTTTTACCTGTCGATGTGCCACCGCTTATGATGATATTTTTTTTGGCCAAAATCGCTTGCGTGATGAAGTCTTTAATCGCGCCACTATCGAGCAATGCGCGCAGCTGTTTATCAATGGGATTCTCTTCCTTGCGCACGATGGTAGATTGGAATGCGCCGATGGCCTCATATTGATCAAGATCGAGATTCACGATAGTCTGTTTGCGGATAGACATCGCCACGGTGCTGGGCTCGCAGGCGGGCGGGAAAACCACCTGAATACGAAAGCCTTGCGGCAATGTGGCTGAAAGCAGGGGCGTTTCTTCGCTGATCTTTTGCTCGGTGGATTGTGCCACCAGCCGTGCAAGGGATTTTAGGTGGTCAAGGTCAAATTCCGGCACATCATGGCGCACCATATCACCACCAATTTCCACCCACGCTTCTTTGGGCTGATTGATCGAGATTTCGCTGACGGTCGGTTGCGATAGAAATTTCTGCAGTGGCGCAAGGTAGGTATCGAGGGCGGTGAATGCCATGATGAATACTAGCGGTTATTGCACAAAAGTTGAGTTAGCAGCAGCGGATGGGAAAACTAGATCTTTGTTCACAAAAATACTGACGCGCGTTCCTTGATCGATAGTGATGGTTGGTTTTTGGTCAAGCAATGAGTTAACAAGGCTTTTCCCCACATCGCCCATTGTGGTAACGGCTGCCGCCGCCCCTGCTGCACCTGCACCGCCGCTGGTGGTTGTTCCATTGGCGTTGTTGGTTGTGGTGCTTTGTCCCGGGGTGAGCGCATCCGCTGCGGTAGCCGCGCCAATAGAGATGGCGCTTGTGAGAATAGCTGCGCTGAAAATTTCAGAATATTTATTGTCGACCACCCCTTCAATACCGGCGCGACCAAGCGAGTCAATGCCAGGTGATCCAATGGCGATATCTAGCCCATCTGGACGGATAAGACGTGTCCAAATAATCATGACGCGCCGTTGCCCACGCGAAATGCCGGTGTTATAAGTGCCAATAAGGCGGGACCCTCGTGGAATCATTACCTCGCGACCTGATTCCGCATAGACATCTCGGCTGACAATGGCGCGCAATGACCCGGGAAGGTCTGTATTTACGGCGGTTTCAAGCACAGCATTGACGACCTTGCCCTGCAAAATCGTTATGCTGAGATTGGTAACACGTGTTGCTGCTGCTTTTTCGGCGCCGCTTGATTTTAGGACATTATCCGAAAATGCCGTGTTCGGGTCAGCTTTACCTAAAGCCTCGCTGGCTGTTTTTTCATCCTGTGTCGTGAGTTTATTTTCTTGGCCGCCATTTAAAACGAGCATATTGGAGCGCAGGCGCTTTTGCTGTTCCTTGTCGGTGAAGTTAGATGAGGGCGCGATGGCACGCACATCTCCTGGGCGCACAGGCCCGCCGCGTACGGGAATTGTTGATGCAGAAGCCTC
>RFOF01000012.1 GCA_009926845.1 Alphaproteobacteria bacterium
TTTGAGTTTAGCCTCGCCGAGCGCCGCCATTTTTTTTGGCGAGCAGGCGACCGCAAACAAAGCAGGGGTGGCCTTGTTAACGCCTGCGTCGGTGGCTTGCGCCGAAAGCACAATGGCCACCAGAAGCGTAAATTCATTGGTAAAATAGAGTTCGGTTTTGGGCTCGGGATTTTCCGCAGCCAAAAGCGAAAATATCTGTGCGACTTTTTGTTTTTGCATGGTAAAAGGAGTTTAGAGTAAGGAGCACGGCAATGAAAAGACTATTTACGTTCGCAGCCATTTTTGTGATGGTTGCCCACGGTGCACACTCAGCCCCTTTTGGCGAGGGTATACCAGTTACGAATTCTGTTTTTATCGAGGATCTGACGTGGGTGCAGGTTCGCGATCGCATTCAGTCTGGCTCAAGCATTGCCATTATCCCCACCGGCGGCACCGAGCAGAACGGGCCGCACATGGTCATCGGCAAACATAATTATATCGTGCATTACACGGCGGGTGAAATCGCACGCAAGCTTGGCAATGCCCTGGTTGCGCCGGTCATGTCTTATGTGCCAGAAGGGCGCATCTCACCACCAGAAGGCCATATGCAATTTCCGGGGACAATCTCTGTTCGTGCAGGGACATATGAGATGTTGCTGGAAGATGCGGCGCGCAGCCTGAAACAGGCCGGGTTTAAAACCATCTGTTTCATCGGCGATAGCGGCGGCAACCAGCAAGGCCAGCAGAGCGTTGCCACAAGACTCACCGATGAGTGGCGCAGCGAGGGTGTGCGCGTGCTGCATGTGGGAAATTATTATTCAGGTAACAGTCAGGACAGATGGGTGGAGTCGATGGGCATCAAGGTGATTGACCCCAGCAACCACGCCGGATTTGCAGATACGTCAGAGCTAATGGCAGTGCATGCGGCGGGTGTTAATGACAACCAGCGTGGCGCGCGCGCAGAACGCGACTATACCAGCACCGGCGCAATGGGTGATTCCACGCTTTCTTCTGCGAAATATGGACAGAAACTTTTAAATTTAAAAATAGAAACCGCAGTGGAGAAAATACAAAATGCCTCAGCATCAGCACGCTAAAATCAAAGTGGCTCCTTCCTATGATCCTAAACGTGCATCGAGGCAGCGTCCGCATCATCTGCTGGCGGCGTTCTTTCGCTCGCCGCTGACGGTGGGTGCAATTGTTCCAAGCTCGCGCGCACTCACCAAAGTGACTGCCGCGCATGTGGATCAGAGTATTGAGGGAGCGGTGGTAGAGCTCGGCGGCGGCACTGGCGTGGTCACCTCTGCGCTGCTGCACGCAGGGATTGCGCCTGAGCGTGTCATCGTGGTTGAGCGCGACCCAAGGCTGCACGCAGCGCTCTGCCTGCATTTTCCACAATTGAACATCATTTGCGGCGATGCCATTGAGCTTTCGACCCTGCTTGAAAATGCCGGTGTCACCAAGGTGGCGACCATTATTTCCAGCCTCCCGCATATTTCGCTCCCCAAAGAGGTGACTCTAGCAATTGAAGAACAAATGCTCAAAATCGCTATAGCCAATGAAGCCGAGATAATCCGCTTCACCTATGGCTCGTCATCGCCCATCAGCGTTAAAATGCTCCATAAATTTCATATGGTTGGAAAGCGCGTGAAGTTCGTCCTCGCCAACGTCCCCCCTGCGCATGTGTGGGTGTATCGGAAGAAGTGAGGGAATTGGAGAAATGGGGAATGACGCAAGTGATATTCTCCAGTTCCCCTATCCCATCAACCCTTCTTTAACCTCTGCCTGCCACAATGGGTGCTATGGCAGAAATTCAACCTATCATTGTTAAAAAGATCAAAAAGGTCGCGGGCGGCCACCATGGTGGCGCGTGGAAGGTGGCCTACGCCGATTTCGTGACCGCGATGATGGCGTTCTTCCTGCTGATGTGGCTGCTCAACGCCACGTCGTCAGAGCAAAAAATGGGGCTGGCCGAGTTTTTCACCCCCACCATTGGCATCAAAGATTCGATGGGTATCGGCGTTAAGGGCGGTCTTGCGCCCGCCGAGGCAGGGCGATCTAAAAACAATTTAACCGCCGTGGGGATGGTGACCGGACAGGTAAAACAGGGTGATGCGCCGGACGCATCCAACAGCCAAACCGGTAAATCTGACCCCAATGCGACCGACGCGGCGCCCGCCAAAAAGCCAGAAGAAGTTTCTGAAGATCAGGAAGAGTTCCGCAGTGCGTCAGATGGGATTAAACAAGCTCTAAGAGAAGACAAAGATTTAAAAGACTATCAAAGCGATGTGGTCATTCAAGATACGCCAGAAGGTTTAAAAATAGACATCATTGACGATCCTAAGCAACCGATGTTCATCCCTGGCGGTGCAGTTCTTTCAGAGCCAGGAAAGAAAATTCTCGATACGATGGCACGCGTCATTGTCAAGGCTCCCAACAACATATCTATTCATGGCCACACGGATGCCTCCGGGCAAACACTCAATCCACAATATACCAATTGGGAGCTTTCGGCTGACCGTGCAAATTCGGCGCGGCGTTTTTTAACCACAACGCAGCTTGAGCCCGAGCGCATTGTCAAAGTGGTGGGACAGGCGGACAGGGAGTTGCTGACACCTCAAGAGCCTTCATCCCCACGCAATCGCCGCATCACGATTTTGCTGGTGCGCGGATCATATTTCAAGGACCCCAAAGCCATGCCACAGATGCGCGGGCTCATTACGCTGCCTGAGGGCAGAGTGCGCAAGGATGAAGACGCCGTTCCTGGTGTGCCTGTGGCTCCGGTGGAAAATAGTCGGGAAATGAAGATGGATAGCGAATAATCGCAAACCTATTGACAGGTAGCGGCTATTTTCATATGCTTGTAAGCAAGCCATACAGGTGGCACGAGGGCATGAGACCCTAGCAAATCGCACGGACGCTTCACTCCTTAACAGCTATAATTAGGAGAAAGCGCATGAATAAAAATAAAAAAGCATCGCCGAGACATTCCATGACTGGCGGACTTCTGATGCTTGGCATCTTGGTAACGTTGATGGCTGTTCCAATGGCTGTTGGCTATTTCACCATCGTTAAAGCTCCAGCCCAATCGCTGCATGCTGACGCGACATCTGTTGAAAAAATAGCAAATTAGTTCGATAGAAATCCGGCTGGGTCTTGGTTTTTCAGTTACATGAAGTGTCAGGGAATGACGAACTTATTGGATTTTACCCCAGAAAGGCCATTTTTTAACATGCAGCCTGTCGCGCAGGCGGCTGCTCATGGCAATTAGCATCACCTCCAGCGAGAATAAACACCACACGGCAGGCCATTCATTCAGGTCGCTGGTGGTTGCGCGTGCCAGCAGCGGGCCAGTGATGAGGTGGAACAGGGTGAATTTCCACGAGCCATAGAGCGCAGGGAAAATGAACGCGGCGATGAGATAGAACGGGATGTAGTCCACAAACGTGTTGATAGGCAGTTGCCATGCGATGTGCCAGCTGCCGTGGAACGCGCAGATGACGCTGCCACACATGGGGCGAACGCCGGGCGTACACATGGGCGACCATGCGAAGGGATAGAGCTTGAGCAGCATCATGATGGCGGCGACAAAACACACCGTGTAAGCCGCAGGTGCGACTTTTTTGCGTATCGCCGCAGGCAAAAAATAGAGCGAAAAAGCGTTGACGAAAAACGGTTGGAAGGTGATGTGCAAATAGCCGAGCATCGTCGCAATTTGATTTTCAGGCAGGCCGCACTTGTCGATGACCGAATAGGTGTAGGCCTGCAGTGCTTCCATTAGCGTGAAATATAGCAACGGCACCCACAGCATGGGCGATTCTTTTTTATAGGCCAGATAGGCCGTGCACGACACGCCTACGAGCGTGACTGCCGCCGATGCTTCACCACTCCAACACATCTCTTGGGGTCTCCAGTCTCCAGTCATTAGTCGATAGCGCACATTTTTATGGACATTATTGCCAAAAATGCAATGACTATCTGGTGACTAACGACTAGAGACTAAGGACTACCTTCCCATGCCCATTACCGCGCAGCAAGCCGCCGCTATTGAATCCCAACGCAATACTCGCCGCGAAACCATCCGTGATGTTGCGCCCGCACTTGAGGAAATGCTTTATAAAGCTGTTCCGGTACTCGATCACGGTTTTGTCCGCGTGATTGATTATATGGGCACGGATTCCGCCATCGTTCAGGCCGCGCGCGTGTCCTATGGTGCGGGTACGAAAAAAGTAAATGAGGATGCGGGGCTAATCAATTATCTTCTGCGTCATCGCCACACCACGCCGTTTGAAATGTGCGAAATCAAATTCCACATCAAGCTGCCTATTTTTATCGCGCGTCAGTGGATTCGCCACCGCACGGCCAATGTGAATGAATATTCCGGCCGCTATTCCATCATGGATAAAGAATTCTACATTCCCGCGCCAGAGCAGCTTGCCTCGCAGTCTAAGCAGAATCATCAAGGTCGCGGCGATGTGCTAGAAGGCGCAGAAGCCCAGCGCGTGCTTGAAATTTTGAAGGCGGATTCGGTCAACGCCTATGCGCATTACGAAGAAATGCTGAATTCGAATGAAGAGGGCGACGTCACGGATCCCAATAAATCTGGCCTTGCCCGCGAGCTGGCGCGTATGAACCTGCCCGTCAATTTTTACACCCAGTGGTATTGGAAAATCGACCTGCACAATCTGCTGCATTTTCTTGCCCTGCGCGCGGATGCCCATGCGCAATACGAGATTCGCATGTATGCCAATGTGATGCTAGAGATGGTGAAGGCTTGGCTGCCGATCACCTATCAGGCATTCATGGATTATCGCGTGGGTGGGGCGAATATTTCGGCCAAAGGCCTTGCCATCATCAAGCGTATGATCTCTGGCGAAAATGTGACGCAAGAGCAAAGCGGCATGAGCAAAGGCGAGTGGCGCGAGCTGATGGAAGTGCTAGGGAAATAGTATGAGTCGTCATTGCGAGCGTAGCGAAGCAATCCAGTCACTCTTTCTGGATTGCCGCGTCGGCTGTGCCTCCTCGCAATAACAGAAAGAAAAATATGTTCGCTGGTTCACTGATGATTCTCCTGCTCTTTGCCGTGGTTGCGGTGTTGGTTGCCGGCGTGGTGCTGATGGGCATTGGCGGAAAAACTAACGAAAAATATGCGAACAAGCTGATGATAGCGCGTGTGAGCCTGCAGGGGCTGGCGATTTTGCTATTGGTGCTGATGTTCGCGGGTAGAAAATAGCTAAAAAGCCAGCTTTATTGGCTTGACCCATGGTTAATTTAGGGTTAAAATATGCGCCTCAAGCCCTTTTATTCATTAAACATTTAAAGAGAAAAGCATAATATATGCCCGATTTATTAGCTATCGCCACTCCCCCATCCGCATTAGACCGCACCGAAGACTTTTTAATAGAAAATGGAATAAAAACTGAGCACGTCGAACAGTTGCGCGAGACGGAACGTCTTGGCGAATTAGTCGGATTTTTGCTTGAATACGAAAAGGCAACAAGTGATCATGACCAAGAGGCTGCTGCAAAAACGTTGGTTGCAAATGCGAAAACAATATTGGCTAGCCAGAGAACTCCTTTTAATGAAGAAAAACATGGGGTCACATCACTGGATGAGGCCATGCCTACTTTCCCTCTTCCGACTCCACGTATTGATGTCAAACCGTTAAACAAAAATTACCCTAATGCCGTAGAAATTTTACGTGATTTAAGGGCATCGGATGAGAATATTATTCTCTTGGGCGAACAATTTAAATTAGCTGAATTTGAGGCAGGGATTGCCGCACTTGGAAAACAGGGGATAGATAAGAACGCCATTATCGAAGAGGCCAAAAGACAAAAACTTGCGCAGAGTGTCAGCCCAGCAGAAGCCCTTGAAGCGGCATTAACGGCAGAATTTACAAGATTAAAGACGCCTGCAATGGCGCAAAAGCGTCCACCAGCACCTGCTGTCGCCCCAGACGAACCCGCTGCCGCAACAGCCCCCGCAGCAAAACCAACACCCCCACCAGCGGCACCGAAACCTGCAAAGCCTGCACCCGCCCCTAAACAAGACCTTGTTTTAGAAAAACTACAAAAGGCAGGTGTACCTGAGGCGTTGCATCAGGCTTGCCGCCAATTGCTGGGGGTGATTGATAAAGAAAGAAGCATTAAAAATAAACTTGAGGCGCAATCGGCTTTGCTCACATTTGCAGCTAATCACAGTGATGCTTTCGCCTTGGCTCGTGGATTCAAGCTGCCATCTGCATTTTTTTATGGTGCATCTGGGGAGCATGATCAACAACGCAGACGATTTATTGCACGTTCTGGCAACGAAACTGCCGTTGCGTTGATTCAATCTCGTGGCTTAAGTTTTGCCATGCTCTCTGAGGGCACATTGCCGCTTGAAAAAAAGTGGGAAGCGTTGGCAAAACTGGCCGCTGAACCAGAATTGCTTGAAAAAGTTGATGGGCTTCTCGGTACGGTCACGTTTGCTGATATGTTGCACATGAAAGTGTTGTTTATCATAGATAGACTTACCCCTGAAGCAATCGAAGTGATTGCAAAAAATAACCTGCCCAAGGATTTAATTTTGGACGCCAAATGGGACAAGCAAAGAGAAACGCTAGAAGCATTTGTAAGAGACGACAAGGCCAGGGCAATGTATGAAAAAGCAAAAAAAGCCACAGCAGGGACTAAAGCGCACGCGATTTCTGAAGCTGTGTGCTATTTACCCGAACACGAAGAACGTCGCAAAGCTCTGTCGAAAATAGCCTACTCAGGCATTGATTTTCCTGACGCGATGTTGCCGGAATATTTGAAGTTAGTATCAAACGATCAGGATGCTTTAATTACAAGCATCAGAACCCATCAAAAGATGTTTGCCGCCTGCCGCGGCACAACACTGGAAAACTATAGAAAATTTGTAGACAATAAAAATACTGAGGCCGCCGAGGAAATTCTCACGCGCTGCACGTTTGAAACAGCCGTTCCCTTTCTTGATATGGTGAAAATAGTCGCACTTTGTCAGGATGCAGATGCGCTGACCGGTCAAAAGACCCACATCCATGTCAGTGGTGAAAATGGTTCTAAAAAGCTGAAAATTACAGCGGGCAGAGAGACTGTTTACGACGGTGCTTTTGATGTCAATGCCGCGCTAGAAAAACTGTTGCCGGAAGGATTTAAACGGCCAACACCTACTGGAAAACCGCTAAATACATACCAAATTGAAGAACCAACCGGAGGGCGCAAGTCCAAAAGAATAGACGTGGCAATTTTTGCGGTGGATGTGCCTGTGGGGGATAAAACACATGCCATCGGCCTAAAAGTGACCGATCCTACAGGGCAGAAGACAGAAGAATTTTGCTCCGTCAACGCCTTTGCACAGCTTGCAAGAAGCCTTGAGCCAGCAGCGTCTAAAAAACGATAGGCTGCCTAATCCCCTTGCTATTTAGCGCAGGGTTTTTTAAGCTAGCGCATGGTCAAACTCAACAAGATATACACACGCACAGGTGATGACGGAACCAGCGGCTTGGTTGATGGTTCCCGCCGCCCCAAGAACGACACGCGTTTTGAAGCCATCGGTGACGTGGACGAAACCAACAGCACCATTGGCATTGCGCGTCTTCACGCCAGTGGCGCGATAGACGATTGCCTGAAACGCATCCAGCACGACCTGTTCGACCTTGGCGCCGATTTGGCCACGCCCTATGGCGACGGGCAAGACAAGGGCCTTCGCATCACCGAAAAACAAGTGTCGCGGCTGGAAAATGAAATTGATTCGTTCAACGAGCATATCGCGCCGCTGAATTCCTTCGTGTTGCCCGGTGGCTCGCCGCTGGCTGCGCAGCTACACCTCGCTCGCACCATTTGCCGCAGAGCAGAGCGCATGACCTGCGCGCTGGCTGCTGGGGAAAAAGTGAACGCTGAGGCGCTGCACTACATCAACCGCCTGTCGGATTTGCTGTTCGTGCTGGCGCGCGCGGCCAATAACAATGGTGTTTCCGATGTGCTCTGGGAGCTTGGAGTGAACAGGTGAAAATCCTCGTTGCCGTTAAACGTGTGGTCGATTACAATGTGCGCATCCGCGTGCGCGCCGATGGCTCGGGGGTTGAAACCTCCGGTGTTAAAATGTCGATGAATCCGTTCGATGAAATCGCGCTTGAAGAGGCGGTTCGCCTGAAAGAAAAAGGCATTGCCACGGAAGTGGTGGTGGTGTCTATCGGCGCAGACGTGGTACAGGAGGTGCTGCGCACGGGCCTTGCGCTCGGCGCGGACCGTGCCATTCACGTGGCAACAGAATCCGAAATTCAACCACTAGCTGCGGCCAAAATCCTCTCTGCAATTGTAGCGCGCGAGCAACCAAAACTCATCTTTCTCGGCAAGCAAGCCATCGACGATGACTGCAACCAAACGGGCCAAATGCTCGCAGGGCTCCTCGGTGTTGGGCAGGGGACGTTCGCTTCGAAACTGGTGATTGAAAATGATGGTGCGAATCCTCTCCCACCTGTGGGAGCGGGTGAGGGTAATTATATTTTAGTCACCCGCGAGGTCGATGGCGGGCATGTGACGGTGCGTTTGCCTTTGCCTGCGGTGGTGACATCTGACCTGCGCCTGAATGAGCCGCGCTATCCGAACCTGCCATCCATCATGAAAGCAAAGTCTAAACCGCTGGCGAAAATTTCAGCCGAAGAATTGGGTGTCGACATCACCCCACGCATCCGCACACTGAAAGTTGAAGAACCGAAAAAACGTGTTGGCGGCATCAAGGTGGACTCCGTTGCCGCCCTCGTAGAAAAGCTCCGTAGCGAGGCAAAAGTTATATGATTTTAGTCCTTGCCGATTTAAATCTTCATGCCACGCGCAGCACTTTCACCGCCGCTTTGCAGCTTGGCGGCGATGTGCATGTGCTCGCGGTGGGCAGCAAAGAATTTGCCGCGCAGCTGGCCGCTGTTGCAGGTGTTTCCAAAGTGCTACATGTGGAGGATAACACTTATCCGCTGGCAGAAAATATCGCGCCGCTGATTGCCGCGCTTGCCAAAAATTATTCGCACGTTTTGGCCGCCGCGACGACCACCGGCAAAGATATTCTACCGCGCGCGGCAGCGCTGCTCGACGTGTCGCAAATTTCGGATGTGGTGCAGGTCATTTCGCCCGACACGTTCCTTCGCCCATTTTACGCGGGCAACGCGCTGCAGACTGTGCAGACGATGGACGCGATAAAACTCCTGACCATTCGCCAGACAGCGTTCGCACCCGCTGCAAATGGTGGAAATGCTACTATCGAAAATATAATGCCCGGGGCTGCTAGCCCCCTGTCAGAGTTTGTCAGCGCGGATGAAACAAAATCCGAGCGCCCAGAGCTGACTGCCGCTCGTGTAGTGGTTTCTGGCGGCAGGGGCATGGGCTCGGCGGAAGACTTCAAACAGTTAGAGCCGCTGGCCGACCTGCTCGGCGGGGCCATTGGTGCGTCGCGCGCGGCGGTCGATAGCGGGTTCATCTCCAACGACCATCAGGTGGGGCAAACCGGCAAGGTCGTCGCGCCTGACCTCTATATCGCGGTGGGGATTTCCGGCGCAATTCAACATCTGGCGGGCATGAAAGACAGCAAGATCATCGTCGCCATCAACAAAGACGAGAACGCCGCGATCTTCGATGTGGCCGATTATGGGCTGGTGATGACATGGCAGGAGGCGCTGCCACAGCTGCTGGAGTTGCTGGGGAAATGATGAAACGCTTTTCCATCGCACTCGCGCAGATTAACCCCACCGTCGGCGACATTGCGGGAAATGCTGCGTTGCTGGCCACAGCCTATGACGAGGCGCACGGCGCAGACATCATCATCGCGCCAGAACTCGCACTCACTGGCTATCCGCCGGAGGATTTGATTTTGATGCCGCATTTTCGTAAGTGCGCGATGGCGGCGGCGCACGAGCTGGCAAAAAAAACGGCTATTGGTGCGGCCTTTTTGTTTGGCAGCATCTGGGAAGAAGATGGCAAGGTCTATAACGCGGCGCTGCTTGCCGAGGGTGGAAAAATCGTGCATGTGCAGCCCAAAACCATGCTGCCTAATTATGGCGTGTTTGATGAGAAGCGCGTATTTAGCGCCGGAAGCGAGCCGCATGTGTGCCACTGGCGGGGTGCGAAATTGGGCATTCTCGTGTGCGAAGATATGTGGCACGCGGGCGTGGCCGACGCGCTGAAAAAGGATGGCGCGGAGATTTTGCTCGTCATCAACGCCTCGCCGTTTGAAGCTGGGAAATTGGCGCAGCGGCACAAAGTAGCTGCTGGCGCGGCCACACGCACGGGGCTTCCACTGGCCTATGTCAACCTCGTCGGTGGGCAGGACGACATCGTGTTTGACGGTGGCTCGTTCGTGATGGATGCAGGCGGTGCTATCCTGATGCAAATGCCGGAATTTCAAGAAAGCGTGATGACCGTGATGCGTGATGGCGTGATGGGCACCGCGACTACCACGTCACCACGTTCCACGAATGAAACGCTGTGGAACGCGATGAAGCTTGCGCTCGCCGACTATGTTCGCAAGAATGGTTTTTCGGGTGTGCTTCTCGGCTTATCAGGCGGTATTGACTCGGCGATTTCTGTGGCGCTTGCGGTGGACGCGCTCGGCGCAGAAAATGTACAAGGTGTGTTGTTGCCCTCGCCCTATAGCTCGCAGGGGAGTATCGATGATGCGCTGGAAAGCGCGAAGCTGCTCGGCATCAAGACCGACACCATTTCCATCGCGCCCTTTATGCAAACGGCGGAGGCCTCGCTCACCCCTGTGTTTGGCGCAGAGGGCTGGATGGACGATATTGCCGTCGGCGGCAATTTGCAGGCGCGTATTCGCGGGCAGATCCTCATGGCGCTTAGCAACCAGACGGGGCGCATGCTGCTTTCCACCGGCAACAAATCGGAAATTGCGGTGGGCTATTCTACGCTCTATGGCGACTCGTGCGGGGCGTATTGCGTGATTAAAGACCTATACAAAACCGAGGTCTATACGCTGGCGAAGTGGCGCAACAGCATCTCAAAAGTGATTCCGCAAAGCAGCATCGACAAAGCGCCGAGCGCAGAGCTGAAACCTGGCCAGCGTGATGATGACCAGCTCCCGCCGTATGATATTTTAGATGCGATATTGCAGCTGCACATTGAAAAACGTCAGAGCGCCGAGGAAATTATTGCGCAAAAATTTGATGCGGCGGTGGTAAAAAAAATCCTGCATCTTGTGCGCATCTCAGAATATAAGCGCCGCCAGTCCTGCCCGGGCGTCAAGCTCTCGCCGATGCTCTTTGGCAAAGACAGAAGATATTCTCTTACGAATAAGTTCTAAGAAATCGCTCCGTTGCCCCCATACAACGCAAACTCATGCACCAACGCCTGATAAAGCGAACGCTTAAACGGAACAATGATGTTTGGTAGCTCTTGCATCGGTATCCATTTCCATTCACAGAATTCAGGATGCTCGGTAGCGATGTTGATGTCGCCGTCCACCCCGTCAAAACTCATAGCAAACCATTTTTGCCGCTGGCCACGATATTTTCCACCCCACAAGCGCGGCACCAAATGGTCGGGCAGGTCATAGTCATACCATTTCGCGCTTTCGCCGATTATGGTGGCTTTGCTTGTTCCCGTTTCCTCCGCCAACTCGCGTAGCGCCGCTATGGCTGGTTCTTCGCCCTCGTCAATACCGCCTTGTGGCATTTGCCAAGCCTCAGACGTGGAGTCTATGCGGCGCGCCACAAACACCTGACCAGACTTATTGATCAACATGATGCCCACACCTGGGCGATAGGGAAGTATTTTATAGGACATCATGAGAATCTTGGCTTGGCGATGAAGGTGACCGGGACAAGCACAATCCCCTTCTCTGCTGCCTGCGCGCTCCATGTGCGCAAATGTTCAATAGTAATTGGAAGGCCATGGGCAATACCTATCGCATAACCTCGTTTTTTGGCTATCTGTTCGAGTGTAGCAAGACGCTCGGAAATACCTCCCTCTGATGGGTCTTCATCCACCCACACATCAGCAACCACAGCAGGCATGTTGCTGTCATCCATAATTGTGCGTGTTTCAGTTTTGTGTGGTTCACGCGCAATAACCATCATAAGCCCATGATTGTTGACTTTTTGCAGCAAAAGCTTGAATGATTGATTATGCTCTGAAAAGTTTTCATTATAAGGCGCAAGAAATCCGACATACGCCTGCGCACTCGCCATCATCCTTTCTAAACTTTTTTCATTGGCCTCAACTGTTTGCATTGACAAAATACCATAAGGACCTGGATCAGTAGCCGGATAATCGTTCGGCTCCAGTGGCAAATCAAGCATCGCCTCATGCCCCACGGCGCGCGCAGACTTTACCCAACTATCCAACTCTTTGGCATATGGTGAAAAACTAAGTGTCATATCCGGTGGCAACCGCAATGCTGATTCGGCTACCGCCTTATTTTGTCCTAGTCCACCGACAATAACCGCCACCATTGGCAAGCCACCGCGATGTTGAAATGGCCGTGAATAATACCGCCACGATTTGTTTCCCTCAGGATCAATCGTGGGAATTTTCCCAAATTCCGACTCTTCTAGCATATGTGGATTAACTGCCTCAAGCCCGCCAGAGCTGGAGAGCACCGCCTCATCGGGGCGCAGAACAGCCTCCGCGTCAGGCGACGGTACTTTTCCCGACACTTTTCTTCCCTGAATTTCGCCTGTGCTGAGAGTTATCACCATGCGGCGACCTTTCTCAAGCGCAACGCCTGCATCATGCGCACCTGAATACCAGAGGGCAACCAAGAGCACTAGGCAGGCAGACAGAAGAAGCCACATCACCGCGTGCCAAGGTGTTGGGATAAAAGATGGCTTGGAAGGTTTGCTCGCCATACAAGAAACTATTTTTCGGGCTGAACCTGACTATACACATTGAGCGCACGCAGCACATCCAGAGCACGTTGCAATTGGAAGTCTTCCGCTGAATCGACATTGCCTATCTTTGTATCTTTTTTCTTTTCCGAATTTGCGGCTTTGTCATCTTTAGATTTGTTCTCATTCTTTTTGTCTTCCAGATTTTCAAGGCGCTTGCGCAGGTCTGCTTCCGAGCGCATTTTATCCGCTTTCAGCAATTCGATTTTCGCTGGCTCAACCACGATGTTCGGCTCGATGCCTTTAGCCTGAATGGAGCGGCCAGAAGGCGTGTAGTAACGTGCGGTGGTCAGGCGTATTGCGCCATGCTCAGGAATAGGGATCACCGTTTGCACCGAGCCTTTACCGAAGGTTTTCGTGCCCAAAATAACGGCACGTTTATGGTCTTGCAGAGCGCCAGAAACAATTTCCGAAGCCGAAGCCGAACCGCTGTTGACAAGCACCACCACGGGTACATTGTCGTCAATCAATTCATCGCCTGCCTGCGCACTGTAGCGGCGGGTTTTCTCAGGGTCACGTTCACGGGTGGAAACAATTTCGCCCTGCTTCAAGAACGCATCCGAAACCGAGATAGCCTGATCAAGCAAGCCGCCTGGGTTGTTGCGCAGATCAAGCACGACACCACGAAGATCGGGAACTTCTTTTTTGGCTTTGGCAAATTCATCGCGCATCAGGTCGGTGGTGTTTTCAGTAAAGGAGCTAATGCGCAAATAAATGATGTCATCACCTTCTGCCCGCGCTTTAGACGATTTAATTTTGATGATTGCGCGGGTGAGTGTGAATTCAAGTGGTTCATTGGTGTTCTCGCGAAGCACAGTAAGCTTCACTTGAGAATCCACTTTTCCACGCATTTTTTCTACGGCTTCGGCAAGGGTCAGCCCCATCACCTGCTCATCATCGATGTGGCTGACATAATCGCCAGGCTTCAGGCCTGCTTTAGCCGCTGGCGTGTCGTCAATCGGCGAAACCACTTTAACCAACCCATTATCCATCGTCACTTCAATACCAAGGCCGCCAAATTCGCCTTTGGTCTGCACCTGCATTTCCTTGAAACCTTTTTCGTTCATATAGGCAGAGTGCGGGTCGAGCGAGGTGAGCATGCCGTTGATGGCTGCCTCCACCAATTCGGAGTCTTTTGTTTCTTCCACATAGTCGCTGCGCACGCGCTCAAACACATCGCCAAACAAATTCAGCAGTTGATAGGTGTCGTCTTTTTCTGCGTAGGAAACAACCGGAGCCAGCGCCAAAGAAGTAGTGATAAGCAAACCGCCGACAAGGCACAGCTTAGAAATTTTACGCATAGTTGGTGCAGCTCCCAAAATTATTTTTTGATGCCTCGAAGCCAAGGTGCGGGATCAACCGGTTGGTTATTCTTTCGCAGCTCGACATAAAGACGGTTTCCAGATTCCTTATCACCCATAGCACCAATCGGCTCTCCTTCCAATAGAAACTCACCGACGGAGACGTCTATCTTGCTAAGTCCTGCCACCAATGTGTGAAATTCGTCACTATGGCGCAAAATGACCATGCGCCCATAGGTCAGGAACGTGCCGGAGAACACCACTTCACCGTCATAAGGCGCGGTGACCTGCGCACCTGCGCGGGCGGAAATTTCAATGCCTTTGCTGGTGGAGTTCTTGCCATCGCTCGCGCCAAAACGCTGCGTCAATTTCCCCGCCACTGGTGGGCGAATCTTGCCCTTGGCTGCGGCGAATGAGCGCAGCTTGCCTTTGTTGCCAGCCACGCCCTCTTCTTTTTCAACATCCACTTCGCTACGACGCCGCTGTTGTTCTTTGCCGAGCGTTGCCACTAAACCCTGCAAATCTTCCGCCTTTTTCGCCAGCTCCATGATGCGGCTTGACTGCTTGGCCTGCTCGCGCAGCAATGTTTTTTGCAACAGCTGGCGCTGGGCAACGCTGGTGCGCAGCGACTCCTGCTCTGTGCTGAGTTTCTTGCGTTTATTCTCAATATCACTGCGGCTTTTTTCGACCTTTTTACGCAAGCCTTGCAGCTGCTCAAGCTGCAGGCGAATGCTCTCGGCTTGTTCTTTCAAATTCGCGGTGATGAGCTCCAGTGCGCGCGCCGCCTGCATCGCCTGCACTTGATCCCCCGGCATAATGACCGAGGCTTCCGGCGGCGTGCGCGACAGGCGAAGCGCCGCAGAGACCAATGCTTTTTGACGGTTGCGGGCAGCCACCAACTCGTCTTGTTTTTTGCCCAGCTGCTCGTCTAAAATCAGCTGTTTTTCTTCAATCGCCGACAGCTCCGCCTCATATTTTTGCACCACTTCCGCCGATGGAACGAGGCGTTTTTGCAGGTCTTCGAGTTCCCATTGCAATTTTTGTTTTTGCTCTTCGATTTTGGCCCTTTTTTCTGCACTGCCTCTAGCACGCGCCCAAGGCAAAAATCCACCGCTTCCACCGCTTTGATAGCCGCCGGAACATTGCCCGTATGGCCGACCATGTCAGTGTTGGCGTAGTTGACGACAATCAGGTCAAACGTGTCCGCCTCAATCGCCGCAACGAGTTTATCCGTCACTTCCGGCGCCGACATTTCCGGCTGTAGATCATAGGTCGCCACTTTCGGCGAAGGCACTAAAATGCGTTCCTCGCCAGCGAACAGTGCCTCGCGGCCACCGTTGAAAAAGAAGGTCACATGCGCGTATTTTTCCGTCTCTGCGATGCGCAGTTGTTTCAGCCCAGCATTTGCCACCACTTCGCCGAGGATGTTGGTGAGTGGCTCTGGTGGAAACAGCGCGGGAATAAATGGCGCGAGCTTGCTGGAATATTCGGTCATGCCAAGCGCGGCAGAAAATGTATTTTTTTGCGCAGGCGTAAATTCTTTGAACTCGGGGTCGAGCATTGCTGTCAGCATTTCACGCACGCGATCAGAGCGGAAATTGACCATAAAAACACCATCGCCATCTTTCATGCCCGCATAGTCACCAATGATGGACGGCGCCACAAATTCATCGTTTTTCCCTGCTGTGTAGCTAGCTTCAATGGCTTCTTCCGCCAGCTCAAAACGTGCGCCCACCGCCGACACCATCGCATCATACGCTTTTTGCACGCGGTCCCAGCGGTTGTCGCGGTCCATCGCATAAAAACGACCGCTAACGGTAGCTATTTTGACATTCGGGAAGTTGACAATTTCGCCTTCAAGCTCGCCCAGATACCCCTGCGCGCTTTGCGGTGGCGTGTCGCGTCCATCGGTGAACACATGCACGCAAACCTTAAGGCCAGCAGCAGAGAGCAACTTGCACATGGCGATGATATGCGCCTGATGCGAATGCACCCCGCCATCAGACAGCAAGCCCATGACGTGGACCACAGGTATTCCCTCTCCCCCTGGGAGAGGGTTAGGGTGAGGGCTTTTTTCTTGTTGTATAGAAGAGCCCTCACCCCGGCTTGCGCCGTCCCTCTCCCAGCGGGAGAGGGCACTCACAAACTCTACAAACGCTGGTTTTTTGGCGAGCGAGCCATCGGCGAGCGCCGCATCTATCTTCGGCAATTCCTGCATCAGAACGCGGCCAGAACCAATGTTCATATGCCCCACTTCCGAGTTGCCCATCTGCCCCGTTGGCAGCCCCACATGCAGCTCCGAGGCGTTGATGAGCCCATGCGGATAATTCGCCAGCAGCGCGTCCCACGCGGGGGTTTTGGCTGCGGCGATGGCGTTGCTATCGAGCTCCTCGCGGTGGCCCCAGCCATCTAAAATGGCGAGCACAACAGGTTTCGGGCGGGTGTTTTGTGATGGATGTGTCATGCGATGATTCATCGCATATTTGTGGGATTTGTCTAGAGTTTAGGTGGTGGCGGCTCTTTTTTTCGTGCAGCCACGTGCGCAGGTTGATCAACCTTCGCCTCTCTAATTTCCACTGGTTCTCTTGCCGGAGGGGGAGAGAAAGTTTCTATGTGTGGTGCAGGAAGGGCTGCCTGCGCTGGAGTAGCAGCTGGAACATCCGCCGCTTTTGCCGCTGCACTTGTGGCAGCAGGTGCTTGGGCAGGCGTTTTATCTGGCTGCATAAATGCTGCAAATGCCCTCCCCCAATTTTCTGGCCTCAGCGCGTTGCGGCGCGATAAGGGTGGTGCTGCCGAAGGAGCTTCCGGTTTTTCCTCTACTGATGGAGCAGCAGGCTTCTCGCTAGCAGCAGATGCAGCGGCTTGCGTCACGGGCTGTTCCGCAGGAGTCTCCGCAAAAACCGCAGGATCATATGGAACGCCATTACCATCTAAAAGAGCCTTCCCAGCTGGATTTCTTTTTAAGCGAGCAATAATATCAGGATAGAGCGTAGGATTTAGCTGAGGATATTTTTGATATAACTCAGTAATTTTTTTTCTTATTTCTTCTATCGGCAATCTTTCTTTTCCAGCACTATAAGCAAAAGTTTGCACTGCTTGTAATACTTGTGCGGCTATGTGCGCGGGCGCAGCGTGGTCAGAGAAATGTCCATCATATTGATTTCCCCAACTCATTATCGTGCGATAATTACACGACCTCTCCAGAAACTGGGAATCAGCCCTACCTCGTGTAATCAAATACTCCGCAATTTCTGGTGGAATCCGCTCCAGTACTCTTTTTTGTTCGACTTCAAAAGCTGCGTAAATTTTTTCAGCCTCAGGCCCTAGCTCTTGCCACAAACCGCTTTGATTTAAAGACACCTTAAAATCTACAAATTAAGCAACCCCCATGTCTGCGACATTGCCACTTGCGATGCTCGCAAGAATATTGTCTTTTTGTTGTTTGAAAGCTAAATTCTGCAAAAAATCTGGCCTGCGAATCACCAGATCAAAAATTTTGAGGTAGCACTTTTTTCGGAGTTTTTCTAACTGCGCAAGCGCGCTATCCGGACAAAGTTCTTCATCAAAAAGTTGTCGCGCAAGAGCCGAGGCTTTTGCTGCCTCTGCAAATACCGTTTCCAGTTTTGCGATGTTCGCTTGCACTTGCGCTTGCGCGACAGCTCTTTCTTCATCTGTGCATTCCGTTGCGCCCACAAAGGCAATTGCCAAAGGGGTATATGGCTCGGCCATGGAAACACCTGGCACAAATGGCTTGTGATGTAGCCAAGCATTTTCAGATTCCCGCAAAGCCATTTCAAAAGCAGCAACTGAGCCGTTATAATCCACCAGCACTTTAGCCGCGTCTAAAATCACCCGAGCTGCGGGCGCGGCAGTAGGAACCGCGGCGGATGCAGGCAACGCACTTGCACCGGCGGCGGCTATCGTCGTCTGTAAGAATGTTCGCCTAGTAATGCTCACGTCAAAATCCGCATCAGGTTTAAAACACCTGTATTATAAACGAAAATTTACCTTTGGCAAGTGTGGATCCCCGCCTTCGCGGAGATGACGGGAACCTAAGCGGCAGAGCCGCTAAGGCTTACCCTCATTTATGATACGGATGCCCAAGAATTATCGTCTGGGTGCGGTAGAGCTGTTCAGCCAACAGCGCGCGCATCAGCATATGCGGATAGGTGACGCGGCCAAACGACCAGACGAGGTGTGCGGCTTTTTTCACTGGCGCATCAAGGCCGTCGCTTCCGCCAATGACAAACGCAAATGACGAAAAGCCCTGCTGCTGCCAGCCCATCATCTCGCCCGCAAACTCGCGGCTGCTGAGTGTTTTTCCGGTTTCGTCGAGTGCGATGATGCGCTCATAACCCGCGCAGGCCGCAAGCAACTCGCCGCCTTCACGCTGTTTGCGTTGATTGATATCTTGAAGTTTGACGTCGAATTCGCGGCACTGAACCGGCCACGACATGCGCTTGATATATTCATTATAAAGCTGCTGCTCCGGCGAGGCCTTGGCCTTGCCGATGGCACTTATAAGGATTTTCATTCACTTCTCCTAAACAAGAGCGAGCTTTATTGAGCAACCTCAGCTTGCGCAGCGGGAACCGACCACATTTTTTCAATGTTGTAGTAGTGGCGGATCTCCGGGCGGAAGATGTGAATGATGATGTCGCCAGCGTCAACCAGCACCCAGTCCCCGGTGTCTTTGCCTTCAACGGGCACGCGGTCGAAACCCGCATGTTTCAAGACCTCGACAATATGCTCCGCAAGCGACGCCAGATGGCGCTGCGAGGTGCCGCTGGCCACAATCATGCGGTCAGCCATATCGGATTTGCCGGTAAGGTCGATGGAAACAACGTTTTCAGCTTTGTGACTGTCGAGGGATTTGAGGATAAGGCGCTCGATTTGCGAGCCGGTGGGTTTCTTGACTAACAGTTTTGTAGCGATGGCCGTTCTCCTTTCAGGCAAGGGCATTCTTACCCTTACAACCTAATTATGCCCCATTTTTTGTTCCATGTCGGAGACGATAATGCGTGGGTGCGCCGCCGCCACCGACCGCGCAGAGGCGAGGCGCTTATCATAATCAGCGAGCGATTTTGCATCCTTCAGAGGATTTTGCGGGGAGACCAACCACCACACACAATCAAGCTTATATTTTTTCAGCGCGTATAAACTAATGTGCAGATGGCCAGCATGCGCTGGGTTGAACGAGCCCCCCAAAATGCCGATTGCCCTGTTTTTGGTGCAGATGGGTTTCACTAATTAGCCCTCACCCGCTGCACTCCGCTGACGCGAAGCGGCAGCTTTCCCTCTCCCAATGGGAGAGGGTTAGGGTGAGGGCTCTTCGAGCCCAAATGCATGTAAATTATCATGCTCTCGTTTGCCCCGTGCCATGCACCACATATTTATAGGTGGTCAGTTGTTGCGCGCCGACGGGGCCGCGCGCGTGCAGGCGGCCAGTGGAGATGCCAATTTCTGCGCCAAAGCCGAACTCGCCGCCATCGGCAAATTGCGTGGATGCGTTGTGGGTGACGATCGCGCTGTCCACGCGGCGCAGGAACTGGCGAGCCGCCGCGCTGTCGGAGGTGACGATGCAATCGGTGTGATGCGAGCCATATGTGTTGATGTGGGCGATAGCTTCGTCCAAACCATTCACGATTTTGACCGACATAATCGCCGCTAGATATTCCGTGCCCCAATCTTCTTCGGTTGCCGCTTTAATGCGCGCGTCAATTTTTTGCGAGGCAGCATCGCCGCGGAGTTCGCAGCCTTTAGAAATCAGCGCTTCGGCGAGCACAGGCAGCATTTTTTCAGCAACAGCAGCGTCGATAAGCAGCGACTCAGCCGCGCCGCAAATGCCCACGCGCCGCAGCTTCGCATTGACCAAAACATCACGCGCCATCCCCACATCCGCGCCCGCATGCACATACACATGGCAGTTGCCATCAAGGTGCAAAATGGTGGGGATGCGACTATCGTCGGCCACGCGCTGGGTGAGCGATTTGCCGCCGCGGGGCACGATAACGTCGATGAATCCGGTCATGGTCAGCATCTCGCCGACTGCCGCGCGGTCACGCGTTGAAACCACTTGCACGCAGTCCTCAGGCAGGCCCGCCGCTTTCAAACCCTGATGCAAACACCCAGCAATCGCCTGCGACGAATGAAAACTTTCCGAACCACCGCGAAGAATCGCCGCATTGCCCGATTTGATGCTTAAGCCCGCCGCATCCGCGGTGACGTTCGGGCGCGACTCATAAATCACACCGATGACGCCAAGGGGGATTGAAACGCGCTGGAGCACGAGGCCATTGGGCCGCTCCCACTCTTCCAATGTTTTGCCCACAGGGTCGGGCAGCGTCGCCACCGTCTCAAGCCCTGCGGCCAGCGACTCGATGCGTTTTTCGTCGAGCGCGAGGCGGTCAATCATCGCCGCATCCAGCCCCTTTTCTTTGCCATAGGCGATGTCTTTTGCGTTGGCCGCGAGGATGCCCGCCACGTGCGCGCGAATGGCCATCGCGCTACTGACCAGCGCCATATCTTTTTGCGCATTACCCGCTTCCGCCAAAACGCCATAGGCCGCGCGGGCGCGCTTGCCAACGTCTTGCATCATGGTGTGGATCTCGTTTGTCATAGCCCTACTCCAAAACCATATCATCACGGTGGATCAAAACGTCACGGCGTTTAAAGCCCAAAATTTGCTCTATCTCGCTGCTTTTTTTGCCGATGATGCGCGCAGCGTCGTCCGCGCTGTAGGCAATCAAACCTTTGCCGATCAGCTTGTCGGATTCGGTTTTGATCAGCACCGCATCCCCCAAATCAAAGCACCCTTCAACGGCCTTGACGCCCGCAGGCAGCAAGCTCTTCCCGCCTTTGAGCGCGGTCGCCGCGCCGCCATCCACATAGACGATGCCCGAGGGGTGCAGCCCGCCAGCTATCCAATGTTTACGTGCGGAAAGTGGGCTTTCTTTCGCGATAAATAGCGTGTGTTTTCCGCCATCAGCGAGTGCTTTGAGCGGATTATTTTCCGTTCCGCGCGCGATCACCATGTGGCAACCAGCAGCGGTGGCGATTTTTGCCGCAGCGATTTTGGTCGCCATGCCGCCCGTGCCAACACTTGAGCCCGCGCCGCCTGCCATGGCTTCAATGTCGTCTGAAATTTCGGTGACTTCGGCGATGAATGTTGCATCTTTGTTCGTGCGAGGATCGGCGGTGTAGAGCCCGTCAATGTCGGAAAAAAGAACCAGCATATCCGCGCCCGCCATCTGCGCCACGCGCGCCGCCAAGCGGTCATTATCGCCAAAGCGCAATTCGGCAGTTGCCACCGTGTCATTCTCGTTGATAACAGGCACAACGCGCGCATTTTCCAGCAGCGTGTCGAGCGTGTTGCGCGCGTTCAAATAGCGGCGACGATGGATGCTGTCATCAGCCGTGAGTAGAATCTGCGCAGGCGAAAGCGAAACTGCGCCCAGCGTCTCCGCCCATAGCGAAAACAGGGTTATCTGCCCGCAGGCCGCCGCCGCTTGTTTTTCCTCAAGCTCCAGTGCGCGCGCGCCATAGCCAAGAGGAGAGCGGCCAAGCGCCACCGCGCCTGAGGTAACGACGATGACTTCTTTGTTTTGTTTTTTGAGCTGCGCAATGTCGCTTGCAAGTGACGCGAGCCAGTCCTTACGCGCAGCATTACTGTCGCCGATAATCAGCGACGAGCCAACCTTGATGACAATGCGTTTGGCGTCTTTGAACATGCTACTCGTCTTTCAGTGCTTCTCTCTTTTCTTCTATCACTTTCATCATTTCGCGCAGCACTTTTTGCACACCGTCGCCGGTGAATCCGGAAATCGCGTGCACAGTTTTTTTGCTGGCTTTTTTCAGCGCGGCTTTTTTCTCTTTTATCTCATCTTCGGTCAGCGCATCACACTTGTTCAGCGCCACAATCTCATCGGTTTCCGCGAGCTCAGGGCTATAGGCTTCAAGCTCACCGCGAATGGTTTTATACGCTTCCACAACGTCTTCGCCAGTGCCATCGATAAGATGCAACAATATGCCAGCGCGTTCAACATGACCGAGGAAGCGCGTGCCAAGGCCAACGCCTTCGGATGCGCCTTCGATGAGGCCGGGAATGTCAGCGAGCACGAACTCGCGATTATCGACATAGACAACGCCAAGCTGCGGCACGAGCGTGGTAAAAGGATAGTCGGCAATCTTCGGTTTGGCGCGCGAAACGGCAGCGAGGAATGTGGATTTGCCAGCGTTAGGAAGGCCGAGCAAACCCGCATCTGACATGAGCTTTAAGCGAATCCACAGCCACGCTTCAGGACCTTCTTCACCGGGCGTTGATGTGCGTGGCGCCTGATTGGTGGAAGATTTGAAACACTGGTTGCCGAGCCCGCCCATGCCGCCTTTGGCAAGCAGCACGCGCTGGCCAACGCGGGTTAAATCTGCCACCAAGGTTTCGCGGTCTTCTTCGAAAATTTGCGTGCCCAGTGGCAGCTTGATGATGATGTCATCCGAGCTGGCGCCGGTGCAGCTGCTGCCGCCACCTTGCTGGCCATTTTTCGCGCGAAAATGTTGCTGATAGCGGAAATCGATGAGCGTATTTAAGCCGCTGATGCACTCAGCGATAACGCTACCGCCCGCGCCACCGTTGCCACCATCGGGCCCGCCATCGGGGATGAATTTTTCACGACGAAAACTGACGCAGCCTTTGCCGCCGTCACCCGCCTTGATATAGATTTTTGCTTCGTCGAGAAATTTCATTTTTTTTGCCTTAAATAAAAAAAGGGGAGCAGATGCTGCCCCCCTTTTTTATGAATTCTATGGGTGCTTATGCAGCGTCCGCAACAACGGAGATGACCATGCGACCCGCTTTTTGACGGAATTCGACGCGACCTGCGGTCGTGGCGAAAATCGTGTGGTCGCGGCCGAGGCCTACGTTGGTGCCCAGCCAGAACGCCTTTACCACCGAGGGTAGCGCCGGTCATGAGCACATCGTTGATTTCTACTTTATCTCCCACATTACCTTCCAGTTTTTCAACGGAAAGAACATCGCCGCTGGCAACTTTATATTGCTTCCCGCCGGTACGAATGACTGCAAACATGGCTAACTTCCTGATTTTTAATTATTTATTAATCGTTGGGTCAAAATGAGGGGCAAATCTAATGCAGACGCCGCCACCTGTCAACCGCTAAATTACAACTAATTTGCTACGCTGATATTCTTCTTGAGGGAACCTTTGGCAGGCACACTCACCTTGAATTTCTGATCTTTTCCGCCCGAGGTCGCCACCACATTATAGTTGCCGGGCTTTAGCGCCACATAGAGATATGGGCCAGCATCAGCCACCGCCACCACTGGCGTAGAGCCAGAATAGATGCGCACCGTCACGTCGCCGACATATTCACCGCCCACCCCTGAAATAAGCAGGTGCAGGTTATAGTCGCCATTAGTTTCCTTTAGCTGCGCCAGCTCTTCATCGCTCACGCCGCCATTGATAAAGCGCACATCGCCCGCCTGCATCACTTCCAGTGGCAAAGTCGGAATGCCGCCCCAACTATCTTCCGCTGGCGCACCAAAGGCGGGCGCGGCCACCTGTTGCTGCGCCTGCACATTGACGTTGTTGGCCTGCGCCGGAGAAACCGCCGCCGAATCCCACGCCAAAGCAGCGCTAGAGGCCGACATCATAAGCACAGAGGTGAGAATAAGTTTGCTACGCATGGACATTCTCCTAAAAGAGTTGATTGTGGCTATTATATAGCACCCCTCAGCGGTTTTCGCACAGGGTTTTTCATGAAATCTATGTAAGATAGCTACCAGCGAATTTCAAGGGATGAGATTCAGATACTGCTAGCTAATGAATTGCCTGACTGGCAGCAGGCCCCAGCAATGCGGCGCGGCGAGTTTCAGCGTCGGTAACGGAAGTAGCAGGGCGGGCAAAAGGATCCGCCGCAACATTGGCTTCCAGCTTGTTGACAAGCTTGATGTGCTCGCTTGCATCCACGCCGGTGTTTTTCGTGCGGCTAGCGTCAATGGCCACCACATCCACATCATTATTATTGACGGTGTGATGGTTGGTGATGCTCATCGACGGCGCTTGCTCTTGCGCAGGTGCACCCAGCGTCAAATTCACCGTAATATTTTTCTTTTGTTCGGCTTCGGCTTTGTCGCCAAGCACTGCTTTGATAACGGGAGTTACAACTGCGCTAATTGCGCCAAACGCACCGAAAAATAAGGCTTGAAAACCAGTATCCGCAATGAGGCCAAGCCCCCCCTTAACGCCAATGACTGGCGCAAGCGTCGGCATGGCAAGAGCAAGCAGCGCACCAACCGCCCCCATAATAAGCGCCATTTGTCCGGCATTCTTAAAAATCTTACCCCAGTTCATGGCAACGCCCTCGAAGAATTCATTTCTTAATAAAACTTATGCGAATTGGCCTAGACGTTCAAGTTACAATTGTGTTACAGCGTAAGGCAACTGCGGTGCGTTTGCGCCAAAAACACCAACCGATTGCAATCAAAGGACAAAAGGTGGCATTTAGCCCTGCATGCTAATGCATACACCCCATGTATAGGTCTGTTTTGAGCAGGTAAGCCTCCGGATCAATGGCTTTTACTTTTTTATAAACGGCTTTTGCCTCTTTCTTCGAAGTATAAACTCCAACCATAATCGTCATCGTTCCAACTGGTATGGAATTATCGTAATAGTCACGCATCTCAAGCGAAACCTGCACTTCGGGATCATCAATATTCCTTCGCGGGAAATATGCCCCAGCATACATTTCATCACCTTTGTAATCAGATGGATAAATAAGTCCTTTTTGCGCATCATAAATACGGTCATCATCTGAATATTTCATGCCCAATACACCAGCCAGCGCCAGCGCTTTTGTTCTAAGTGCTGCATAGTCTTTTGATTTTCCTAGGCCCACAATATACACATGAGCCATCTGATCGGGGTCAGTATCATAGGCAAATGCATTTGGCGAAAGAGTTGTGATCGCCACAAAGAACAGCAAAAAGCTACGTATAAATTGCATAAAAATGATTCCTATAAAAATTGCAAAATATGGCTTTCATGTTATCAGATAAGCGGATATTTTTCACTTCTTATTCGTCGCCCCTGCCAACTATCTCAATATAAAGGACAAAAAATGGCTTCGTATCAATATGTGTATGTGATGAAAGACCTCAGCAAAACCTATCCGGGTGGCAAAGAGGTGCTCAAGAACATTTACCTGTCGTTTTTGCCAGGTGTGAAGATTGGTGTCCTCGGGCCGAACGGCTCGGGTAAATCCACCCTGCTGAAGATCATGGCGGGTCGCGAAAAAGAATTCCTCGGCGAGGCGTGGGTGGCCGAGGGCGCGCGCGTGGGCTATCTGGAACAAGAGCCAAAGCTCGACGAAAAAAAGAACGTGATGGAAAACATCATGGACGCGCTCGGCGAGAAAAAAGCCCTGCTCGACCGCTTCAACGACGTGTCGAACCAGCTTGGCGAAGTAACCGACAATGACGAAATGATGAAGCTCATCGAAGAGCAAGGCGACCTGCAGGAAAAAATCGAAGCCGTCAACGGCTGGGACATTGAGCGCGAAATCGAAATTGCGATGGACGCGCTGCGCTGCCCACCCAAAGACGCTGACGTCACCAAAATATCCGGCGGTGAGCGCCGCCGCGTGGCGCTGTGCAAGCTGCTGCTGGAAAAGCCTGATTTGCTCCTCCTCGACGAACCGACCAACCATTTGGACGCCGAATCCGTCGCGTGGCTCGAGCATTTCCTCAAAGAATATACCGGCACTGTCGTCATGGTAACCCATGATCGCTACTTCCTCGACAACGTCACCGGCTGGATTCTTGAGCTCGACCGCGGCCAAGGTATCCCGTAT
>RFOF01000111.1 GCA_009926845.1 Alphaproteobacteria bacterium
ACAGAAAAATCCACAGGCTCCAAAAGCCGCGCTTATTGGCGCAGAACAAGGCGATGCGGCGTTTGGCAAGCGGTATCATTTTCGATGCTCCTCTAGCCAGCCGGTGATGCGCGCGAGCACCTCATCCCAGTGGCGAACGAGCGCGTGGTTGCCACCTTCATAAATTTCTAGTTCATGCCGCAGGCCGAGCTCTGCCAGTTGCGCGGCAAGCTGCGTGGAATGCTCGGCACCCACCGCGTCATCGCGCGTGCCATGCAGCAGCAGAAGCGGCGTGGTAAGCGCTTCCGGCCACGCCTGCGCCGAGCGGGCGGCGAGCCCTTCTTCCTTGTCGTTCTCATCAATAAACTGTGCGAAATTGCCATTGCCTCGCAGGTCAGAAATCCCCGCGATGGAAACAGCGGCGTTTAATTTTGCGCCATTTTTAAGCGACAAATAGGTCATCATCCCGCCGCGCGAATGACCAACCATAAAGCTGTTTTTGCCATCAAACCCTTCGTGATTTTGTGCGAGCGAAAGCAGCTTCAGCACATCGCCGACATCGCCGCCGCCGAACTCGTCATGCCCATCTCCACCATCATTTCCACGATAGTTGCTGGCAAAAGCCAGATAACCTTTTTCAGCAAAGGGCGCCATCGAGCGCATGACGGAAAGCAGCGTCAGCTTGCCATATTCGTTGCGGCCACCGCGATTATAAATGACCACGGGGTGGCCAGCTGGGTTGATGGTTTTAGGTGCGCAAAAAAGCCCAGTGATTTTCAGGCCGTCATTTTCGTAAGCGATGCTGTGTGTCTGCACATTTTCCAGTGCTTCATGTTCGCGCAATAGCCCCTCATAAAATTTCTCCGGCAGCGCGGGCACGAAGGTTTTGCTGTCCAGCAAATGCTGATAGGAATGCGGAATAAATGGCGAAAAACTAATCATACATCCCTCCGATTAAAATCAATGCGTGGGTCAACCGCGACATACATCAAATCGCCGAGAAGGCCAAAGACAAGGCCAATGAGCGTGAAGATGTAGAGCGTACCGAACATCACCGGATAGTCGCGGTTTATCACCGCTTCATAGCCCAGCAGACCGAGGCCGTTGAGCGAAAAAATGATCTCGATAATCAGCGAGCTGCTAAAGATGATGGAAAGCAGCGCCGCAGGGAAACCAGCAATCACGATGAGCATCGCGTTGCGGAACACGTGCCCATAGAGCACCTGTTTTTCGGAAAGGCCTTTGGCGCGCGCGGTCAGCACATATTGCTTGTTGATTTCATCCATAAAACTGTTCTTGGTGAACATGGTCAGATAGGCGAATTTGGTGATGACGATGGCGACCACCGGAAGGGTAATATGCCAGAAATAATCGCCGATTTTGCCCGCAAAACTCAGCTCTTCCCAGTTGTCGGAGGTGAGGCCTTTGAGCGGAAACCAGCTCAAATAATTGCCGCCTGCGAATAATAAAATCAGCAAAATCGCAAACAGGAAACTGGGAATTGCATAGCCGATAATGATTGCCCAACTTGTCCACACGTCAAACGCACTGCCATCACGCACAGCTTTTCGAATGCCCAGCGGAATGGAGATAAGATAGACGAGCAATGTTGACCAAAGCCCGAGTGACAGCGTGACAGGCAGGGTGCGCAGCACCAGGTCGATCACCCGTTCATTGCGGAAAAAACTCTCGCCAAAATCGAACATGGCGTAGTTTTTTATCATCATCAAAAACCGCTCTAGCGGCGGTTTGTCAAAGCCATACATTTTTTTTATCTGCTCGACAATTTCCGGGTCAAGCCCGCGCGCACCGCGATAAACCGCGTTTAAATTGCCATGCTGTATATCGCCTTTGGCGGCCATATCCGAGCCTGCGCCAGAGATGCGCGAGGTGGCGGAATCAGCGGAGGTGATGTCGGTCAGGCGCGCGACCACATTTTCCACCGGTCCGCCCGGTGCGGCCTGCACGATAAGAAAATTGAGCACCATGATGCCAAAGAGCGTGGGTATCATGAGGAGCAAACGACGAATGATATAGTTGAGCATAAGGGCTAACGGATTACGGATGACTGATGACGAAGAATAGTATCTTTTCTGTCATCCGTCATCTGTCATCTGTCATCTGTCGACCGATTTCATCCACCATGTTTGTGGGAAGCCGATATTGTATTTGGGATAGACTTTCGGGATGCCAAATTTATCCCAGTAGGCCACGCGGAAAACGCCCGAATGCCAGTTGGGGATGATGTAGTGGTTCCACAGCAGAACGCGGTCAAGCGCGCGGCCAGCGGCAATCAGCGACTCTTCGTCCTTGGCGGAGGTTAGCGCCACAAGCAGCGCGTCCACCACCTTGTTTTGCACGCCGCCGAGATTGTTGCTGCCTTTAATAACTGCCTGCGACGATTGCCAGAGCGACACTTGTTCATTCCCCGGAAAGAACACACCGCGATTTATCCAGACGGACACAATATCGAAATCGCCTTCGTCGGTGCGTTTTTGGTATTGCGATTCATCGACCATGCGGATGGAAGAGGTGATGCCGAGGCGCTCTAAATTTTTGCGCATGGGGGCGATGACGCGCTCCATCGTCGGTTGGCGCAGCATGAATTCAACGCTTAGTGGCTCGCCATTTTTATCGGTGCGCTTGCCATCTTTAATCGCAAAACCCGCCGCGTCTAAAAGCGATTGCGCCTTCAGCAAATTCGTGCGGACATTGCCGCTGCCATCGGTGGTGGGGACTTTAAATTCCTGCGTGAAAAGCTCTGGCGGCAGCTCATTTTTAAACGGGGTGAGCAGCGCGAGTTCCTTGCCAACGGGGGCGCCTTTGGCTTGAAAATCCGTGTTTTCAAAATAGCTTTGATTACGTTTATAAGCGCCATAAAAAATCGTCTTGTTCGTCCACTCATAATCGAGCGTCAGCGCCAAAGCCTCGCGCACTTTTGCGCTGGAAAATTTGTCGCGACGGGTGTTGAAAATAAACGCCTGCATACCCTGTGGTGTCATGTCAGGAATTTCGCGTTTGATGATGCGCCCATCTTTGACTGCTGGCGCGTCATACGCCGTTGCCCAGTTGCGGGCGATATATTCGCGGCGGAAATCATACGCGCCGGCTTTGATGGCCTCCAGCGCCACGTTTTCATCGCGATACATGTCATAGCGAATGACGTCAAAATTATATTGCCCGCGATTAACCGCGATGTCTTTGCCCCAATAATTTTTCACGCGCGAGAAGATGATGCTCCGGCCTTGATCCACGCTTTCCACCTTGTATGGCCCGCTGGCCAGCGGCGCTTCCAGCGTTGTTTTTTCAAAGTGTCGGGTCGCCTTTGCCCTTTAGCGTGTCGAACGAAAACACCACGTCATCGGCGGTAATCGCCGTTCCATCATGCCATTTAGCAATCGGCCGCAGCATAAAATCCGCGTGGCTGCGGTCGGGCGCGATGTCCACGCTTTCGGCAATCAACCCATACATGGTTTGCGGTTCGTCGAACGACGAAGTCATCAGCGATTCAAACGCCATGCCGACGCCCGGTGCTTTGACGCCTTTGAGGATAAACGGGTTCACGCTGTCGAACGAACCAGTTTCCGCCATTTTGATGCTGCCGCCTTTTGGCGCATCGGGACTCACGTATTCAAAATGTGAAAAATCCGCCGCATATTTGCACGCGCCATAGAGCGTGATGCAGTGGGAAGGTGCGGCGTTTGCCGTCATTGCGAGGAGGCTGAAAGCCGCCGAAGCAATCCAGAAAATACTGGATCGCCATGCGCACGCTGTGCGCTCGCGATGACGAAATATCACGCGCCAGCCCACGGGCTTTTGCCAGCGGCTGCGGTTTTGCTGCGGATGCTGTCGAACACTGTGAGCGCTTGCGCCACCATGCCGCCGACATCGCCAGGATTTGCGGGCATTAAAACCGTGGTCGAGCTACGCGCGAGGCCTTTGAATGCATCAACATATTGCTCGGCGATTTTGAGGCTCACGGCTTCTGCGCCGCCTTGTTTCAAAATGGATTCCGCTACTTTGGCAATCCCCTCAGCGGTGGCGGTGGCCACGGCAACAATCGCCTGCGCCTCACCATTGGCTCGGTTCACCTGATCGATTTGCGCTGCTTCTGATTGCAGAACGATTTCTGTTTTGCGCGCTTCTGCGTTCAAAATCGTTTGCTGTTGCTGGCCTTCAGCCTTCAGAATCGTTTCTTGTTTTGCGCCTTCAGCAACGTTGATCTGCGCTTGGCGTTTACCTTCGGATTCTAAAATGGTGGCGCGTTTTTGGCGGTCAGCAGCCATTTGCAGCTCCATCGCTTTGAGCGCCGATGACGGAGGCGTGATGTTTTTAATTTCATAACGCATGCATTGAATGCCCCAATTTTGCGCAGCCTGATTGATGGCCGCCACGATATTGGCATTGAGCGTTTCGCGCTCTTCAAAGGTTTTATCAAGCGTAAGTTTGCCTATTTCCGAGCGCATGGTGGTCTGCGCCAGCTGCATCACCGCGTTGACGGGATTGTTCACGCCATAGCTCGCTGCAACAGGATCGACAATGCGCACATATAAAATGCCATCGAGTATCAACGTCACGTTGTCGCGCGTGATGCCCGCTTGCTCAGGCACTTCAACAGCGGCCTCTTTGAGCGAGTGGCGATAGGCCACCGACTGGATAAAGGGAATGAGGAAGTTGATGCCGGGCTCAAGCGCACGGTCAAACTTGCCGAGGCTTTCGACGATCCACGCCTGTTGTTGCGGCACGGTGCGCACACCCTTCATAACGGTGATAAGAACGATGACGCCAAGGGCTGCGAGCCAGAGTGTGCTATCCATAAAATCCTCTAGAGTTTGGGTTTAACGGTGAGTGTTGCGCCGGAAATAGCGGTGATGGTGACTTCTGTGCCTGCGGCTAGCGCATCAACGCCTGCGTGCTCTGCGAGTTTGGATTTCATGATGGTGCCCGACCAGGTGACTTCGCCGCCCTCTTTTTTGCTGATGCCACCCGAGCCAACATAGGCGGTATCGCCAATGATGTTATTATAGTTGGAGGATTTTTTGCGGTGGTTTTTAAGTGGCGCCCAAAGCACTGCTGTCCACAATGCGGTGGTTGCAAAAAACACGATCGATTGGAGCACATACGCATCAGGGGCAACATGGCCAAGGTTGATGAGCGTGCCCACAGTGAGTGCACCAAGTCCTGCGAAAAAGAAGCCGATGCCGTTGGCGCCGAGCGCTTCAAGCAACAAAAAAAGAACCCCGACAGCAAGCCAGATATACGTGATATTTTCGGCCATTTTTTCGCTCCCTTTTTGCTTTCGTCATACCGGCGAAGGCCGGTATCCAGCTCGGCTATTTCAGCGTCGAAAGATACGCGATCAAGTTCGCACGATCTTGTGGGTTTTTAATACCTGCAAACGACATTTTGTTGCCTGGGATATATTTCTTAGGATTAGCCAAGAAATCAGACAATGTCTGCGCATCCCATTTTTTGTCGTGCATAGCGGAAATCGCAGCAGAGTAGGTGTAGCCTGCTGCGTGACCAAAGTGGCACCATGTTGTTGCACCAGTGCTTGACCCACCGGACTGCTGACCAAGCGGTCTGTAGAGGGAAGTTGGGACAGCAGTTGGGTGAGGGGTTGGGCCGAAGCCTCTTGAGGCATTGAACTGACCTTAGGACCATTCACGATGGATCTTTCGGGCATATGTTTAGGCCTTGGTGGGTTCGTCTTCTGGTGCGCCAAACAACAACATAAAGTTCACCCCGTA
>RFOF01000112.1 GCA_009926845.1 Alphaproteobacteria bacterium
CCGCGTCAGACGCATCAATGCCGATGACTTCTTCAATTTGTGCCTTTGCGCGGTCAATGTCGGCGGCGGGAAGGTCGATTTTATTGAGCACCGGTACCATCTCGTGGTTGGCGTCCATCGCCTTATAGACGTTGGCCAGCGTCTGCGCTTCCACGCCTTGGGACGCATCAACCACCAACAGCGAGCCCTCGCAGGCCGCCAAGCAGCGCGACACTTCATAGCCAAAATCCACGTGGCCGGGGGTATCCATCAGGTTGAGGGTATAGGTTTTGCCGTCTTTGGCTTTGTATTTTAGGCGCACGGTCTGGGCTTTAATCGTGATGCCGCGCTCTTTTTCCAGCTCCATCGAATCGAGCACCTGCGCGCTCATTTCGCGCATCTCCAGCCCGCCGCAGAACTCGATCAAACGGTCAGCCAGTGTCGATTTCCCATGGTCAATATGGGCAATGATAGAAAAATTACGGATGAGGCTTAAATCGTGCATGGTTCTTTCTTACGTCATTCCCGCGCAGGCGGGAATCCAGAGGGTTAGCAGGTAGCGTTCATAGCGTTGTTTAAATAGAAGGTCAATTAAGATGGACATTAATTGGAAGGTATTGAAGGAGGATAACGTCGCATGATTTTTTCTTGTGCTTCAGGGAAATGAAGCTCAAATGGGAAAAGATTCAAAGCATGAGCCGTAATCGTTCTGGTCGCGCGGTGTATATTTTCTCCCTTTATCTCAAGGCAATCATTTGATTTTCCTCGTGCATAATCAAAAACATTTTCAGCTGTAGCATGAAGTTCTACAGCGGCTACTTCGAGCGTAACACGCCACGTTTGCTCCAGATTTGAGTCTCTAAGCCTAGAGTTGTGTATTTGTAAGTCGCACACCAGCTGTGCCAGATAGTTTCCCACATCATTCAGAGGGTCTGCAAATTCAATTGCATTGCAAAGTTGAGGAAAAATAGATTCGGTAGGAATAGTGGGGGCAGACATTGATTGACGCTGAACGGTATCGGCGTTTCTATAGTTATACAAGTATTCCAAAGTGTCTTTTGCATATTGGCATATATCGGACAACGAGTGAACAAGCATTGCACGAGCCACCCTGTTTTTGTCTTTTCGTTTTTTATCCTCAATTTGCCAAAGTGCCCAAACGGAAAATAAGGCTGCAGCCAAGGCTAATATGCCAGTTAATAGTGTTTGGTATTCTTTTAAAATTTCCATTTTCCAGAACGTAAAGATTAGAAGCCCAGAATATTCAATGCACAGAAAAAAATGTATAAGTAAACTCATATATTTTGCAAAAAATGTTGTGAGGGTGTTGAGTGTAGCTAGCGCTCAAAAACCGCGGCGATCTCAAGATGCGGGCTCCAGACGAATTGGTCGATACCTAACGCATGGGTGATGTGGAAGCCTGCGGCCTTCAATATCTTCGCATCGCGGGCGAAGCTGGCGGGGCTGCAGCTGATCATCACCACTTTTTTGACGCGGGAGGCGGCCAGCGTTTCGGACTGTGCTTTCGCGCCAGCGCGGGGAGGGTTCATCACCACCACGTCAAAGTCATTTAGCTCGCTGGCGGCCAGTGGCTTTTGGAATAGGTCGCGGGCTTCGGCGTTCATTTTTCCGGTCAGGCGATGGGCATTGATGGCTGCGCGGAGCGTGCGCACGGCGTCGCCCTGTGAATCTGCCGCATAGACGCTGGCTTTAGCCGAAAGTGGGAAGCTGTAGGTGCCGATGCCGCAGAACAAGTCGGCGACTTTTTTCGCGCCTTTGCTGTGTTCGAGTACGAAGTTGGTGAGCAGCTCCTGGCTTTCAATTGCCGCCTGCAAAAATGATTCCGGCGGCAGGGCCACTTCATAACCGCCGAGATGCATGACGACTGGTTCTGGCTCATGGAAAATCTTGGGTTTACCGTCGCCCACGCTGCCGCTAACGCGCGCGAGGCCGAGTTTATGCGCGGTTTCTACCATCGCCTGTGTGATGTCGCCCATGTTCTTGAGCATACCTATATGCATATCCACGCCGCTGTCGGCAAGGGTCAGGCTGACATGCGAGATTTGCTTCACGAAGGAAAGTGGCGCAAGCACGCGCTCGATTGGGTCCATCAGCCCTTGCAAAAGTGGGTGCAAGATTGGGCAGGTTTCAACGGCGGTCAGACTGTGGCTGCGCAGGCCGTGATAGGCCAGATGCGGGCCATCGGGCTTGTGTGCCACGCGAAAATCAACGCGGCGGCGGGTGGCGGGGGGCAAGAACGTGACGTCGGCTTCAAGGCCGCCAAAGCCAGCGTGGCTGAGCGCATCGGCCAGCACTTTGCGTTTGAAACTTTTATAAGCATTGCCGGAAAGCTGTTGCAGGCTGCAGCCGCCGCAGAATTCAAAATGGCCGCAAGCGGCGCTGACTCTATCTGGGCCGCCGGTGATAATTTGTTTGATGATGCCGCGCGAAAAATCTTTGGTTTCATTGGTGACCTGTACGGAGAGCTTGTCGCCCGCGCAGGATTTGGGCACGAACACCGGTTTTCCGGCGTGTTTTCCTATGCCGTCGCCAAGGCCGCCGACGGAGTCGATCTCAACTTCAATTTGGGGAAGGGACACTAGGCAGTCGCGTCTGGGTAGACGAGATGCTCAAGGCGCATAATCTGGTCACGCAGGCCCAGCTTTTCTTTCTGCAGGCGCTTGCGCGAAAATTCATCCGTAGTTTCTTTGATTTTTTCGTCCATTTCACGATGGAGAGAGCGCATATATTCAAGGCGCTTAATCAGCTGCAGGTCTTCGTTCATGTTCGTCTTGCCAATTTTTATGCGTTCGCCCAAAGCTAGGCTCAGCGCTTGTTTCCAAATAAACAGACGAGCATTATAACAAAAAATGAGGGTCTATACTACAAGTTTGTGCGCAGCAAAGCTATTTTGCCGGAACGCCTTCCCAGCGGGCCACTAAATCATGTGGAAAATCAAAGATATCCAGCGTGCGGCCCACCGTGTGGCGCACCATTTCGTCCAGCGTTTTGGGCTTGCTGTAAAAAGCGGGGACGGGGGGCGCGATGATGCCGCCCATTTCAGAGACGGCGAGCATATTTTTCAGGTGGGCATTGTTCAGCGGCGTTTCGCGCACCAGCAAAACCAATTTGCGGCGCTCTTTCAGGATGACGTCGGCCGCGCGGGTGAGCAAATTTGTGCTCGCGCCATGGGCGATCTCGGCGAGCGAGCGCATCGAGCAGGGGGCGACGATCATGCCTGCGGTTTTGAACGAGCCACTGGCGATGGACGCCGATAAATCCATGTGTGAGTGATTTACATCCGCCAATTTTTGCACGTCGGCCACCGACAAATCCGTTTCATGCGCGATGGTGATGCCCGCCGTTTTGGAGATGACGAGGTGAGTTTCCACGCCTGCCGCTTTCAGCGCGCGCAGGCACTCCACGCCGTATACTGCGCCGGATGCGCCGCTGATGCCAACGATGATGCGGGGTTTGGTCATATTTTTTTCGCCACTTCCACCGCAGCATACGTCAAAATCCCCCGCGCACCGGCGCGTTTGAAGGCGAGCAAGGATTCCATCATCACCGCGTCGCCATCCACCCAGCCATTTTGCGCGGCGGCTTTGATCATCGCGTATTCACCGCTCACCTGATAGGCGAACATGGGCACGTCAAAACGCGCTTTTGCGCGGGCGATGATGTCCAGATACGCGATGCCGGGTTTGACCATCACCATGTCGGCGCCCTCGGCGATGTCGAGCGCGATTTCGCGCATGGCTTCATCGGAATTGGCGGGGTCCATCTGGTAATTTTTTTTGTCCGCACTGCCGAGGTTTTTAGCCGAGCCCACCGCGTCGCGGAACGGGCCGTAAAAGCTCGATGCGTATTTTGCGGCGTAGGAAAGAATCACCGTGTCGTGCAGTTTTTTATGCTCGAGCGCCGCGCGAATCGCGCCGATGCGCCCGTCCATCATGTCACTGGGCGCGACCATATCTGCGCCTGCTTCGGCCAGCACAACTGCTTGTTTGCAGAGGATTTCCAGCGTGCGGTCGTTGACGACGATGCCATCTTCGACGATGCCGTCCTGCCCGTGTGTGGTGTAGGGGTCGAGCGCGACATCGGCGATGACGCCCATCTCTGGCGCCGCGTTTTTAATCGCGGCAATGGCGCGGCAGGCGAGGTTTTTCGGGTGCATCGCTTCATCGCCCAGCGGGCTTTTCAGCGTATCATCCACAATCGGAAAAATCGCCATGGCGCGGATGCCGAGTGCGTAAGCTTCTTTGGTTTTTTGCGCTAAAATATCGAGCGTCAGGCGCGAAACGCCGGGCATGCTGGCCACGGGCGTTTCCGTGTTTTCGCCTTCTTGCACAAATACCGGCCAGATGAGATCGGACGGATGCAGGCGGGTTTCGGCCACCAGCTCACGCAGCCACGGCTGCATGCGCGCGCGCCGCAGGCGGGTGGCGGGAAACTGGCCTTGCTCGGTCATAGTTTATGCGTCCGCGAGGGCTTTCTTCTTCGCTGATTTTTTCGGAGCTTCTTCTTCCTCTTCGATCACCGGCGAGACGATGGCGAGGATTTCTTTCACCAGCGATTTGATCTCCTGCGAGGCGGTGCAGTTCGGGTCGATCTCGGTGGCGCAGCGGCCTTCCATCAGCGAGGAGGCGAAGATGACGCGGTTGCCGAGCGTGGTATCGGCCAGTTCCGGCAGCTCGTCAGCAATCGTTGCAGCAAGGCGCGAGTTGGCGGGCACGCGGTTGAGCACCACGCGCACAGGGGTTTTTTCGTGTTTGGCGAGTTCCAGCGTCGCTTTGGTCGCCCACAAATCGGTCGGGCTTGGCTGCACAGGGATGATGATGAGGTCAGCGGCGCGGATGGCGGTGCGCGCTTCGGTTTCGGTGTGTGGCGGGGAATCGATCACCACATAGTCATGCGTTTTGGACAGGCGAGCCACTTCGCCCGACACGCGCCAGCCGGACACGGCGGAAAAGGTAAGGCCGGTGTAGCCTTCGCCGAATTTTTCTTCGCGAATTTTGTGCCAATATGACAGGCTGCCCTGCGGGTCGATGTCGATGACCGCCACGCGGTTGGCTTTTTGGCTCAGGGCGACTGCGATGTGCGCCGCGACGGTTGTTTTGCCTGCGCCACCTTTTTGCTGTGCAACGGTAATGACTTTTGCCATATTTTTCTCACCTTTTTGGGTTGAACATGTATATATTGCCTCCACCATAACCAAAAAAAATGTTTGTCACAACATGATTGCAACATCATCTGAGATTACTTCCGCTGGGTCGCTTCTTCGCGAGGGAAAACTTGTCGCCTTTCCGACCGAAACGGTCTATGGCCTCGGCGCGGATGCGGGCAGTGACAGTGCGGTTGCGAGCATTTACGCAGCGAAGGAGCGCCCGCAGTTTAATCCGCTGATCGTGCATGTGCCATCGTTGGATGATGCAAAAAAATATGTGCGCGTGAGCCCGCTGGCTGAAAAATTATCCGCCGCTTTTTGGCCCGGTGCGCTGACATTGGTTTTGGAAAGAGTGCCTGATTGTCCGCTGTCGCTGCTCGTCAGTGCGGGGATGGACACGGTGGCCATTCGCGTTCCCGCGCACCCCATCGCGCGGGCGCTTTTGGCGGAATCGAAACTTCCCATCGCAGCGCCGAGCGCCAACCGCTCGGGGCGCATCAGCCCGACGGAAGCGGCGCACGTGGCCAGCGAGTTGCCGGATGTTTTTATTCTC
>RFOF01000113.1 GCA_009926845.1 Alphaproteobacteria bacterium
TGCTTTGCCGATGCCGCGCGAAAGGATGAAGGTGAGCTTGCCACCGATAGTTTTTTTGTCGTGGGCAAAATGGCTCATGAGCGCCGCTACATCCCAATTTTTACGGATGGCAAGTGGCGAGGCGGGAAGCTTTGTGGCGTTATAATGCGCTTGAACGCGGGCTAAATCTTCCGGCGGGCAGATGCCCATTTTAACCGATGTGTAAAACGCCATCACCATGCCGATGGCCACAGCTTCACCATGGAGCAGCGTATCGCCATAGCCCGTTTCTGCTTCGAGCGAATGGCCGAACGTGTGGCCGAAATTCAGTAGCGCGCGCACGCCGGATTCTTTTTCGTCACTCGCAACAATCGCCGCTTTTGCCGCGCAACTTTTTAAGATGGCCTCGGACTGCAGCGCCGTGTCGCCTGCCATGAGCGCCGCGCCATTTTTCTCCAGCCACTGCCAAAAAGGAACATCACTGATGAGGCCATATTTGATGATTTCCGCATAGCCCGAAAGCATTTCGCGCGGGGGAAGCGTAGCAAGTGTGGAAACGTCAGCGAGCACAAGGCGCGGCTGATGGAACGTGCCGATCAAGTTTTTGCCAAATTGTGAGTTGATGCCGGTTTTGCCGCCAACGGAGCTGTCTACCTGCGCGAGCAAACTGGTCGGGATTTGAATGAACCTGCGTTCACCTAAATTTACGGTCAAATTTTCAGGCATGGGAAATATTTTTCAAAGATTCCATGATGTCATCAACCACTGATTCATGTGAGCCAGCGTTGCTATCAATGGTGATGTCGGCAGTGGCATAAATCGGGTAGCGATCTTCCATTAGCTTGGCAAGAATATCACCCTTGTCGCCGGTGCGCAGCAGTGGTCGTGTGTCGCGGCGGGAAACGCGCTCGACGAGCACATCAAGGTCAGCGCGCAGCCAAACGGAAATGGCTTTTTGCGCGATGGCTTCGCGGATGTCATTTTGGATGAATGCGCCGCCGCCAGTGGCAATGACGCATGGCTCGCTGCTGATCAAGCGCGCGAGAACACGCTTTTCCAAATCACGAAAAATATCTTCACCATACATTTCAAAGATGTCGGAGATGCTGCAACCTGCCGCTTCGACGATTTCTTGGTCGGAATCGATAAATGATAAACCGAGCACAGTGGCAAGGCGGCGACCGATGGTGGATTTGCCCGCGCCCATCAGCCCCACGAGCACAACAGGCTTGGTCAGGTTCAACGCGTTAGAGGCGGCAGAGCTAGTGGCGGTCATTTTTTCTTGTATTCTCGCTGTAACAAATTACGATGTTGTAAGTGAAACTATTAGGAAAACAGACAAAATGCAACAATCTGGGCAATATATGGGTAAATACGGTACGAAGCAAATAGGACGTGACACGCGCCCACTCGCTTTTTTAGCGGTGGCTGGGGCTTTGCTGGTGGTGGGCGTGGTGGCGCTGATGACCGTTGAACCCTCTGCGCCGCAGCAACCAATAGAAAAACAGCTGGATGCCAAAACGCTCCTCGAAAACAAATAACACTAAAAAGGGCGGCGTTTGCCACGCCCTTGCCCAGCAATTCATTGAGATGATGCTGGCCGAGCGCGGCGCCTCTGCCAATACTGTTGCTGCCTATACCCGCGATCTAGACGAATTTTTAGATCATCTGGCGGCGCAAAAAATCAAACTTGTTAAAGTTGATAGGGCGCAGATAGAAGCGTTTCTTGCTTCACTTGCCCGCGCGGGCCGCAGCTCTGGAACGCAGGCGCGCAAGCTCTCGGCCATCCGCCAGCTTTTCGCTTTTTTATACACCGAAAAACACCGCAGCGATAACCCAGCGGCGACGCTTTCTACGCCTAAACTTGCCAAGCATTTGCCGCAGACGCTGACCGAGGCGGACATAAACGCGCTGATAAACGCCGCTCGCGAGGATGATTCAGTCAAAGGCTTGCGGCTTCAGGCAATGCTGGAGGTGATGTATGGCAGCGGGCTGCGCGTGTCGGAAATGGTCGGCCTCAAGCTCTCCAACCTGCAGGGCAAGGCGGAATTCTTGCTGATTTCCGGCAAGGGCAACAAGGAGCGTTTGGTGCCCGTTGGCAGCCGCGCCCGCGAAGCACTAGGCAAATTTAGAGGTGCGCAAAACTTTTATCAGCGGCGATTCGCCGTCGCCTTATTTATTCCCGTATGCGCGCGCTGAGGGTTTTGTCACACGGCAGCAATTTGGTGTTTTGCTCAAAGAACTGGCCATAAAAGCGAACATCAACCCGGAGAAAATTTCGCCGCACACGTTGCGTCACTCATTTGCGAGCCACTTATTAGAAGGCGGTGCGGATCTGCGTGTGATTCAGGAATTACTCGGTCATGCCGATATTTCCACCACGCAGATCTACACGCATGTGGCGGGCGAGCGCCTCAAAAAACTGGTGCAGGAAAATCATCCGCTGGCGAAGAAATGATTGTCATCCCGAGCGTAGTCGAGGGATCGTAAAGATTCCTCCATGCGCTTTGCTTAGTCGGAATGACCCTGTTTTCTGAGCCAAAAATTCATAATGGCAGGCAGTAGCGACCAGATCATTTCGCTGGCTGCGACGAATAAAATCACATCCGATGGAAAATGAAGTAGCGCAAGGCTCACGCCGAGCGCCACGTTGTTGAACATCGAGCAGGTGGCGTAGGTGATGCGTTGTTTTCTCTCGCCGCCACGCACAAAAAACCAACCCACCAGCAGGAAGCTGACGAAGCAAAAAAGATTGATGGCGAGCATGGGCAAAAGGGCGCTGACGTCGGACAAAATCAGCGTGCGCTGTTTGGCGATGACGAGCGCGATGATGAAGGCAACCAGCACGATGGCGATGAGTTTGTTGCGATCATAAACATAGCCAGAGAATGCGCGATGCTTCTTTGCAAAAAGATACGCGATAACGGGAATAAAAATACAGAGCGCCAGCGTTTTAAATAAGAACATCGGTGCGGGGGTGACGGCGCTGTTGCCAATGAGTGAAAATTGCAACGGAATGAGTAGCGGTGCGGCAAGCGTTGACAGCAATACCAGCGCAAAGCTAGAGGCCACATGGCCACCAAACACCGCCGCAAACGCTGGGCTGGAAACGGCGGTCGGCACGAGCGCGAGCAGAAAAACGGCGGTGGCATACTGCGGCAAAAGCCTGCTGACCAGTCGGGAATGCGTTCCATCCCCGGAACAATCAAACCCGCTGCGCAAGATAGCAGCAACACAAGGGTAAAATGATGTTCAATAAAATGACGAATGCGCATTGCAAAAACCTACGCGAGCGAGTGTGCTAACACAAGGGATGAGAGAAAAATAAATTAGTTTATGGGCTTTTATAAATATTCTTGATTTAGTGCGTTGACACTCTATATATAAGATGCACGACTGGAGATGTATGGCGAACGTACTACGTAATTTTCGAATTTTAATAGCGGATTCTGACGTGGAGCTGGCGAGGGTTTTGCGCGCCACGCTGGTGGAAATGGGATTTGAAAATATCCAGACCACACGTAGCGGCAGTGAAGCGTTTAAAATGATCCAAACGGAGGGGATTGATTTCCTCATTACCGATTGGAATACCCAGATGGACGGAACGCATCTGGTGGATCAAATTCGCCGTAATCCTGAATCCAATAAACCAACCTTGCCTGTGATTATGCTGACGGGGCGAGCCGAACAATCAGATGTTATTGCTGCGCGTGATTCTGGGGTGAATGAATATGTGGTCAAGCCGTTTTCGCCCAAATCCATTTATAATCGGCTTGAACGCCTGATTGAAAAGCCGCGTGCTTTTGTGGTTGCGCCGAATTTTGTCGGCCCATGCCGTCGGCATGATGGCATGCCGCCAGTGGGCGTGGCAGACCGCCGAAAAACTGTAATAATTCCTAAATTACAACCGCAAGATGTGAGCCGTGCTGTGCAAAATAATACCGGAGTAGCGAAGGTATGGCTGCCTGATTTTTCGCTGAAATATAAGCTGGGTGTGAGCGTGAGCCTCAAGTCATTGATCACGCCCGAGGTGTTGAACGCGGCGCAAGCGGCGATTGATGCGATTGCAGATGAATCGCTTCAATGGGTCAAAGGGGATTTGCAGCACTTACGGTCGTTATGTGATCTGCTTAAAAGCAAGGAGCCGCCGTCTAATGTTGCTTCCGAAATTGGCGAGCTAGCACTGAGCATCAACTCGCGTGCAGGCACATTTGGGTATACGCGCGCCGCCGAAATTGCTTATATGCTCTATCTTTTCTCCCGCAATCAGATGCAACCACCTTCCAAAGGCCATCACATTGTGGTGGAGAAGCACATTGAGGTTTTGCAGGTAATTTTGGGAAGCAATCTCAAGGGTGATGCCGGTGCAATGGGTGCGCAAATTGTGGCCGAGCTGCGGCTGCTCACCCAAAAAAATAAATAGATACAGGTTTTTGACTGCATTTTGGGATAGCAAAAACATCTGTCGCTAATAGAATTTTAATCTTTTTTGCCTACACTCATTACATGAAAATACTTCCACGCCCATTGCGCTTGTGTCGCCGAGGCTTCACCCTCCTTGAGGTGTCGCTGGTTGTTGTTGTTGTTGGGCTAGTGGTCGGCGGCATTTTTGCTGGCAGATCAATGATAAAATCCTCGCACATGCAGGCGCAGGTAGCACAAATAACCGCTTATGAAGAGGCGGCTTCTGCCTTTCGCTTAAAATATGGCGCATTGCCCGGCGATTTGAAAGCTTCTCGTGCGGCAAGCCTTGACTTTCTTGAGCGCGCCGGTGGCGTGGGTTGTGGCGATGGTAATGGCAATATTGGGGGCATCACCACAGCGGGCGATATGCAGACCGATTGCAGCACTGCCGGCGTTCCAACGCCCGGCGGCAGCAAGGGTAACGAGTGGTTTTATTTCTGGGCCGATTTGCGTCAGGCCGAGTTAATAGATTTTGCCTTTGATTATTCAGTGATGAATGTGGGAAGCGGCAAGGTAACGAGCGATTTAAGCGCAGGAAAAATATTGCCTTTTTCCAAAATGGGTGAGGGTTATGGCTATATTGCGGTGGGCGGCGGCGCGGGTTCTGCCCCGCTGAACTATTATTTTATTGATTTCGACAACGGCAATCCTTCAGGCACGCCGCAGCGCTCCATTCCGGCGGAAGATGCCTTCTTGTATGATTCTAAGGTGGATGATGGCTTGCCCGCTTCTGGCAATGTGCGCTCTGTTGCGCCCGCCGACGCCACGGATTTGAATTCTGGCCTTTCCCTTCCATCCACCACTCTCTTTGCCCGCGCTTGCTACAAACCTCAATCGCTAGAGGCTTTCCTCGGTTCGCTGATTATTTCGCCTGCGTTTGCGGATTGTGGTGATCTGCAGATCACCTGTGCCAACGACTTTCTGGATGGGAGCGATTGCACGGTTTGCAATGATTGCCCCGCGGATCCCGGGTGCTTTGCAGGTAATAGCTATAATTCTAATCCTGCAATCTGCGCTTGTGGTGCGTGCGCCCTTGAAGCGTTAAGTTGTGGATGTGATCCAGGAAAATGGGCTGACGGGATGGGCGGGTGTGCCAATTGTACCGTTGGCCTTCAATGTAACTGTCCCGCAAGTCAGCAAGCAGATGGGGGTGGTACTTGCGGTATTTGCACTGCGGGGATGGCCTGTGGTTG
>RFOF01000114.1 GCA_009926845.1 Alphaproteobacteria bacterium
CTGCCCTCACCCATCAAGGGTGAGGGAAAGAAAAAGGCACCCCATGAATCATACTGACACCCCTCGCCCTGCGATCATTCTTTCGTTTCCAAAACGCCGTGGCAGGCCAAAAACACTGCGCCCAATGCACGACAGCGGAACGCCCGAGCTGGTGATGAAGCGCGCACTCGGCGAAACGATGGAGGCACTCGACCTCTGCCTTGAGCGCGATCTGATAACGCGCAGGCAACATTGGTGTGGCATCCACCTGCGCTGGCTCTATACGCTGCGCTATGGCGCGCCGAGTGTTCGCATTTCTGACCCCACACATCTGGGCGGCATGGAAATAAAAACGGATGATCCGATGTGGCGTGCGGCGCGGGAGTTGGAATATCACGAGGCCATCAACATGCTCGCTGGCACGGGTCACGCGCTGATGTTGCTCAATTTATGCGTCTATAATGAACGCCCCGTCTTCCTTCGCGGCCCATCGGCACGCGGCGAAAGCACCCTTACCACCCTGCGCGAAGGGCTCGATGCGCTGGCGAAATTGTGGAAACGGGGGAAGTGAGGAACACCTAAATGGTAAAAAATTCTTGACATTTGCGCCAGACGAACGGATTATACCGGCGAATAAAGAGGAGAGTTTATGTTAGAAACAATAAAACGAACCATCAATCATATTAAGGTTGAGATAGATCTATACGACCCTCAAATGAATAAGGCAGGCGTTCGTAGTATAAAGGTTTTTGCTTATTTTGATGCTAATAAGACGCTTATCCAAAAGATTGGAAAAGAGGCTTTTTGTAGAAATGCTCAGAAAATTGTAAACGCATTAAACACTGAAATTGTTAGAGCATTAAACGACACCAAACTGGGAACGAGCTATTTAGTTGACCTAGGTTCATCAGATTCTGCTGTTCAGGCAGGCAATCAAACAAGAAGCGAAGAGGAAAACAATACATTATTGAAGGCTGCTATTAGGCCAGCTATTAAGAAGGTAGAAGAGAAATACCCCAGCACAACAACAAAACCCTCCGCAAAAGAAACCCTTTGGGCTTCTATCATGACCGCTGTGGAAGAAGCTGGACAGCTCAAAAACCAACACCTTATTGAGGGGATAGATGCTGCATTTGCCGCGTTTGAAAGGCAAATGGCACGGCAGCGTTATTGAATTCCCGGTTTTCCAACTAGCCTGCGCGGGAGCTGGAATATCACGAGGCCATCAATATGCTCGCTGGTACGGGTCACGCGCTGCAATTACTCAATCTATGCATCTATAATGAGCGCCCCATCTTCCTTCGCGGCCCATCGGCACGCGGCGAAAGCACCCTTACCACCCTACGCGAAGGGCTTGATGCGCTGGCGACGCTGTGGAAACGGGGGAATAAGGCTGGAAAATATTAATTTTATTCATATTTGGGGTTTTAAATATTAATATTTCATGGTAATCTGGCCGCACTTCTAACGCTAACGAAAGAGCTGGATATGACGCAAATAGTAGAACACAGTATAGATATAGTCGATTTGCTAGAAGACACGAAACGCATGTTCGATGAAATGCATATCGGTACAACTGGCATGGCATCTAACGTAGCTTACCTCGCACTTATGGGCGTACTAGGAGTTCCTAAAGAGGAGATCACTGGCGCAACCCCTCAAGAATTTCAGAGAGTTAAACTTCCTGCCCTTATCGATGCATTAAAGGACCCAAAAAATAAAGCCGTAAGGGCTTTGTATAATGAGTCTTTGAAAATAGATAAGGAAGAAATCAAGAATCACTCAAGCACAAGATAATTTCCCGCTGTAGAAGCTGGACAGATAGCTCACAAAACATCTGAAAGCCATGTTATTGCACTCGCCAAGTTTCCTAAAGTCCGTGCCTTGTTTGAACATTCAGTAAAACAACACCGTGACCTATTGTCTGATTCCTTGGGACACATTCAAGACTACACCCAAATGATCGACAATCTAGCAGAAACACCTTTGGTTGGCATCATTAAAAATGCCCTCGAAAAAGAACAAAAACTTCCCGCCATTATGAAAGAATTGGCTAGGGTTAGACCCCAAATACATCTCTTGGGAGCTGAGCATTCAACCGAGTTACTGAATGCTGCCGTTGATGCTGGCGAAGATTTAGCAAAAATACTCTCCATACAAGACGAGAAAGAAGTATTACAAAAAGGCAAAATGGCTACTTTGGCCCAATACCCTGAACTATGTCAGGTGATGGCCACCAAAATAACCCATCAATATCAATCGAGTAAGGGCTATTCAAACCTAACTCGCTATCTGGAACAGAATGACACCCAGAAAATTGTGGAAGACGGTGAGGATATGAAACATACTCTCGAAAATGCTCCCACCACCCGAATAGGTGGCAGAGGTGCGAAAGCAGGTGCAAAACCGCGCAATGCCGAAAAAGAATAGCTCCTGCCATGCAATTTGCAAAAAAAGTCATCCGTGGTGAAGGGCATCGGCTTTATTATATCCGTGGCACAACGGATATTGGGCTGGCAACGTGGTATTTCGCGCTCATCCGCCCGACGATGCTCGCCGCCTATGAGAAACTCGACAAAAAATCACACTATGACATCGCCGACTATGGCGATGTTCTGCTCTCTGGCTATGGCGAATATGCGCCAGATGACGTCATCGAGCGCATGAACCGCGAATATAATTGCCAGTTTTCCAACTAGCCTGCGCATATATCCACACCGTCATCCCCGCGCAAGGCCGGGATGGCATGCCCAACCCCAGCGCCAGCAAAGCTCCGCGCATATTACCCCGTTTTTAGGCAAAATTTAGAACAAAATTGCATAAAATTTTACGCAAAACCCATTGATTTAATTGAATTTTTTTCTTGCGCACCCCCTCATATTTTGCTAATATTAATTTACGGCCAAGGAATTGGAATATGAACTAAAGGCAAATCTAACAACCAACCAAAGGAGACTGACCATGACACAATTTATCCGCATGATGAAAGATGAAGAAGGCGCAACCGCAATTGAATACGGTCTGATCGCCGCACTTATTTCGGTTGCCGCCATCACCGCCATGGGCGCACTCGGCGGCCAGCTCTCAACATTATTTGGAACTGTGACAACCAGTCTTCGCTAGTTTAACCACGCATCACTACACTTCAAAGTACCCCCCTCCTTTGAAGTAAAAAAGCCCGCTTCTATCCCCCTCGGAAGCGGGCTTTTCTTTGACCCAAGCAACAAGCAAAAAAATCTTTGACCCTACATATAGTTTCGTGTAATGTCTTTTTATGCAATATATAGGTTCGTGTCTCAATTTTACGTTCCTCCCCGTTGCCAGCAATGACAACGATGACCTTCTTTCCCTCCCCTTTCCCTCACTTGAGCTTTCCATCATCCGCGAAATAAAGCGTGAGCTTTGCCGCGAGAATGAAACAACGGGGATTTTGCTGAGCTCGCGCAAGGAGCGCCGCTTCTTTCAGGAAGTGTCTGACGCCGAGCGCTATATCGTTTTGCGCTATTTCACGCATGGTGCGTGTGAGGATATGCTGCGCGATTTGAAGCGCCACATCATCAACGCCTATCTCTTCCCCCGCAAAAAACGCGGACGGAAGAAAAAGGGCTGACTCCACACCTTGTCATTCCCGCGTAGGCGGGGATCCATTTGCTTTGGAATATTATTTATCGCGAATCGACTCCCGCCTACGCGGGAGTGACGAACGAGATGTAGGTATGAAAAAAATTATTTTTCTAATGTTTTGACGGTTTCGTGCACGCTGGCCATTTCGGCATCTGACAGCGGCAACAGGCCTTTGGCGGTGAGATAGCCATCCTCACCGATTGCATTCTCGCTGGTGAGCTCGCGCATAAATTCGGCGATACCATTGATAACGCCCACATGCTGCGCCTTCACATAGACATACAGCCCACGCAGCATATCATATTTTTTGGCATCAACCGTTTCTGGGGTTGGCACAACTCCGCCTATCGCACTAGCCTGAATGTTGCCAATGTTTTCCTCGTAGTAGCTATAGCCCAAAATGCCGAGGGTTTTTTCGTTGCTGATGAGTTTTTGCACGAGGATATTGTCATCTTCCCCTGCCTCGATATACCCCCCATCCTCACGCAGAAGATGGCAGTTTTTGTGGCGTTCCTTCACATCAGGAAAGCGTTTGGTAAATTCCGGAAATGCGTCGCAGCCTGGCTCCATCGCCAGCTCGACAAAGGCATCACGCGTGCCAGAGGTTGGCGGCGGGCCATAGACGGCAATGGGCATATCAGGGAAACGTGCATCAATTTGTTTCCATGTTTTATACGGGTTTTTCTGCCAGCCGCCCTTGCCATCAGGCAATTCACGAGCCAGCGCCATAAAAATTTGTTTTTTGGACAGGTCGAGCAGCGGCGCGCCACGCTTATTGGCCAGCACTATCCCGTCATAGCCAATGGAAATTTCCACTATGTCGGTCACGCCATTTTTTTTGCACAGCTTCACTTCTGATTCGGTTATTTTGCGTGAGGCGTTGCTGATGTCGGGTGTGTTCTCACCTACCCCATTGCAAAACAGCTTGAAGCCACCGCCTGTTCCCGTGGCTTCAACAATCGGTGTACGGAATTTCTCCGCTAGGCCAAATTGCTCGGCTGCCGAGGTGACGAAGGGATACACGGTGGACGAGCCGACAATGCGAATCTGGTCGCGCGCGTGCGCCGCCGTGGTCAGCAGAACACCAATACTGGTCGCAAGGAGAAAAAGGGCTGTACGCTTCATGGCCGCACCATACCTGTGCGATTAATCGCTGTCAAACCAAGGAAATACGCCAGATAAGCTTTTACGCTTTCTCAATAGTTTGCTACTATGTTTGCTAGATGTATTTTCCATTGCGTGGATGTGTTATATGCCTGAATCCTTGATGATGTGGATGGATTATTTTGCGCATTCCGCACAAATGCTGCTGCTGGTAGCGGTCATTTTCATCCCACTGTCCAAACTCATGCCCTGCAACCCAGAGCAACCGTTATGGCGCAAAGACAGCCTGACCGATCTTGCCTATTATTTTCTCTCGCCTTTTCTACAGCAAGTGGGGCGCTTAGTACTTATTGCCATCTCTACGCTGATATTACACCAGATCTTTTCTGATGATACCCTGGTGGGGTATATGAAAACAGGATATGGCCCCGCAGCAACTTTGCCGCTCTGGCAACAAGCAGCCATTGTTTTTATCGCGTCAGACTTCTTGCTCTATTGGATCCACCGTGGGTTTCATGGCAAACATCTATGGAATTTTCATGCCATTCACCACTCCCCAACACAGGTGGATTTTCTGTCCACCAATCGCTTCCATTTTGTGAACATCTGGCTTGCCTTCGGTCTGGTCGATACCACCATGTTGGCAGTTGGATTTTCGGCAGAGTCCATCGCCTGCATGGCCACCTTCAACATGCTTTATTCTGCGATGGTGCATTCCAACTTGAACTGGACTTTTGGGCCTTTCAGATATGTGTTCGCCAGCCCCGTGTTTCACCGCTGGCACCACACCACTGAAAAAGAAGCGCTGAACAAAAACTTTGCGCCCACTTTCCCACTGCTCGATGTGATGTTTGGAACCTTTTATATGCCCGAGGGGAA
>RFOF01000115.1 GCA_009926845.1 Alphaproteobacteria bacterium
TCACGAACCGCACGTCGGTCCGGCGCTGCTCGTTCGAACCGAGCCGCACAACGTCGCCCGTCTCGAGCACGCGAAGCAGCTTGGGCTGCATGCTCATGGGCATGTCGCCGATCTCGTCGAGGAACAGCGTGCCCCTGTCGGCGTACTCGAACACGCCCTCGCGGTCGCGGTCGGCGCGTTTACGCACGTTGTCAGTTTCTGCGATAGCGCGCAAAAGCTGGTCGCGCAGTTTCTTGTTTTCTTCCTCAAGACTTGGCACTTCGGGCTGAATGTCAGCAACTACGGGTGCTTCAGTTTCTTCTGGGGGCAGATTTTCAGCGGTATTATCAGACATGGTTTCTCTCTGGTTAGTTTGTTCTGCGCTACATGTGGGTATAATTGCTCAATTTTCAAGTGCAGATTCTTATCTCCGCTTTTTTTGTCATGCCAGAAGCCAATTTTCTCCACGAACAAACGTGAGTGGCTAGAAAATTGAGCTATGTGGCATCCAGCTTAGAAAAGCCCTCTGGATTCCCGCTTTTGCGGGAATGACATCAAAATTTATGTTGCAAAAATATGGGAAGCCATTAGAGCAGATTGGTAACCCGCTTTTAATCAGGAGATGCTCGTGACCACACTCGGCCAAAAACGCAAATGCAATAGCTGCTCTGCCCCCTTCTATGATCTGGGCAAAAACCCTGCCGCCTGCCCTAAGTGCAAAACATTGAATGATATCAACGCGCAGCCAAAGGTTCGCCGCCGCAGCAAGGCCACCATCGAAGCCGATGCGAAGGAAAAAGCACGCTTGGCCAAACTGAAAGCCAAAAAGCCGATCAAAGAAATTGAAGGTGTTGACCTGGAGGAGTTCGAGGAGATCGAGACCACCGACGTGGAAGAAGAGATCGAAGAGTTAGAAGATGTCGAGGACATCGAGACCATCGAAAAGATAGAAAAAGAGCCATTGTCGGATGACGAAATGGATGATGACATCACCTTAGAAGATGAGGATGTTGGCGGCGAAGTGTTGATTGATGCCATCGACGATGAAGAAGAAATCGAAGAGGAAGAAGAGGAAGAAGAAGCCCCCAAAAAGAAAGGGGCTGCCAAACCTCCGGCCAAAAAACCCGCCGCCAAAAAACCAGCCGCTAAAGCACCCGCGAAGAAAAAGAAATAAGTTTTAGGGCTTATCTGCTAGCGAGCGCGGGCGGGCTTGTCTTTTCTGGATTCTTCTGCTTTAGATTCGGCTACCCTCTTTGCTAGTTTTTCTTTTTCGGCCGTCGTTCGAGCGGCTGCCGCCTCCACCCTGCCCAATGGGTTTTCCGGTGCTGCAAATGCTTTATCACTAATAAGACTCTTGCGTTTATACTCAGCCAAGGGATTGTCATTGGTCATTTCAGCCTGTACATCATTCAAAAAGTCTTGCATCGGGTCTTTCGACCGCAGATATTTGATGGATATTTCCGTAAGAAGACTATCCTCACTCAGATTTTCCTCTGTAAAAGGCTCTTTAGGCGCCAACAATTTGTTGATAATTTCCAAGAACTCAGGGAATACCGGCCTAAACAATTGTGATGTTTTGATATAATCGCATAAATTTTTCACCTGAAATTTTAAACTTCCTAGCAACTTGTCGCAAGTAACTGGTTCTGCAATTTCAATTGCTTGTACCGTGGTTTTTTTTGCCCCTGAAGGCGGTAGAGCAAATTCAGCACCACGGGGCGGCTTTTGGTAAACTGATATTTGCACATCGGCGGGAGTCAAATTTCTTCTGTTCTCTGGTTCTACACGTCTTCTAAAATGGTGGCAAAGAGCCTGAATATTTGTTTCCACAGCCTCTCGAACCGTAGAATCTCGGAGAGCTTCTGTCACTGTTCTAGCATGACAATCTACGGAAAAAGAGACGCCTTCTTTCACACCAATTGCCTGTATCCACAATCTACAAGGAGCAGGTTCCAAACTTGCATGCGTGTAATCCGTCTGTGTTAACTCGGAAAATGTATCAAGGGGACGATCTCTCGCCATATTTGCTATCCTTTATTTCAGATTAAATGGCCTTTAAATATATAACAAATATTAATTTTGTCAACAAAAAACCCCGCCAGCTTGCGCAAGCGGGGATCTCAGGCAAAATAACATTGGTGGTTTGGCCCTAGACCCCCGCACGGGGGCGGGGGTGACAATCACTAAAAACCCCGCCAGCGTGAGCCAGCAGGGTTTTTTCTTCTCTATTCGCGTCATTCCCCGAATTCCACAGGAATTCTAGGGGAATCCAGCTGGATCGGCTCTAGACCCCCGCGCGGAGGCGGGGGGGGTGACAAACACTAAAACTTAAGCAGCCAACGCCTTGCTGAACTGCTCAGAAGCCGCCGCAACGCGTTCGTTGATGGGCTCTAGAGCTTCGGTGGTATATTCAAACACCATGCCGGAGAGCTTTACCGACTGGTTGAAAAAATTGTCTACAATCGAACGGACAACGCGGTTTTGCAGCTCAATCGCATCGTTGATGGTGCGGCAAGACATTGCTTCTTTCGACACTTCGAGGCCTTCAGCGAACGCCTTGTTTGCCGCTTCTGACAGCTCTGCGCTGACGTCTTTAGCCATAGAAGCGGCCATATTGCCACATTCAATAGCGGTTTCCACGTTATCGCGCGAAGCAGAGATGGCTTCATACATCAACTTGGTGACAGCATCAGCGGATTTAGCGAGCTGGGCTGCGCCTTCGCGACCCATATCGAAGGCTTTTTCCTGCGCTTTTTTGGCTTCGCCAGCGCCGGTTGCCAAAAATTCTTTCACCGCGTTACCGCCGATTTTTACAACGTTTTCAGCTTGAGCGCGGGAAGATTCAACCGCAGCCAGCGTGTGCTTTGCGGTTTTGTTTGCTACGTTCGAAGCCAGTTTAGCCGACGGTGCAGCAGCAGATTTTTTAGCTTGAGTCATGGTATTACTCCTAAATGATTGAAAAATAAAAATTCACGTATAATTTCGTTTTGCCGTAGTGCAGCATAATGCCTTCCATATAGGGCTACGCGTGCGAAATGTCAATGCTTGTTGCAAAAATTTTTCGCACCACAACCGATTTTTTTAGTCCCCAAACAGCAAATTTACGGTTTACTTACGCCGCCACACACATTATCTTGTTATGGGTAGGTGGATGAACCACCAGACTTTGAGGGAGAGAGCCTATTTCTGTGCGTAGCATAACACGTTTTTTCTTTGCTATTTTAGTGGTGATGTCGTTTACCACAGCGGGTGTTCTGCCCTCTGAAAGCTTGGCTGCAACACAAAAACAAATATCCAGCAAGCAAAAAACAGGCCTCAAAAGCACCAAAAAAATAGCGAAATCCGGCAAATTCACCAAGAAAACAGCCGAAAAAAGCAGCGCAAAACGCAAACGTTTGGCAGCGATTGATCGCCCAGATGCCCGCTATGCGGCTCTTGTGGTCGACGCGAACACGGGCAAAGTGCTGTATCAACAAAACGCTGGCGCCCTGCGCTACCCAGCGTCGCTAACCAAGATGATGACGCTGTATTTGACGTTCGACGCGCTCAAACACGGACGAATGACACTCGATACGCAAATGCCCGTTTCGGCCAAGGCCGCCAGCCAACCACAAACCAATATCTCGCTGGATGAGGGTGACCGCCTGTCCATGCGCACCGCCATTGAAAGCCTTGTCGTTCGCTCGGCCAATGATTCGTCTATGGTTTTGGCAGAAGCCATCGGTAAAACCGAATGGAATTTCGCGCTGATGATGACGCAAAAAGCCCGCGAGCTGGGCATGCGCAACACCGTTTTCCGCAATCCCAACGGCCTGCCCGACAACAGCCAACACACCACTGCCTATGACATGGCCAAGCTGGCCATCGCGCTGCGCCGCGATTTCCCTGAATATTATCACTATTTCAAGAAAACTAGCTTCACCTATAATGGAGTGGACTATACGGGCCACAACCGCGTTCTGGCGCGCATCGAAGGGGCTGACGGCCTTAAAACTGGCTTTATCCGCGCTTCTGGCTTTAATCTGGTCACCTCGGTCAAGCGTGGCGGCGTCAATCTCGTTGGCGTGGTGATGGGCGGCAGCACCGCCCAAGCCCGCGACAACCAGATGGTGAGCATGCTCGAGGGCACCATTGCCCAGCTGGAAACCAGTAAAAACTCTGTCGCCAGCGACAAGCGCAGCGAAGTTTCCCCCGAGTCGGAAACGGCCTATCTCTACCCTGATGTGCCGCGCGATGAAGGCTCTGGCTCGGGCGACGTCAACTATGACGCCCTCACCCCCGCCGCTGGCGCGCCCATCCAATAGACTGCTGTCACAAAAAATTCATACTTTTTTGGCAGTTTTTGGGGTAGAATGAAGGCTGTTTTATGATGTAATTATACGGTTTCAAAGCCCATGGCTTCTATACTAAGTGATTCAAACGAATTTCTTCATGGCATACGCGGCGGCCTCGATAAGGCCTTCATGGCTGCTGTCAACTTTGCAAGCGATGCTGTGGGTGGTGTTATCACGGGCGGGAAAGATCTGCTTGCCGGAACGCTCGCAACTGTAGGCATTGAACTATTCAGCCGTGATAACGAGCCTGCACTACAGATATTTAATGACGGATCTCTTATTCAAACACCTATCAATTCTATTTCACTCGAAAACCATCACGATGCCATTACCGCAGCAGTAGCCGCCTGTAAGAGCTTGTGCACAGAAATGAAAAATACAAACCCCGCCGATCTTTTTAATAGCCTTCCCCCCGCTTACGTTGCCGTACCCTACCCGCAACAAGCCGCAGGTGTCGGCGCAATGATTGGCTAATCCTCCCTTGGCAATCCCACCCATTTACGCTATAACCCCCATCACACCACTCACATAAAGGAATCTCTCATGGCTAAAAACGGCGCAAGCGCAGCAAAAAAAACCAACACCGCTGAAAACACCTTGCCGCTTTTTTTCAAAGCGCCTACGCCAATTGATTCAGCGCGCCACGCTGCCGCTGGCCTCACCCCATCGGATGATTTGAGTTTCACCCGCACCACCAACTCGCTGTCCATCAACGCGGTGGAATTTGTTGAAGCGGCAAAATATTACCCCATCGTGTTCACCCAAGGTGAAACGGTGATGCCTGCCGCCCTTGTTGGCCTTGAGCAGGAAAATTATTTTGTTGATGAGCAAAACCGCTGGGCGGCTAATTTTTACCTCCCCGCCTATGTGCGCAAATATCCGTTCATCTTCATGGAAGTGCCGGAAGAAAGCCAGTTTGTGCTGTGCGTGGACGAAGGCGCACCGCAATTCAAACAAGTAGCTGGCGAGGGCGATTTAAAAATGTTTGATGGCGACAAACCAACGGCACTCATCGACAGCGCACTCG
>RFOF01000116.1 GCA_009926845.1 Alphaproteobacteria bacterium
TCTGGCGCAGAGTTCGCCGCAACAGGCGCAGGCGGTGCTGCCACAAACTGGTCGCGCGGGGCATCATCAATGGCCTCATCCACACCTGCGGCGAGATACCACTCCAGTATTGCTTTTTTATCCATAGCCATATGTGCTTGCATGGGGGCATCCTAACGCATTTTTAATCACTGCACACTATTGTTTTGCAGGTGCCCATAAGGAAGCAAATATGACGCAAGAAACGATGGAATATGATGTGGTGATTGTAGGCGCGGGCCCTGCGGGCTTGTCTGCGGCCATTGCCTTAAAGCAACTGAAGCCAGATGTGCGCGTGTGCGTGCTGGAAAAAGGCTCGGAAATTGGCGCGCATATTCTCTCGGGCGCGGTGATTGAGACACGATCACTCGACGAACTCATTCCTGATTGGAAAGAAAAAAATGCGCCGCTGCAAACGCTGGTAAAGCGCGAATCCTTTTTGCTGATGACGCGAAAACTCGGCCTGCATCTTCCCGTGCCGCCGCAAATGCGCGGGCGTGGCAACTATGTTATTAGCCTTGGCAAATTCACTCGCTGGCTAGCGGCGCAGGCTGAATCGCTCGGCGTTGAGATATTCCCGGGCTTTCCCGCCGCATCTTTGCACATGGAAAATGGCCGCGTGGCAGGTGTCATCACCGGTGAATTCGGGCGCGCAAAAAACGGCGAACAAAAACCGAAAACTTATGGCGGTGGATTTATCTATCACGGCGAAAATAATCAGGCGGCCATCGGCTTTGTCGTCGGCCTCGATTATAAGAATCCTTACATCGACCCATTCGCCGAGATGCAGCGTTTCAAAACTCACCCCTCCATTCGCAAGTTGCTCGCGGGCGGGCGGCGCATTTCCTATGGTGCGCGCGCGCTCAATGAAGGCGGGCTGCAATCACAACCCAAACTCACATTCCCTGGCGGCGCGCTGATTGGCGACAGCGCAGGCTTTCTGAATGTCCCGAAAATCAAAGGCACGCACACGGCGATGAAGTCTGGTATGCTTGCGGCAGAGGCCATCGCGCAGGATAATCTCGAAAACTATCCCGATGCATTTAAGCACAGCTGGGCATATGAAGAATTGTATCTCGCCCGCAACATCCGCCCCATGTTCCGCTTTGGGCTGTTCCCCGGGTTGCTGCATGCGGCGATCGACACGTTCCTGTTTCGTGGCCGCGCGCCGTGGACATTTAAAAATCACGCTGACCACAAGCAGCTTGAGGCCGCCACGCACCACGCGCCAATTGAATATCCCAAGCCCGATGGGGTTTTGACATTCGACAAATTATCGTCGGTGTTTTTGTCGTCTACCAATCACGAAGAAGACCAGCCTTGCCATTTAACGCTCAAAGATTCCAGCGTAACGGCAAAGCTCAACTGGCCGCTTTATGGCTCGCCCGAGCAACGCTATTGCCCAGCAGGGGTGTATGAGATTATCAAAGAGGGTGACGCCCCCCGCCTGCAGATCAACGCGCAAAACTGCTTGCATTGCAAAAGCTGCGACATCAAAGACCCCTCGCAAAATATCGTCTGGAAAACCCCCGAGGGCGGCGGTGGCCCGAATTACGGCGAGATGTGAGGGTAAGCCTTAGCGGCTTGTTCGCTTAGGCTCCCGTCATCCTCCGAAGCTCGACAGAGCGAAGGGGGATCTCGTGCAACACACTCTATCGCTCTAGATCCCCGCGCGGGGGCGGGGATGACGAGAGTGGCACGATAATTGCCTATATTGTGGTGCAAGTCTTTTGCAACCACTATATAGGGGGATTTTATGATTGCTATATCGACCATGTCTTTTTCCGCATCGCTCACAAAAATAGAGGGGCAATCTGGGGCAATAAATGCAGATTTTATGGCGTTTTTTCCGGATGACACGCAGACGGCGTCCGCCACATCCATTACCCATCATCATTCCCGTATTGATCAAAACCTCAAGGCGGAATTGAATCTATGGCGCGATTTTTATCATTCATGGCCTGCCGAAGAGAGGTTTTCGCTCCCTGTCGACGATACGGCTTCATATAAGCAAAGCATAGGGTGGGATTTAAGGCAGGGGATGATTGACTTTTTTGCGCAGCATAAAAATATGTTTGGCACGTCTGGTGTGTGCGCAAATTCAGCAGTCGAAGAAGTGAATTACTCTGCAAATATAAGTACTTCGCATTTCGCAGCTTTGAATACAGAAACACGCAGTGTGAGCATCAAAATGGTCAAGCGGGGGAATGAAATTCAATCTTTCTCCGCGAGCTTATTTTCGACGCGTCTGGGGCATGTTTCTAGCTGTAACGCCCCGCACGGGCAGCGCGAAGAGCTGGCGCATTTCAGTGCAAATTATAGCCGGGAAAAAACCATTGCGATTAATCTTGCCAGGCATTTTTTGCAGACTTCGATTACGGAAAGGCTTGTTAAAACCAACTATTATCACGCTGATTTCTTAGAATTCACGCCGAAGGAAAACAAACCAAGCCGGATCCTTCTTAACTATGCACAGGCCAACACTGGCGACACCGAGCAAGAAATGCAGCAGCTTTTAGATGCGGTTTTGCACAGCAGCGCACGCGCCAAAGAGCAGCTACACGCGGCTTAGAAATTTGGATGCAAGGGCTGCGAATTAAACGTTCTTGTAAGCGATGGGGAGCTTGGTGCTTGGGTCGATAGCGAGCGACCCATCTTCAAATGCAGCTGCCATGTAACGGCCAACGCCGCTTTGGATGAACAGCACAGGCTTTACGGTTTTGCCTTTATATTTGCGCAGAACTGTTGCTTTACCACGTGCGTCTGGGTTATTCTTACTGCTCTTACCGCTCATAAAATCTCTCTCTCATGTGAAAATAGTGTTTTAGAATGCGGCGGATTCTATTAATATGCGCGGAATGTGCAAGCACAAAATATATAAGTATTTTAGTCTATTTTTTTACTCTGACCCAAAGTAAGTAGCACACATGGCGCAAAAGACCGTTAAATCGCTGAAAAATAAAAATATATCGCAATTAGTGTTTATGACTGCATGGGTAGTATTTGCCGCCCCGGCGCTCGCAGCCGCCGCTCCTGGCGCGGATTCTGCCGATAAAAAAGCCAAAAACGAGAGCGCAGCGCAGCCCGCGCGTGGTCTTGGCGAGTATCTTTCGGGGCGTTTTGCCCGCAGCCATGGCGATGGCGGCAACGCGCAGCAATACCTGCAGAAAGCACATACAGAAGACCCCAAAAATCTAGCGATTGCCGCGCAACTGCGTGATTCGTTGATTCAAGAAGGCAAGATAGACGAGGCGATAAAGGTTGCGCAATCGAGCTATCAATTCAGCAAAAAAGAGGCGATATCCAATTTGCTTCTGGCGCTGCAAGCGGTGAAGAAAAATGATTTTGTCGCCGCCGCGAAGTTTTTTGAAGGCTCTGCAGATGAAACGGCAGGGCAGCTTTGGTTGCCGCTGGTCAATGGCTGGGTGGATGTTGGGCGCGGCGCGCTCAAAAAACCGCTGACGGTCGAGGGGCTGAGCGCGACGGTGGGCAGTGCGCGCACCGTCGCCAATTATCACCTTGGCCTAATCAACGCCGCTGCAGGATTTACCGATGCTGCCGCTGAAAATTTCGCCAACGCGGTAGACGAGCCGACGAATCCGCCCGCCCGTGTGATGAATGCAATTTTGCAATTTAATTCCAAAAACAAATCGCCCAAGGCGCTGGAAAAATTGACGCAGGCCTATTTGCAGACGCATCCGGAATATGTGACCGACACCAGCGAGCCGTTCGTAGATTCACCAGCTTCCGGTGTTTCCGAGGTTCTTTTTACCATGGCAACGATTGCCCTGCGTGCGCAAATGCCGCGTGACACAGTGGTGTATCTGCAGCTTGCGCTTTATGCCAAACCAGAATTTCCCATCGCATCGGTGATGCTCGGATCGGCCTATGAGCAGCTAAAAGACTATGAAAAATCCAACGCCGCTTTTGCCAAAGTGCCGCAAGGAAATGAGTATTATACGCAGGTGCAACAATATATCGCGGGCAATCTCAATAATATGGGCAAGACCACTGAAGCACTTGCGATGCTCGACCAAATGATCACGGGTGATAAGGCTGCCGATGCGCTCATGACCAAGGGGGATTTGCTGCGCTCTCACAAACGTTTTGCCGAAGCCAATGATGTGTATACGCAGGCGCTGGCCAAGCTGCCGGAAAAACACCCGATGCGTTGGGCGGTGTATTTTGCGCTCGGCGTGTGTAATGAGCGCCTCGGAAAATGGAACGACGCGGAGAAAAATCTGCAAAAAGCACTGGCTATCAACCCAAATCAACCCGATGTGCTGAACTATCTGGGCTATGGCTGGCTGGAGCGCGGCGAGCATCTGGATGAGGCGCGCGGCATGCTGGAAAAAGCAGTGAAAGCACGCCCGAATGACCCGCAAATTGTCGATAGCATGGGCTGGGCGCTGTATCTTAGTGGGCGCCATCAAGAAGCCGTGCCCTACATGGAAAAAGCGGTGGAATTATTGCCAGGTGACCCAGAGGTCAACTCGCATTTGGGTGATGTATATTGGCGTGTTGGCCGCAAGAACGAAGCCAAATTCCAGTGGGAGAGGGCGCTGACTTTCAACCCAGATGCCAAGCTGGAAGAGGTGCTGCAGAAGAAGCTAAAAGACGGTCTGCCCGCCATCAAGGTAGCGGATAAAGCGGATGCGAAATCACTCTGATGATTGAAATCACGGCTCCTGCAAAACTCAACCTCTCGCTGCATATCACGGGCAAGCGCGCCGATGGCTTTCATCTGCTTGAAAGCGTCGTGGCATTCGCACATTTTGGTGATGTGCTGAAGATAGCACCAGCCGATGATATCACGCTGGAAATCGAAGGTGAGTTTGCAAGCGCCTTGCTGAAGGACGTGCAAAATAATCTGGTGATAAAAGCGGCCAGAAAACTACAACAGCAGTTTGGTGTTCAAGCGGGCGCACACATAACTCTGCAAAAAAAACTGCCCGTTGGCAGCGGCATGGGCGGTGGATCAAGCGATGCAGCCGCAGCCCTCCGCGGCCTTGCGCAGCTGTGGAATATAAACGTGAATGCGTCGGAAATTTTTGATATCGCCAAAGAACTCGGCAGCGATGTGCCGATGTGCTATGCGGGCACGCCTGCGTTTGTGCGCGGTGTCGGCGAGGAGCTTTCGCCTATTTCGCTGCGTGCGCCGGTGTATGCGGTGCTGGTGCATCCGCGCGCGCCGCTGCTCACCGCTGATGTGTTCGCGCGTTTCTCGGGGCAGTTTGATGCACCGATAGAAGCGCCCGCCACCTTTGATTCGTTTGCCGCGCTGATGGATTTT
>RFOF01000117.1 GCA_009926845.1 Alphaproteobacteria bacterium
TGGAGCAGTTTTAGCGGCAGCAGCATCAGAAGCCCCACCCGCATTTTTTGGCTCGGCAGTTTTTGCCGCTGGTTTTTCTTGCGATGCATCCGACCTATTAGAAGCCGTTATTTTTTCTGGCGCGTCGGACTTACCCGCTTTGTCGGTACGCTGCCCATCTACCTGTCTTGGCGCGTCATCGCGGCGATCCGGGCGCGACGCAGGCTGCTCGCGGGGCGCATCAACATGGGCGGCCACTGGCGTATTCGCATCGTCATTTTTTTGCTGATCATCTTGCGAAGACGCATCATTGGCAGATGCTTTGCCAATATCCAGCAGAGCAGAAAAAGTGTCTGCGCCGTTTGCGCCGGTCTTCTCTGGCGCAAACGGAGAAGCTAAGCCACCCACATTGAGCGCAGAGAGTAATGACGCAACCGACACAGACAAGTTTGGCATAATGACATCCTAAACAAACACTGGGCATAACTGCCCGTGTCAGGAATATCAGCAAACACCGTGCCAAGTTTTACTTTGATAGATAATAATATGAATAATAGGGATTTTTATTTATCTGACGGCTAACAAAAAATACCTAAAACTTTTTCTCGGCCTGCTCAATCACATTAAATCCACTGGGCGAGATTTCTAGCACCGCGAGGCGGCGGTCGGCGGTTCCATCGGGTTTAAAGCGGAAGAGACCATTGGCAGGGCTGATATAACCTTGCGCGTTGGTAAGCTGCGCATCAGATATGCGCCCTGGCGTTGCCATCGGCATGGCAAGCGTTGCAACCAGCGCCACCGCGTCATAGGCGAGACTAGAAAGGCGCGCAGGTTTATAGCCATAGGCAGTGGTGAAGCGGCGGGCAAAATTCTGATAATCCTGCGGCGGCGAGCTGGAGAACCAGGCGCCGTTCATTTCGGAGATTTTGGAAATTTCGTCGCTATCCCAAAGGCCTGTGCCTAATAATTTTACTTTTTTGAGGTCAATATTGTTCCAGCACCGCTACACGTGGGTAGTTGTGCAAAAAGGCAAACTCCGCCATGCGCTCCACCTGCTGCTCTGGCAAGAACCCGAACACATACGCGCCATTACCCGCCACCGCCTTGTTGTTGGAAAAAGTAATCATGCTCACGCCATGGGCTTTGGCAATCGGCGCAACGGCGGTGACCGACTGGCTGAATAGCGGCCCGATCACGAGGTCAGCCCCCTGCTCTAACGCTTCTTTGGCTGCGCGCGCCGATTCTATTGGCGTGTTGCCGGTGTCTTTGGGAATGAGCACAATTTGCGTGTGGATATTTTCGGCAGGAGTGGATGAATAGGTGTCATAGAGCGCAAGGCCCGCCGCATCCATCATCGAGTTGCCAATTGGCGCTGACTCGCCCGACAGCGGCACCAAAAGCACCACTTTCATTTTTATCGCGTCTTGCGGAATAGTTCCGCGCGGCGTTACCACGGAGCTATCGCCCACCAGCGGCGCACCTTGCGGCAATGCTTTGGGTTTTTGCGGTGCTTGCTGCGGCGCGCAAGACGCTAAGAGCAACGCAGAAACAAGGGGAAATAAAAAAAATGGTTTCATAGGAATGGGCTGCTATGCTGGTAAAAATTTTATCGCCAGAGGTTATAGTGAAAGACGGCTCCAGTCAAACATATCCCAATGGATTGTATATTGTTGCTACGCCCATTGGCAATTTGGGTGACATTACGCTGCGTGCGCTCGAAGTGCTGAAACAAGCTGACCTCATCGCCTGCGAAGACACGCGCGTGACGGCCAAATTGCTGAATCATTATGGCATCAAAAAACCGACGATTTCATACAACGATCATAATGGCGGCGAGCGCAGGCCAGTTATCATGGACGCGCTGCGTGATGGCAAAAGAGTGGCGCTGGTGTCAGACGCAGGAACGCCGCTGATTTCTGACCCGGGCTATAAATTGGTGCGCGATGTTGTGGTGGCTGGATTTTTTGTGACCACGCTGCCCGGCGCTTCCAGCGTGCTTTCGGCGCTCTGCTTATCTGCGTTGCCAACGGATAAATTTTTGTTCGCCGGGTTCTTGCCGCCAAAAAAAGAAGCGATGCTGGCGGAGCTTTCTTCGCTCGCCCGCACACCTGCCACGCTGGTGTTTTTTGAATCCGCGCGCAGGCTGATTGCCACGCTTTCTGTTATGCAGCAAGCGCTGGGCAACCGCGAAGCAGCCGTGGTGCGCGAGATCACCAAACTGTTCGAAGAAAGCAAACGCGGAACGCTCGCCGAACTCATCGCTCATTATGAAAAAAATGGCGAGCCCAAAGGTGAAGTCGTCATTTGCGTTGGCGCAGGCACGCAGGAACAAACGTCTGACGAAGACATCACCTCGCACTTGAAAAAACTACTGGCCACCCACAGCGTCAAAGAAGCCGCCAGCATCCTCGCCGAGCAAACGGGCCGCCCCCGCAAAGAGCTTTATGCGCTAGCGCTCAAGGCGCTAGAAGAATAGCGCTTACGCTGCTTTTTCCGCCGCAAACGGATAATCCGTATAGCCTTTTTCGGCGCCACCATAAAAAGTTGCGCGGTCATAGCGGTTCAGCGGCAGGTTTGCTTTCAAACGCTCTGGCAGGTCGGGATTGGAGATGAACAGACGGCCAAATACCACCGCATCCGCCTCGCCTTTTTCCACCACTTCGAGCGCGTTTTCGCGCGTGTAGCCACCGGCAGAGAGGAACACACCTTTGAAACTTTTGCGGAAAAGCGCCGACGTGCTTGGTGCCTCTTCAAGCACCGCATCATTACCGCCTGCGCTGGTCGAGCGTGGCTCGATGAGATGCGCATAGCCAATCTGGCGGGCGCTGAGCTGCTCAAGCACATAGGTGAACAAGGCAATAGGATCGCCATCACTCATGTCGTTGAAGGTGCCATAGGGTGACAGGCGAACGCCAACGCGCCCCTTGCCCCAGACTTCGGCCACCGCGTCGGTCACCTCGAGGAGCAGGCGCGCACGGTTTTCAATTGAGCCGCCATAATTATCGCTGCGTTGGTTGCTGCCATCTTGCAGGAACTGGTCGAGCAGATAACCGTTTGCGCCATGCACCTCCACGCCATCAAAGCCTGCATCTTTTGCATTTTGTGCGGCTTTTTTGTAGTCGGCAACGATGCCTGCCAGCTCCGAGTTTTCCAGCGCGCGCGGGGGTTCATACGGCAGTTGTTTCCAATCCGCTGTAAACACCATGCCACTTGGGGTGATCGCCGAAGGCGCAACGGGAACGCCGCCATTTGGCTGGTGCGAGGAGTGCGAGATGCGCCCGACATGCCACAGCTGCAGGAAGATTTTTCCGCCAGCTTTATGCACAGCGTCGGTCACCAGTTTCCAGCCCGCCACCTGCTCTGGCGAATGGATACCGGGTGTTGCGGGATAGCCTTGGCCCTGCTGGCTGATTTGCGTAGCCTCAGAAATGATGAGTCCGGCGCTGGCGCGCTGCGCATAATATTCAGCGTTGAGCGCGTGTGGAATGTTGCCGGGCTGCCCACTTCGCATACGCGTTAGCGGCGCCATGATAACGCGGTTTTTCAGTTCAAGGTCACCTAATTTTAGCGTGTCAAACAGGCTGGTCATATGCGTCTCCTTTATTGAATTTTGCCAAGGAAATCCATCTTGCCGATGTCGAGGCCATTATGGCGCAAGATAGCGTAGGTGGTGGTGATGTGGAAATAGAAATTGGGGATGACGAAGGTCAATAAATAGGGCTGACCCTTGAAGTTCATTTCGTTGCCGCCCACTTTGAGCGCGATGATTTTTTCTTCACTGCCGTCGATCTGCTCAGCTTTAAAGCTTTGCAAAAAGGCGATGGTTTTGGCGATGCGCGCCTGCAGCTGTTCGAAGGTGGTTTCATCGTCAGCATAGCTTGGCACTTCGACGCCAGCAAGGCGAGCAACGCCGCCTTTGATGACATCTGTGGTGATTTGAATTTGGCGAGAAAGCGGGAACATATCAGGGAAAAGGCGGCTATTCACCAAAACGGAAGGTTCAAACTTTTTGGCTTCGGCATACGCCGCAGCTTTGGTCAAAATCGCTGACAGGTTCTGCAGGCCGTGAATAAAAGTGGGGACAGAGGCTTGGTACATCGAAAGGGTCATATTGAAATTCCTTTGGTTATCGTTGAACAGTACATTAATTCATTTGTTCAGGAAAATAGAACTATTGAACGAAGCTGTCAAGGGGTATATAGTAAAAGCATGAGACAGCTTCATCACCCCGCTATCAAAGACGTCACGGTCGAAGGCATTTTATATGCATTCTCTGACCCTGTGCGCGTGCGCATCTTTATGGAGCTGGCGGGCGCGGAATGCACCAAGAACTGCACTAATTTTGTCAATATCGACAAAACACCGATGGCCAAATCCACCCTGTCGCAGCATTTCCGCATCCTGCGTGAAGCGGGGTTAATTTACTCAGAGCGTAAGGGCGTTGAACTCCACAACCGCACCCGCTGCGCCGAGCTGAAAGACCGCTTTGGTGAAATGGTCGGCGCTATCATCGCCGCCTATGCCAAGCAGCAGCAGAAGCAGAAAAAGCCCCTGCGCAAAAACGCTGCCAAACCTAAATAAAAAAAGGGCGCCCAGCGGGGCGCCCTCTTAAGAATGCCAGTGAGCGCTGCTCACTCTTCGTCGATATATTGTTTTTCGGCTTTTTCGTGGCGTTCTTGCGCTTCGATGGTCATGGTTGCTACGGGGCGAGCCTCTAAGCGCTTCAGGCCGATCGGGTCGCCGGTTTCTTCGCAGAAGCCATATGATCCATCTTCGATGCGGCGCAGCGCCGAATCAATTTTGCCGATGAGTTTGAGATAGCGGTTGCGGGTGCGCAGTTCAACGCCTGCTTCAGTCTCCAGCGACGCACGGTCGGAAAGGTCGGGCTCGCGCCAGTTTTCTTCCTTCAGGTTGTTGATGGTTTCCTGTGATTCCGCGATGAGCTCTTCGCGCCATGTCGTCAATTTTTGGCGGAAATATTCGAGCTGCTTTGCATTCATGTAGGGTTCTTTTTCCGTTGGCACGTAGCCTTTAGCCAGTTTAGCGGTCATCACTTACCTCGCCTTGTTGAAAACAAAAATGAACGTTGATTATAGGAATTAAAGTCCGAGGTGTATAGTCAAACCAGCGGGCAAAAGCAAGATTTATAACAGGTCGTTCGCCCCCGCCGCCATTTCCAGCTTGGCCAGCTCCACTGCGGCGCGCACCAGATGCCCCTGGTGCTTCTCCAGCTTGGCTTCGAATCGCTCGAACAACGTGAATGCGTCGGCCGTGGCGCCGGCAAAACCCGCCAAGACCTGCTCGCGGTGCAGCCGGCGCACCTTGCGGGCAG
>RFOF01000118.1 GCA_009926845.1 Alphaproteobacteria bacterium
GATGACCAGATGACCGGATGACCGGATGAAGGAACTTTCTTGGTCATCTGGTTATCTCGTCATCTAGTCATCTACTTTATAACAGGTGTTTTTTCGAACGTGTGGAACGCAGGAGGCGAAGGAACCGTCCACTCCAGCGTCGTGCCACCTTCCCACTGTTTCGCAGGGCACACTTTGCCACGCTTTATTGAATACAGCGCGAGAGCAACAAACCACACGGCAGACGCCGCGCCGATGTAGGAGCCGATGGACGACCAGTAGTTCCAACCTGCATACACATCTGGATAGTCAGGGATACGGCGTGGCATACCAGCAAGCCCCAAGAAATGTTGTGGGAAAAAGGTGAGGTTTGCGCCGATGAAGAACATCCAGAAATGTACTTTACCAGCCCATTCAGGATATTGGTGGCCAGACATTTTGCCAAACCAATAGTAGAAGCCAGCGAAAATACCAAACACCGCACCAAGGCTCATCACATAGTGGAAATGCGCCACCACATAATAGGTGTCTTGCATCGGGATATCCACGGCTGCGTTAGCGAGTACAACACCCGTGACGCCGCCAATAACAAAGAGGAAAATAAAGCCCACAGCAAACAGCATCGGCGTTTCAAAGGTGAGTGAACCACCCCACATTGTCCCCATCCACGAGAAGATTTTAATACCGGTGGGAACCGCGATGACCATGGTGGCAACCGTGTAATACGCCATAGTGTCAGCAGAGAGACCAACGGTGAACATGTGATGCGCCCACACGATAAAGCCAAGCAGACCGATGGTGCACATAGCGAGCACCATGCCCACATAGCCGAAGATGGGCTTGCGCGAGAAGGTGGACACCACTTCTGAAATGATGCCGAACGCAGGCAAAATCAGGATGTATACTTCAGGGTGACCGAAGAACCAGAACAGATGCTGATAGAGCACAGGGTCGCCGCCGCCAGCAGGGTCAAAGAAATGCGTGCCGAAGTTACGGTCGGTGAGCAACATGGTGATAGCGCCTGCAAGTACAGGAACGGCCAGCAAGAGCAAGAACACAGTCACCAGGATCGACCATGGGAACAGTGGCATTTTAAAGAGTGTCATGCCAGGTGCGCGCATGTTGAAAATGGTGACGATGAAATTGATAGCACCGAGAATCGAGGAGATGCCCGCCAGATGGAGCGAGAAAATACCCATATCCACCGACATACCCGGATGCGATGCAATCATTGAAAGCGGGGGGTACACCGTCCAGCCGGTGCCCACGCCTTCATCAATGAAAGAAGAGCCGATGAGCATCAAAAGCGCCGGAGGCAGCAGCCAGAAGGAAATGTTGTTCATGCGCGGGAACGCCATATCAGGTGCGCCGATCATGATAGGCACGAAGTAGTTGCCGAAGCCACCGATGAGGCCGGGCATCACGAGGAAGAACACCATGACGAACGCATGCGCGGTGAGAATCACGTTGTAATATTGATAGTTGCCACCGAAGAATTGATCGCCAGGTGCTGCCAATTCCATACGCAGCATAACGGAAAAAACCGTACCTATAATACCCGCGATAACCGCGAATATTAGATACATCACACCGATGTCTTTATGGTTGGTGGAAAATACCCAGCGCTTCCAACCGGTCGGGGTTGCATGATGATCGTGTGCGTCGTGTGCCATAGTTTTATCCTGTAAGTAACGTAAAATTATTTAGAAGCGGTCTGCTGTTTTTTGGTCCATTTGGCGAAGTCTTCTTTGCTAACGACATCAACCACGATGGGCATAAATCCGTGTTTGACGCCGCAAAGCTCAGAGCATTGGCCATAGAACGTTCCAGTTTTAGTAGCTTTGAACCATGTTTCATTGAGGCGGCCAGGCATTGCATCTTTTTTGATGCCAAAGGCAGGCACGGCAAAGGCGTGGATCACATCTGCGCCGGTGAGGAGAACGCGAACCGTGGTGTCAACAGGTACCACGAGGCGATTATCCACCGAGAGCAAACGGATATCGCCAGGTTTCAAATCTTTATCTTCGATGATGCGGCTTTCAAAACTGATGCCGCCATTGTCAGGATATTCATAACCCCAATACCATTGATAGCCGGTGACCTTTACGGTCAGTTCTGGCTCTTGCACATTCTGCATATAATAATGTAGGCGCAGCGATGGGATAGCAATCCCAACCAGAATCAAGATTGGGATGACCGTCCAGATAACTTCCAGTTTTGCATTGTGGGTGGTTTTGCTGGCAACTGGATTATTCTTTTTGGAGAAGCGCACACATATATAGATAAGTGCGATAAGAACAAAAATCGTGATGGCAGTAATGATGACGAGCAAAATATCATGCATGCCAACCAAACGCTCCATCACGGGCGTAGCCGCTTCTTGAAATCCAAGCTGCCAAGGTTTGGCCATGCCTTCATAGGCAGGAGCAGGAGCAGCAACGGCAGCGGAGACGCCCGCAAGCCAAGCAAAAGCCGCTTTGAGAAGAACAGAAGGAATAAAAGATTTTTTCATGCAGATTACTCGAAGAATTACAGTGACTAAACAAAGATGGATGATTTTGTAATCTGTCCTTGTGGTAAGTGCAATGTTTTTTGTATGGTGACAAACAATCGCATATATATAATAGAGAGAATGACCAACTCCCCCACCCTCGATGAAATTTTTTTTGCGCGCACGGCAATGGACAAGCCGCGCGTGCAGCGCATCGTCGCCGATAGTCTAGCAGGGATGGACGACGGCGAACTCTTTTTGGAATATCACCAGTCGGAAAGTTTGAGCTTTGACGATCGCGTGCTCAAATCCTCGAGCTTCAATACCTCGCAGGGCTTTGGCCTTCGCAGTGTGCTGGGGGAAACCACGGCCTATGCGCATGCGTCCGAGCTTTCCGAAGATGCCATCAAACGCGCCGTTTCTACCGTTCGCGCCGTAAGCCACGGGCAAAGCGGAACCACTGCGCTACACGCCCCGCGCTTTGGCACCAACACACATTTATATACCGACATCAACCCGCTGCGCGAAGTGGCGTTTGAAACTAAAATCACCTTGCTGCAAACCATCGACGCGTATCTGCGCACGAAAAACCCGCTGGTGAAACAAGTGTCGGCCTCCCTCTCCGGCCAATGGCAGGCGGTGAACATCCTTCGCGCGGACGGCGCGTACACAGGCGACATCCGCCCACTCGTGCGCCTGAACATCAGCGTCATCGTGGAAAAAGACGGGCGCATGGAAACCGGCAGCAGCGGCGCGGGTGGCCGCGTAGGCTATGGGCAATATATTGCCGAGACCAACTGGCAGAAAATGGCGGATGAAGCGCTGCGCCAAGCCCTCGTCAACCTCGAATCCATCCCCGCCCCAGCGGGGCAAATGCCGGTCGTCATGGGCCCCGGCTGGTGCGGCGTGTTGTTGCATGAGGCGATTGGCCACGGCCTAGAAGGCGATTTCAACCGCAAAGGAACATCGGCATTTTCAGGATTGCTCGGCAAACAAGTGGCAGCCAAAGGCGTGACCGTTGTCGATGACGGAACGCTGCCAGACCGCCGCGGCTCTATCTCAATTGACGATGAGGGAACACCAAGCTCACGCAACGTGCTCATCGAAGACGGCATCCTGACCGGCTATATACAAGATAGAATGAACGCGCGGCTGATGGGCATGAAAGCCACGGGAAATGGCCGCCGCGAAAGCTTTGCGCACCAACCCATGCCGCGCATGACCAACACTTATATGCTAGGGGGCGACGCCAGCCCCGCAGATATCCTAGCTTCCGTGAAGAACGGATTATACATCGCGCATATGGGCGGCGGGCAAGTAGACATCACTTCTGGCAAGTTTGTGTTCTCTGCATCGGAGGCGTATCTCATCGAAAATGGCAGGATTTCTGCGCCTGTCAAAGGTGCAACACTCATTGGCAACGGCCCTGATTGCCTCACCAAAGTGCGCGCCATCGGCAACGACATGTGCCTCGATGATGGCGTTGGAACATGCGGAAAAGCTGGGCAAAGCGTGCCTGTCGGCGTTGGCCAACCCACACTGCTGATCGACAACATGACAGTGGGCGGAACGCGCGTCGGATGATAACCCCTCCCCCTTGAGGGGGGAGGACGCGAACATCGTGAGCGGGTGGGGGTGATGAAGCGTTCGAAAAATATTCACCCTCACCAATATTTTCTAACCTCGCTTTGCTCACTAAAAAAATATGTCCTCTCCCCTCAAGGGAGAGGGGAATTTAAGAATCATTTGTCTAAAATTTTAGATATATTTTATTTATCTATTTTCCGCCGGAAATCAGCTCTCACCATCTATTTCCTCGTCATCCGCCCTCTGTCATCCGTCATCCAATTATGACAGTTCCATGACAGTTGTGTTACAGCTGTGTGAAATCAAAGCCCGTTTTGTCGATTGCGTTTGATAGGGATGCTCATTTTCGATAATATGAACCTATAAGAACACAAGACTCCAACGAGGAATATATGACTGGCAACGTGTACCATTTTCAGGTAGCTCATTCAGCGGATTGCTTGGGTGGAACTCCGAACTTCATTGCCAAATATGGCAGTCCGCTTCAGAGCGCCCCTGCGACTACAGTTGACGGTGCTAGCACAGTTCGCGGCAGTGGTGCTCCCCGACAGAATGACTGGAGTTCTCCTACTTAACTCAGCATCTCCTTGTAAAACACCTAAAAATAGCATAGACTGGCTTGCATGACGCAGTGGAGCAACCAGAGCCAGGGTGCAAAACCTGATTTCAGCCAGTTCTTCAAGGACGATTATGGCATCATATTGCTGCGCGGTAAAAACTCGTTCGGCACCCTTATTTACAGCTATGTAAAAGTTTCCTTTCCCAATATTGACCGATTGCAGCACTGCCTGCGCAATAGTTTGCCTTTTTCTCCCTCAGACTTTGGTGAAGTTATAGCGGCGGGCACAGGCGAGCCCACCGATGAAGTAAGGTTGGAAGTTGGCCGCCTCTATCCTATCATTGACCAAAAAACCCCTGCAGCGTCCACCACTCCTGCAACAGTTGGGGTACAAGCACCGGCAGTAACTCCGCCGCTTGAGAAAAAAGGCTGGGACGAATATTAGGTGTCAGGTTTCAGGTGACAGGTGACAGAATAGCTGTCATTTTCTCTGTCACCTACATTCTGACACCTGACACCTGAATCATATGCTCCCCTTCCCCAATATCGACCCCGTTGCGCTTTCAATCGGCCCCATTCCTTATCTGGGCATCACGCTGGCCATCCGCTGGTATTCGCTGGCCTATGTGGCGGGGATATTGCTCGGCTGGCGCGTTATCATGCGCGAACATATGCGAA
>RFOF01000119.1 GCA_009926845.1 Alphaproteobacteria bacterium
TGAGATCGCGCGAAAGTGGTTTTGTTTTGCTGATGGAAACCGCGCTGGTGCGGATGGTGAGTGCACCGCCCTTGGTCATTGCGTCGCGAGCGTTGACCGCCAAGTTGATGAGCACTTGCTCAAGCTGGCCTTGGTCGGCTCGCACATGCGCAATATCGCGGCCATGGACGACTTTAAGCTCGATATTTTCGCCAATCAGACGGCGAATCAAATTGGAAAGCTCGGCCAGAACGTCAGTCAAATCCAGCACTTTGGGTTGCAGTGTTTGACGACGCGAGAAGGCCAAAAGCTGACGCACGAGGTTCGCCGCGCGGTTGGCGTTTTGTTTAATCTGCATGATGTCGGCGAACGACTGATCGCCCGCCGGATGGCGCATAAGCAGCAAATCGCAAAAGCCTATCATCGCCGTCAGCAGGTTGTTGAAGTCATGCGCGACACCGCCCGCAAGTTGGCCAACGGCTTGCATTTTTTGTGAATGCGAAAAGCGCAGCTCAAGGTTTTTTTGCTCGGTGATATCAATCAGATGTATCACCAGATGATGCGCACTATCTTGGGCTGAGGCCGCGCTGCAATAAGCGGATACAATCAACTCAACATTCCCTGGCAGCACCAATTCAAAGGCGTATGGCTCGGGAGAGATTTTGCCTTCGAGGGCGGTGCGCAGTTGCGCTTCGGTTTCTGTTTTTTTAGTGGGAGATACAATGTCCAGAAACGGCAGTGGCAAGCGCTCAGAAAGCGCTCCCTGCGTCAGCGTGTGAAATGCGTGATTTCCGCCGATAATAGCACCGCTGCTGTCGAGCATAGCGATGGCAATCGGTGAATGCTCAATGAAGTAATCAAGGCTGATGTCGATGGTGTTTTTAGTGTGTGACATTAGGCATCCGAACTTACAGAATTAGGAGTGATAGTAGTGCTCGACAGCGCATGCAATAATGCAACACAACCGAGAAGTTTATTCTGGTCATCATGTATAACACGCTGACTTAAAAACATGCGCACAATCCCACCATGTTTCATTTGCATCTGCACGGGCACTTCACGATCCATCAGCTCAACATAATCCTTTGCGTCGCGATCAAGCTGAATGATATTCGAGAGGTTAAACCCGCAAGAGACAATTTCACCATCAGCAAAGCCTAGCCAGCGCTCTATAACCGTATTTGCATAGAGAATGTTCCCGGCGGGGCCTGTCATCATCACCCCCATATTCATCGTGCTGACCACTTGCGAAAACAGCGAAATGAACGATCGATTGAGTTGGTCAAATTTCTGAAACACTCCGGGCGCATTATCCGAGCTGCGGTTCTCAACAAACTCGCGGCCACGCAACAAGATAAACCCATGTGGACGCACGATAGGCTCTACTGAAAGCACTAGCTTGTAATAACCATCACCTGAGGTGCGCATCACGCAGATGATACGGCTAAAGCCACCCGATTCCACCGCGGTCAGAATTTCCTCGCGCTCTTCGCGCGCTACTTTGGCCTGATCCAACAAAGCATCAAGCGTGCGCTGTGGTTGCTGCATAAAAGCGGGAAACATATCTTGAAAAGGGCGGTCAAGATAGGTGATGACACCGTCTTGTTTGATAATGAGGCAAAACTTATGGCTGATGCCAATAGCAGAGCTAAACAATGCATTTTGAAATTCAGTCGCAAGCAGCAAATCCTGCTGACGCTGAAGCGTGAAAGTGGCATACCACGCCGCCACACCGATAATCACCGTTATAAGAAAAACAAGCAATAGCAAATTTTTTATCACAAACACCAGAAGCGCCACTACAATCAGTGTTGCAAAGAAAATGCTGGCAAACATGAACGCGCCGGGAATACGACGGCGAGAAATAAAGTCAGGCGCTGTCGCGGAACGAAGTTCCCCTTCCGATGGCATTTTTGAAAGTAGCATTAAAAACCTGCTTTTTGAATTTCAGGCAGTGTAGAAAAATATCGTAACTTTTCAACAGGTTTTTAAATAAAGCTGCCTATTTATTGAATTTTTTTCCTTTGAGTTGATAGACATAGGAGATGACCTTGGCCACCGCCTCGTAGTGAACCTGAGGGATTTCCTCATTCAGTTCGGCAGAGCTGAACAGTGCGCGAGCCAGCGGCGGGTTTTCAACGATAGGTACTTTGTTGGCTTCTGCTATCTCACGGATTTTGAGCGCAATCAAATCCTGCCCCTTGGCCACCACCAGCGGGGCTTGCATTTTTCCTGTATCATAGGTGAGCGCAACAGCAAAGTGGGTCGGATTGGTGATGACCACATCCGCCGTCGGCACTTCTGCCATCATGCGGTTCTTTGCGCGCTCCATACGCAGACGGCGCAGGCGGCCCTTAATCATCGGGTCCCCCTCGGATTGCTTATATTCGTCTTTGATTTCCTGCTTGGTCATACGCAGTGACTTGATGTATTTCAGGCGCTGATAAACTACGTCGAAAATAGCGATAAAAAACATTGCAATGGCCACGCCAATGACAAGATGTTTGGCCATAATCAACAACAATGCAAGCATGGCCTCAGTGGTCATATCCGGCAGTTTATTCAGCTGTGGCAAATCAGGATACACAACGACAAATGCCACATACCCTACGATAGAAATTTTAAGAATATTTTTAAAAAACTCGACGAGCGAGCGCATTGAAAATATGCGCCCGAAACCCGCCATCGGCGAAATTTTGCTGAGTTTGGGAACAATCGATTCACCGCTGATAACCAATCCATTTTGCAGCATTCCTCCCGCCAGCGCTGCCACAATGGCCGCTACCAGTGGCCCCGCGATAATCGCCATTCCGCCGAAAACCACATGACGGAGCAAATCACCAAGCCCTTTGGGGTCAGTTGGCATTGAATCGGCATCACTGATAAACGGAGAAAGAAGCGCGCCCGCGCTGCGCAGCATCATCGGCGCAAACCACGCCACCGTGATTGCCAATGCGAGCACCATAAAAAAGCTGCCCACCTCTTTCGAGTTGGGAATATTACCCTTTTGCACCGCATCATCGAGGCGCTTCTGTGTAGGGTCTTCTGTTTTTTGTTCGTCGTCTTGTTCGCCTTCAGCCATTTTATTGATGACCAGATGACTGGATGACCGGATGACCAAAAAGCTAATAAAAGAGAAAAACAATCTAGAAAAATCCAGTTTTTCTAGCCTTAACCTCACATTTTTATCTTGGTTATCTGGTTATCTGGTTATCCGGTTATCCCTCCCTTATGGTGCTAAAAAGCCACTGAGCGTGGTTTTGAAATATTCCATATACCATAGCATAATAGCTGAAAAAGATAGCATCAGTATGATAAAACTAATGAGCAGCTGCGGTGACATCATAATGAAGAATATCTGAATGTTAGGCATCAGCTTGGCGATGATACCCGCCGCAAGATAAATGATGAGGCCGATGATGAGGTGCGGCGCGGACATCTGCATCGCCATGCGAAATGCGGCAGACATCGACTGCACCGCATGGTTAGAAAACTCGGCCACATTGGGAAACTTTCCAGGCAAAAATAAGGTGTAGCTATCGGCGAGGCCGCGCAGCATCAAATGATGCAAGTCGGTGGCAAAAAGAAGCACCAGCGCCGTAAAACCGAGCAAGTTACCCAGCGACGTTCCCTGCGCCTGCGCTTGGGTTACGTCTTGCGTCAGCGCGGAGGCCAAGCTGGACTGATAGGCTATGATCATGCCCGCCATGTGGATGGCCGCAATCATAATACGGCTAATGCCACCGATGAAAAACCCCGTCAAAATCTCAGCGGAAATGAGCGACACTAGTGAGAACATATCACTGGGTGCAGCGGGTAAATTGGTGAGCACTGGTGCGAGCAGCATACTGAACAACACCGCAAGCAAAAGCCGCACCCGCGTGGGGATGTATGTCTCGCCAAAACCAGGCAGCAACATAAGCGCCGAACCAAGCCGGCAGAACACCAGCAGGAAAGCAAAAAGTTGGGAGACGAGGAATTGTTCGAGCATGTGAGTCGTTAGTCCTTAGTCATGAATCATTAGTAAAAATAGTGTCGATTGCCTTCCTACTAAAGACTAATGACTAATGACCAACGACTATTCAATATGCACAATTTTGTCCTGTAGCTTCATGGCAAAATCGGTGAGGGTTTGAATCATAAACGGCAGCGCGATGACCAGCGTTATGAGCATCGCCAGCACCTTGGGAACGAAGGTGAGCGTGGCTTCCTGAATCTGCGTGAGCGCTTGCAACAGCGCAATGGCAAGACCAACCACCAGCGCCACGATCATCGACGGCGCGGCGATTATGATGAGAACATAAATCCCATCGCGAATGACTTCTATAACTTCAGGTGCTTCCATGCGAAGACTATAAGACGGGCAAAGCCGATTGCCAACGAATTTATTGTGGACTTAGTCCCCCCCCTCGAACTGGCTGATCCGAACAGGTGGACTGCCGGGAAATTGTGCTAAAATCTCCAAACTTCCGCCCATCGCCTCAATAAAAGAGCGGAGTGTGCTAACATGCATGTCAGGACGACGTTCAATTTTGGAAACCGCCGCTTGATTCACCCTGAGCTTCTTCGCCAATTTGCTTTGCGAACAGTTCAACGTTTTGCGGAGTTCCTGCAACGTCGATTCTTCTGCTATCAGCTCCTGCGCACGCGCCGCAATTTTCTCGCGACGTTTTTTAGGGAGTTTTTTGATATATTCATTGATGTTTTTTGCCATTTTCTTTCTCCATTTCTTTTAGATGCTGTGCAAATCTTGTATCTGCAATCGGGATATTTTTATCGTACCACCGCTTGTCGCCTTGTTTGTTTCCGCCGACCAGCAAAACACTCCGGCGTTTCGTATCGAACGCAAATAATATCCTCCACGGCTCACCTTTCCACTGAATACGAAGCTCCTTCATATTGGGAAACTTAGAGCCTTTAATCGAATCCACCCGCGGCCTACCGAGCATTGGGCCATAAGCCGCGAGCAATTGAGCATGTGCAAGAATTTCGTTTTGAAGAGAGGGTTTTTGCTCTCCAAGCCATGCTTCAAAATTTTCATCTAACAAAACACGCCATTCCATATATAGAATATATTCTTTTTAAGGAATAGCGTCAAGAGCCTAGAAATTGGTTGCGGCTCTAGATCCCCGCGCGAAGGCGGGGATGACTAGACTAAATCGGCATGCGGATGATTTCTTGATACGCATTGATGACCTTGTCGCGCACGGCAACGACAGTGTTCAGCGTCAGCTCGGCGCTGGAAACGGCGGTGACCAGATCGGTCAGATCCACCTTGCCGCCAGTGAGCGCTTCCATCT
>RFOF01000120.1 GCA_009926845.1 Alphaproteobacteria bacterium
TGTTTTAAAATGTCGTCGAGCCTCTCAGTGGGAATGTCCCCGCGCCAACAAATACGAACTTTTTTGATAAGTTTGCAGTTATGCTTCGGGTCGTCAGCTGTATGCATCTTGCCGAGAAAACGGGCAACATCTTCTATCCCCTCCACCTCGTGATGATATGTGGCTGTACCGGCGTATGTATCACTATAGCCAATTTTTCTTATGGACTTAAGAATTTTAACAATCTCGCTTCGTGCAGCCTCTTCAGCGAATTTTCTTACATAATATTGCAACAGGTTATCATGCACCTCTTGACATTTTGTGCTTGCTTCTTCAGCGCTGGAAACCTTTACGTCGATTGAGCCATTTTCTCTTGGCCGGATAAGCAAATTCCAATCACGATTGAAAACGCTTTCTAGAGCTGCTTTTGAATCAAAAATTAGTTGGGCGCGTTTGTGCATTCCATCCCCATTTTCTTTGCATCTATTCTATACGGCTATTAGTTTGGCCTCAAATGACAATTTTATGACAATCATCCCCTAACAATCACCCCGACCCACTACATATAGAAAACGAGTCGATTTACCCCAGCTGGCGAAAAGAGGGTTTTGCCCCGCCTTATCCACAAATGCAAATTCAGAACCGATTGGTTTTTTATGGATTTTTTCGATTTATCCACAGAATTCACAGGGGCAAAAACATGCTCATATCCACAGGATATTGTGGAAGTTTCTTGTGTCAACCACAAAATGTAGTGTTTTTTTGCATATTCTCACTTGTCATTACAAAATTGTAATGTTAGATTTTTGGACGCTCAAGACATCGCCAAACAATAACCCATTGAATGCAAAAAATATCATTGCATTAAGCGGGGAGTCGTCGCCGCAAAATCTGAGGGCTAAAAAAAATAATCGCAAAAATAACAGGCAAAAAAGGGATTCAACTATGCGCATAGAACGCCACTTCACCAAAGCCACCCAAAGCGTCTACGAAGCCATCGCGTTTAAAAACGTCGATGTGACGATGAAAAACCCGGATGGGTCGGCGGTGTTCGCGCTTAGTGGCGTGGCGGTTCCGGAAGCGTGGTCACAGGTGGCGTCTGACGTTTTGGCGCAGAAATATTTCCGCAAAGCAGGGCTTCCTGCTGCGCTCAAAAAAGTTGAAGAGGCACAGGTGCCAAGCTGGCTCTGGCGCAGTGAAGCCGATGAAGCGGCGCTGGCGAAATTGCCTGAAAAAGAGCGCTATGTCGGCGAAAATTCCTCCACCCAAGTGTTCGACCGCCTCGCTGGCGCGTGGACCTATTGGGGTTGGAAGGGCGGCTATTTCGACAAGGAAGAAGACGCCAAAGCGTTCTATGATGAAATGCGCCACATGCTCGCTTGCCAGATGGCCGCGCCGAACTCGCCACAATGGTTCAACACTGGCCTGCATTGGGCTTACGGCATCGATGGCCCAAGCCAAGGCCATTATTATGTCGATGGCGACACCAAAAAACTCACCAAATCCAAAAGCTCGTATGAGCGCCCACAACCGCATGCATGCTTCATCCAGAGCGTCAATGATGACTTGGTGAACGAAGGTGGCATCATGAATCTGTGGGAGCGCGAAGCTCGCCTGTTCAAATATGGTTCGGGCACTGGCTCTAACTTCTCTGACCTGCGTGGCTCGGGCGAAAAGCTCTCCGGCGGCGGCAAATCCTCTGGCCTGATGTCGTTCCTGAAAATCGGTGATCGCGCTGCGGGCGCTATCAAATCTGGTGGCACCACGCGCCGCGCGGCTAAGATGTGCGTACTGGACATCGACCACCCAGATGCGGAAGAATTCATCAACTGGAAAGTCATCGAAGAACAAAAAGTAGCAGCGCTCGTCACTGGTTCTAAACATTGCAAAAAACATCTCTCGGCTATCATGGATGCGTGCAACGCGGGCGAAGGCGAAGGCCGTCTCGACCCCACCAAGAACGCAGCATTGAAAGCGGCGATGAAAGATGCGCGCAAAGCCCTCGTGCCTGACAACTATATACAGCGCGTGTTGCAATTTGCTGGCCAAGGCTTCACCCACATGGAATTCCCTGAATATGACACGGATTGGGATTCCGAAGCGTATCTGACCGTTTCCGGCCAGAATTCCAACAACTCCATCCGCGTGACCAACGAATTCTTGGAAGCGGTAGCGAGCGACAAAGACTGGCACCTGCTGAACCGCAAAGGTGGTGGCATTGCCAAAACCGTTCGCGCAACCGACCTCTGGGATCAAATTTCCTATGCTGCGTGGGCATGCGCTGACCCAGGCCTGCAATATGACACCACCATCAACGAGTGGCACACCTGCCCTGAATCTGGCCGTATCCGCGCGTCAAACCCTTGCTCGGAATATATGTTCCTCGACGACACGGCGTGCAATTTGGCCTCCATCAACCTGCTGAAATTCAAACGCGAAGGCGGCAGCTTTGACATCAAAGCCTTCGAACATGCGTCGCGCCTATGGACCGTGGTGCTTGAAATTTCGGTGGCGATGGCGCAGTTCCCCTCCAAGGAAATTGCCAAACTCTCCTACGAATATCGCACGCTCGGCCTTGGCTTTGCCAATATCGGCGGCCTCTTGATGGCGACCGGCCACGCTTATGACAGCGACGAAGGCCGCGCGATTGCAGGGGCAATTTCTGCTATCATGACCGGTGTTTCCTACGCGACGTCCGCTGAAATGGCCAAAGAACTTGGCGCATTCGACGGCTATGCGGCAAATAAAAAACACATGATGCGCGTGATGAGAAACCATCGCCGTGCCGCCCTTGGTGAAGCCACTGGCTATGAAGAGCTGACCATCAACCCTGTGCCGCTCGATATCGCACATGTGGATGATAAAGCGCTGGTGAAAGCCGCTAAAAAAGCGTGGGATGATGCTATCATGCTCGGCGAAAAATATGGCTTCCGCAACGCGCAGGCCACCTGCATCGCGCCGACCGGCACCATTGGCCTCGTCATGGATTGCGATACCACCGGCATCGAGCCAGACTTTGCTATTGTGAAGTTCAAAAAACTCGCTGGCGGCGGCTATTTCAAAATCATCAACCAGCAAGTGCCAGAGGCGCTCAAAACCCTTGGCTACACCGACAAACAAATTGCGGAAATCGATGCCTATGCGGTCGGTCGTGGAACGCTCAAAGACGCACCGGGTGTGAACCATGCGGCTCTGCGTGCAAAAGGTTTTGATGATGAAGCACTGGCAAAAATTGAGAAGTCACTCGCTGCTGCTTTTGAAATCAAATTCGCGTTCAACAAATGGTCGCTCGGTGAAGAGTTCTGCAAAAAAAACCTCGGGCTTAGCGATGCACAATTAAATGATTTTTCCTTTGATATGCTTGCTGCGCTTGGTTTCTCCAAAGCTGACATCGAAGCCGCGAATGAATATTGCTGCGGAACGATGACGGTTGAAGGCGCGCCACATTTGAAAGACATCCATCTTCCGGTGTTTGATTGCGCGAACCCATGCGGCAAAAAAGGCAAGCGCTTCCTGTCTGCCCAAAGCCACATCCACATGATGGCCGCCGTGCAATCCTACATCTCGGGCGCAATCTCCAAAACCATCAACATGCCGGGCAGCGCGACGGTGGAAGAATGCAAAGAAGCATACCTCCTGTCGTGGAAACTGTGCCTGAAAGCCAACGCGCTCTATCGCGATGGCAGCAAGCTCAGCCAGCCGCTGAACTCGGCCATCATGGAAACGCTTGAGGAAATTGCAGATGACAATGACGTTGTCGATACCGCGCGCCGTCAACCACAAATCATCGCTGAGCGCATCGTTGAGCGCATCGTGCGCGAATCCGAACGCCTCAAACTGCCTGAGCGCCGTAAGGGCTACACGCAAAAAGCATCGGTCGCTGGCCACAAAGTGTATCTGCGTACGGGTGAATATGAAGATGGCAAGCTCGGTGAGATCTTTGTCGATATGCACAAAGAAGGCGCCGCGTTCCGCAGCTTGATGAACAACTTCGCGATTGCCGTTTCCATCGGCCTGCAATATGGCGTTCCGCTGGAAGAATTCGTCGATGCGTTCACCTTCACGCGTTTTGAACCGTCGGGTTTGGTCGAGGGCAACGAGGCGATCAAAATGTCGACCTCGATCCTCGACTATATCTTCCGCGAATTGGCGATTTCCTATCTCGGCCGCAACGACCTTGCGCATGTGGAAATGGGCGATCTGCGCTCCGACACCATTGGCCGCGGCGAAGGCGACTCCACCCGCCCAAGCGACCAGCCAGAGCTGCCACAGCTGTTCAACAAAGTGACCAGCAACGGCTTTGTGCGCGGCCAGCTATATGTAGTCAACAACACCAAGCCGATTAGCAGCGGCGCGATGTCATCAGGCAATTTGGCGCTCGCTGCCGACAATGAGCAAGTGGTTGAAACCCGCGCATTCTTGCAAACCGAGCAAGAAGGCGTGACGGTCAAAGTCGGCGTGTCGGTGCAGAGCAGCGAAAAGGGAGAAAAAGTTCGCGAAAAGATCCGCGAAGCGCGCGCCAAAGGCTATGAAGGGGACTCTTGCTCCGAGTGCGGCAACTTCACGCTCGTGCGCAACGGCACCTGCATGAAGTGTGATACCTGCGGCACCACCAGTGGTTGTTCTTGATTCTGTCATCCCCGCCTCGCGCGGGGATCCAGAGCCACAACGTTTATCGCAGAGAAAATGAAGAATGCTTTCTTCTTACTCGCATGGGATTGAGAGCGTAGCCCTAGATCCCCGCTCAAGGCGGGGAATAATTAGGCGGGGAGGAAACTTCCCGCCTTTTTATGTATGGGGAGGCATCAAGAGGCTTCAGCGACCACTGCTTTTAATAAAACATTTCCCTTCTGTCAGATATTTTGCGCCATCATCACAAGCCGCCTCTCCTGTCGGAGTAGGCGTTGGCGTTTCCGTTGGCGTTTCCGACGGGGTGTCCGTTGGAGGTGAGACACAACCACAGCTCATTGAATCAAAGTACTGACCCTCTGGGCAATCTGTGTTCCTACACGCATAGTCAGCGCCACACGTAAAAAGGTTTTGCCCTTCAGGGCATACGCACGATGTGCAGTCATCATTGGGGCTTTGGCCACCAGAGCAACTCAAATTACAGCCACAATTGCCACCATTACAACTTTGTCCGCCAATACAAGTGCTGACGCAACTGTGATTACTAAGCGTTAGGCATTGTCCAGAATCACAATTCGGCTCGCATTGAAGGCAGCCATCACCATCCGTATAGGTGCTAGTAAAACATTCACCGATGTCCG
>RFOF01000013.1 GCA_009926845.1 Alphaproteobacteria bacterium
TTGTAGCCGTTCCATGGCATGAACGCCACGAGCACGTTGCGGCCAAGAGCCAATTCACCGAGGTCGGTAGATGGGCCGTCAGCGATCACGTCGCCAGCTTGCACCACGTCACCCACTTTAATGAGCGGACGTTGGTTGAGGCAGGTGTTTTGGTTTGAACGGGTGAACTTGATGAGGTTGTAGATGTCAACGCCTGGGGAGCCGTCAACGCCAGCTTCGGTCGAACGAACCACGATGCGGGTTGCATCTACTTGGTCGACGATACCGGCGCGGCGAGCAACGGTGGTTACGCCAGAGTCTTTTGCTACGATTTCTTCCATACCGGTGCCCACGAGTGGAGCCTCAGAACGCAGGAGTGGCACAGCTTGACGTTGCATGTTCGAGCCCATGAGCGCGCGGTTCGCATCGTCGTTTTCGAGGAACGGAATGAGAGCAGCAGCAACCGACACGAGCTGTTTAGGCGCAACGTCGATATACTCGATGGCGTCAGGCAGCGACAGAACGAAATCACCATTGCGACGGCAAGAGATGAGTTCATCAGCCAGTTTGCCTTTTTCGTCGATTGGCGAGTTAGCCTGCGCGATGGTGTATTTGCCTTCTTCAATCGCCGACAGATAAACCACTTCGTTGGTCACGCGTTGGTTCACCACTTTGCGGTAGGGCGATTCGATGAAGCCATATTTGTTGACGCGCGCATAGGTCGCCATCGAGTTGATGAGACCGATGTTCGGACCTTCCGGCGTTTCAATCGGGCAGATACGGCCATAATGGGTTGGATGCACGTCGCGCACTTCAAAGCCAGCACGCTCACGGGTCAGACCACCAGGTCCAAGGGCCGAAAGGCGGCGCTTGTGGGTGATTTCTGACAGCGGGTTGGTTTGATCCATAAATTGCGACAGCTGCGAGGAGCCGAAGAATTCACGAATCGCTGCAGCCACCGGCTTAGCGTTCACGAGATCATGCGGCATAACGGTGTCGATATCTACGGACGACATACGCTCAACAATCGAGCGCTCCATGCGCAGCAGGCCGATACGGAATTGGTTTTCCATCAATTCGCCCACCGAGCGAACGCGACGGTTGCCCAAATGATCGATATCGTCGATTTCGCCGATGCCGTCTTTGAGGCCAACGAGCAATTTCACCACGTTGATGATGTCTTGCTTGGTCAGGATGCCGGTATCTTCCGACACATCAAGACCGAGGCGAGCATTCATCTTCACGCGGCCAACAGCCGACAGGTCATAGCGCTCTGCTTCGAAGAACAGCGAGGTAAACAGCGCGTCAGCTGCTTCCACCGTCGTAGGTTCGCCTGGGCGCATCACGCGATAGATGTCGATGAGAGCTTCTTCACGGCTGGTGTTCTTATCAGCAAGCAGCGTGTGGCGGATATAAGCGCCCACGTTGACATAGTCGATGTCGAGCACAGGAACCATGTTCACGCCTGCTTCTTCCAGCGTTGCAATCGCCGCTTGGGTGATTTCTTCGCCAGCTTCGATGTAGATTTCGCCGGTTTGGTCATTGACCAGATCTTCAGCGATGAATTTACCGATGAATTGTTCATCCGAAACCAGATATTCTTTCAGACCATCTTCAGCGAATTTCTTTGCCGAACGCAGGTTGATTTTTTTGCCAGCTTCCGCAACAACTTTGCCGGTTTTTGCATCGATCAGGTCAGCGGCGAGTTTGATGCCTTTGAACTGTTCAGGGTTGAACTTCGCAGCCCAGCCTTTTTTCTGCTTTTTATACGGGGTTTTGTTGTAGAAGGTGTTGAGGATCTCTTCGTTTTCCATGCCCAGTGCGCGAAGCAGGGTTGAAACTGGCACTTTGCGGCGACGGTCGATACGTGCGCCAACGAGATCTTTCGCGTCGAATTCGAAATCGAGCCAAGAGCCACGATAAGGAATGATGCGGGCAGAGTAGAGGAACTTGCCAGAGGAGTGGGTTTTGCCTTTGTCGTGATCGAAGAACACGCCAGGGCTGCGATGCATTTGCGAAACGATAACGCGCTCGGTGCCGTTGATGATGAAGGTGCCGTTATCGGTCATCAGGGGAATGTCGCCCATGTAGACGTCTTGTTCTTTGATGTCTTTGATTTCGCGGGCGCCGGTGTCTTCATCGACGATCCACACGATGAGGCGAAGAGTCACGCGCAGCGGCGCGGAGAAGTTGATGCCACGGCTGCGGCATTCATCCACATCGTATTTAGGTTGGTCAAAGTTGAAGCGCACGAATTCGAGCGTCGAGGTTTCAGCAAAATCCTTGATCGGGAAAACGGACTTAAACACGGCTTGCAAACCGGTGTTGGTGCGTTTTTCAGCAGGAATGTTGATCTGCAGGAACTGGTCGTAGGAGTTCTTCTGCACCTCAATGAGGTTTGGCATCGATGTGATGGTTTCGATACGACCGAAACTTTTGCGAATACGCTTGCGCGCGGTAAACGACAGACGGGACGAAAGAGCCTGCACCATGAAAATCCCTTATCTAGCTAGCTTTTAAACACAAAGTCTTGAAATATCTTATAACGGCAAAAGGGAGTGCCCCGCAAAGGGGGCACTCCACATTTTGTTAGTAGCAGAACTGCTTATTTAACTTCAACAGTTGCGCCCGCTTCAGCGAGAGCTTTTTTGATCTTCTCAGCTTCGTCTTTGCTTACGCCTTCTTTAACTGGCTTTGGAGCAGCTTCAACGAGGTCTTTCGCTTCTTTCAGACCGAGGCCGGTGATTTCGCGAACCACTTTGATTACGCCGATTTTCTTGTCAGCTGGAGCAGAAGCCAGGATAACGTTGAATTCGGTTTGTGCTTCAGCAGCAGCGCCGCCAGCAGCAGGTGCAGCAGCCGCAGCAGCAACAGGTGCAGCAGCAGAAACGCCCCATTTTTCTTCGAGCATTTTGGAAAGTTCAGCCGCTTCGAGAACGGAGAGAGCCGACAATTCATCAACGATTTTTGCAAGGTTAGCAGACATGGTAAAACTCCTAAATAAAACAACAGTGAAACAAGTATATTAAACAAAAATTAGTTCGGTACGGGACGCCATTTAGCCTTTCGTAGCATGAGCAGAAATGACACGGGCAACCTGACTTCCCGGAGCCTGCAACACACACGCAATGCGGGTGGCAGGAGTCTGAAGCATACCAACGATTTTGGCACGCAGTTCGTTCAGCGACGGCAGTTTCGCCAGAGTCTCAACATCTTTTGCTGCGAGCTTCTGGGAACCGAACGCACCACCGATGATGACCAGCTTGTCATTGGTCTTGGCGAAATCCACCAAGCTCTTAGAGACAGAAACAGGGTCAGCAGAGGTAGCAAGAGCCGTAGGGCCGGTGAACAGATCCGAAATTCCTTCGAACTTGGTGTCTTTAGCAGCGAGCTTGGACAGGCGGTTCTTGGAAATTTTAAATTCAGCGCCGACTGCGCGCAAATCAGCGCGAAGTGCAGACATCTGGGAAACGGTCAGGCCGTTGTTATGTACCACGAGAGCGATTTCCGCAGCTTTGAGAGTCGCGTTGACGCTTTCGATGGAAGATTGTTTTTGAGCGCGAGTCATTGGCATATGTGTGATTCCTTACGCTGCAAGAACATCGGACAGATCAAGCTTGAGTCCAAGACCCATGCTCGAAGAGATACCGATCTTCTTAATGTATGTACCTTTTGAACCCGATGGCTTTGCTTTAGCAACCGCATCAACCAGAGCTTTGACGTTCTGGGCGATAGCTTCTTCGCCGAAGCTTGCTTTTGCAACGCCTGCATGGATGATGCCCGCTTTGTCGATACGGAATTCAACCTGACCGGATTTAGCGGCTTTTACAGCGTCTGCCACGTTCGGGGTCACCGTGCCGAGCTTCGGATTTGGCATCAGACCTTTAGGGCCAAGCACCTTACCAAGCTTACCAACGAGAGCCATCATATCAGGGGAAGCGATACAACGGTCGAAATCGGTAAAGCCAGCAGCCACTTTATCCGCGAGGTCTTCTGCGCCGGCGAAATCAGCGCCAGCAGCCAGAGCCGCTGCAGCCTTGTCGCCGCGAGCAAACACCAGAACGCGAACCGATTTGCCGGTGCCGTTTGGCATGGAAACCATGCCGCGAACAGCTTGGTCGGATTGTTTTACGTCAACACCAAGGCTCATCACCACATCGATGGTCTCATCGAATTTGGCGGTAGCATTCGCTTTGACAACTTTGATGGCATCGGCGAGCGCATAACGCTTGGTCAGGTCGGTTTTAGCCAGCAGTTCTTTTCTCTTTTTTGCGATACGTGGCATCTTATGCCTCCACTACTTCAAGACCCATCGACTGAGCAGAGCCACGCACCATGCGCGCCGCTGCTTCAACATCGTGAGCGTTGAGGTCTTTCATTTTTGCTTGCGCGATTTCGCGAATCTGCGTCATCGTCACCTTGCCTGCGGTCGTACCCTTACCTGGGGTTTGCGAGCCTTTAGCAATTTTGGCTGCTTTTTTCAGGTAGAAGGACACGGGCGACAGGCGCGTGATAAAGGTGAACGTGCGATCTTGATAGGCGGTAATAACCACAGGGATAGGAGCGCCGGGCTCCGCTTTCTGGGTTGCCGCGTTGAACGCTTTGCAGAATTCCATGATGTTCAGACCGCGCTGACCGAGGGCTGGACCCACTGGTGGCGACGGATTTGCTTTACCGGCTGGGATCTCCAGCTTGATATAGCCAACAACTTTTTTAGCCATTTTTTACTCTTTCAATGTGGTGTTATCGCCCGCAACTGCCTTATAAATCAAGGCGCACGAACTCCCAAAAACATTTCCCTTCACTACAAGGGAGGCGGATTTATAGAGGAGCTTTTAGGGGAGCGCAAGCGGAAAATAGGATTTTTCGCAGTTTTTTTACAGAAACAAGAATTGTCCACCGCAAAAGACAGGTAGAAAATCCATAAGCTGCCGAAAAATAGCAATTAAATCTCACTTAGGGTTTTATTCCCCGCCGCTCGCGGCGGGGCTGTTGATTAGACGCTACTCTTTAAAGAATTCTTTGACCTTGGCGAAGAAGTTTTCGGATTCTGGGCTGGTGCCGCTGCTGGCTTTTTCAAAGTCCTGCAAGATTGCTTTTTGCTTTTTATTCAGGTGCGTCGGCGTTTCCACCTGCGTGTGCAGATACATATCGCCACGGCTAGAAGAGCGCAAAATCGTCATGCCCTTGCCGCGCAGGCGGAACTGGTGGCCGTTTTGCGTACCTTCGGGAATCGTTACTTTCACGCGCCCGCCATCAACGGTGGGAACTTCGATAGAGCCACCGAGGCTAGCCGTGGTCATGGGGATGGGTACTGCGCAGTGAATGTTCGCCCCGTCGCGCTTAAAGATTTTATGTTCGCTAATACCGATGAAAATATACAGATCGCCCGCTGCGCCGCCGCGCATGCCCACCTCACCCTCGCCAGAGAGGCGGATGCGGGTGCCTTCTTCCACGCCTGCGGGGATGTTCACCGCGAGCGTTTTTTCTTTGCGGGTGCGGCCACTGCCTGCACAAGGTTTGCACGGGTCTTTTATCATTTTGCCGGTGCCACCGCAGGTGGTGCAGGTGCGCTCGACGGTGAAGAAACCTTGGCTAGCGCGCACGCGGCCCTGCCCGTTGCAGGTGGTGCAAACCACAGGCTGGCTGCCATTTGCCGCACCTGAGCCTTTGCAGGAGTCACACGCCACAGCGGTCGTTACTTTGATGGTTTGTTGTTTGCCTTTGAACGCTTCTTCGAGCGAAACATTCAGGTTGTAGCGCAGGTCGGCGCCGCGAGCATTTTGTTGCTGACCGCCACCTTGCCTTGCGCGGCCACCGCCGCCCATACCGAACAAATCTTCAAAAATATCGGCGAAGTTGCCGGAGAAATCGAACCCGCCACCACCACCGCCCATGCCGCCCGCGCCGGGGCCAGCGTTGCCACCTGCGGTGAAGGCATCATGGCCATAGCGGTCATAGGCTGCGCGTTTTTGCGCATCCGAGAGCACGTCATAGGCGTGGCTGATTTCTTTGAATTGTTCTTCGGCCTTTTTATCGCCCGGATTGCGGTCAGGGTGATGCTTCATCGCCAGCTTGCGATAGGCTTTTTTCAGATCGTCTTCGCTTGCATCGCGTGAAACGCCGAGTAGTTGGTAATAATCTTTGGACATAATTTAATGGGTGCGGCTTTGCCAGTGAGTTGGGTTGCGACGTTGGTTTAAAACACCTATGACATAAACATGGTTTGATTCCAGAAAATAAAGAATGTGATATGGAAATCGCCCGATAAGCGCACGACGAAGCCGATCGGTAATCAGCGGGAATGCCAGTGGATTATCTGTGATTTTAGACAAGGCCCCTGCTACGCGGTGCTTGAAATCATCCGATAGCGCAGGATCTGCTTTTTCATACCACAGCTTTGCATCCAGCAAATCTGCTTCCGCGGGAGGTAACAGCGTCAGAAGAACCATTTAATCTTGGTCTTTCCAAACGCGCTGCTTGACATCTTCCCACGAACTACCCTGCATCTCTCCCGCATCATAGGCGCGAAGGCGACTATCTAATTCCTGCTTTTGCAGCGCCGTCAGCGGAAAATTTTCAGGACTAGCATCATGCGCAATACTATCCCACAACAAATCCACCAAATCGATTCGCTCTGCCACGCTTAAATGGCTGAAATCAAACCGCGTAGGATCAATAGACATAACATACCCCCTAGGAAGAACCGATTCTATCCATGCTTCTTTTTATCATCCACTTCTTCAAAAGAGGCGTCAACAATATTGTCATCTGCGCCGCCTTGTGGAGCTTCGGCTTGCGCGCCTTCGCCGCTAGCTGCAGACTTTTCCTGCTCAGCTTTGTAGATGGTTTCACCGATTTTCATCGTCGATTCGGTCAGCGCTTGGGTCGCTTTTTCAATCGCCTCAACATCGTCGCCAGCGAGCACTTCGCGCACCGCAGCGATGTCTTTTTCAATCGCTTCCTTATCTGCCGCAGGGATTTTGTCCCCGTGGTCTTTCAGGTTTTTCTCAGCCGAATGCGCGAGGCCTTCCGCGTGGTTTTTCGCTTCCACAAGTGCGCGGCGCTTTTTGTCCGCCTCTGCATTAGCTTCAGCTTCTTTCACCATTTTCTCGATGTCAGCGTCCGACAGACCACCCGATGCCTGAATGCGAATCTGCTGTTCTTTGCCGGTGGCTTTGTCTTTAGCCGACACGTTCACGATGCCGTTGGCGTCGATGTCAAACGTCACTTCGATTTGCGGCATACCGCGTGGTGCAGGGGCAATGCCCACGAGGTCGAACTGGCCAAGTGGTTTATTGTCGGCCGCCATTTCACGCTCACCTTGGAACACGCGGATGGTCACCGCCGATTGGTTGTCATCCGCCGTGGAGAACACTTGCGATTTTTTCGTCGGAATCGTGGTGTTGCGGTCGATGAGACGAGTGAACACGCCGCCGAGAGTTTCGATACCGAGCGACAGCGGGGTCACGTCAAGCAACAGAACGTCTTTGACGTCGCCTTTGAGAACCGCGCCTTGAATCGCCGCGCCCATAGCCACCACTTCGTCAGGGTTCACACCCTTGTGTGGTTCTTTGCCGAAGAATTCTTTCACCGCTTCGATAACTTTTGGCATACGGGTCATACCGCCCACCAGAATCACTTCGTCGATGTCTTTTGCGGAAAGGCCAGCGTCCTTCAGTGCGTTTTTGCAAGGCACGATGGTTTTTTCGATGAGGTCAGCCACAATCTGCTCAAGTTTCGCGCGCGAAAGTTTGATGTTCAAATGTTTGGGGCCAGACGCATCCGCCGTAATGAACGGCAGGTTCACATCGGTCTGCAGCGAGCTGGAAAGTTCAATTTTCGCTTTTTCTGCCGCTTCTTTCAGGCGTTGCAGAGCGAGCTTGTCGCCGCGCAGGTCGATGCCAGATTCTTTTTTGAATTCGTCCGCGAGGAAGTCGATGATGCGCATGTCGAAATCTTCACCGCCGAGGAACGTGTCACCGTTGGTGGATTTCACTTCAAATACGCCGTCGTCAATTTCGAGAATGGACACGTCGAACGTGCCGCCGCCCAAGTCATACACGGCAACGGTGCTGGCTTTTTTCTTTTCTTTATCAAGGCCATACGCCAGCGCAGCAGCGGTCGGCTCGTTGATGATACGCAGCACTTCAAGGCCCGCAATGCGGCCAGCGTCTTTGGTGGCTTGGCGCTGCGCGTCGTTGAAATACGCAGGAACGGTGATGACCGCTTGCGTCACTTTTTCAGAGAGATAGGCCTCTGCCACTTCTTTCATTTTGGTGAGGATGAACGCGGAAACTTGGCTCGGCGAATATTTATCGCCATGCGCTTCCACCCACGCATCGCCATTGTCGCCTTTGACGATTTTGTAAGGCACAAGCCCCATATCTTTTTTCACCATCGGGTCGGTGAAGGTGCGGCCAATGAGGCGCTTAATGGCAAACAACGTGTTCTCAGGGTTGGTGACCGCTTGGCGTTTTGCGCCATCGCCGACCAAGCGCTCGCCGTTTTCAGAAAATGCCACGATGGACGGCACGATGTTGCGGCCTTCCTGGCTATAAATAACTTTGACTGTGCTGCCTTCCATGATGGAAACGCAGGAGTTGGTGGTGCCCAAATCGATACCGATAACTTTACTCATAATTTTCTCCTCAAGTTTAAAAATTAAGGCGCTTCCGGGCTCGCAAAGTCACTTTTACAGTGGCGAGATGAAAGAGCCATTTAAGCGGGTGATGAGTGAGATATAGGTGGCAAAAATAAAAAGACAACGGGGCGGCGAAAAAAAATTCGCATTTATTCATTTTATTTACTTTTATTAACTAATAATTAGGAATTAACATGTATTAACATAGAGGCGGACAGGAATGATCTGCATGAGTTCAACCCCTAGCCCCTAAGACAGTAAGGTCACGCAATTTATGAAAAAATCCAATAAAATCATTGAGGCCGCAACGGAGCTGCTTTCTTCATTTGGTTATTATGTTGGCAATTTATGGCATGTCGACGACATCCATTTTATCTGCGAACAGAACCAATACCCCAAACTTAGCGACATCGAGGCAAAATCTGTGTTTGCCATCGCCAACGAACAATTTGACGGCGAGGCTGGGCTTTCCTGGCCGCAGCTTGAAAAAGCCCTTTTATGTTACTATCAGCGCGAAAGCATCACCCTGCTTTCCCTTCCCGCCAAAAGCCTGCAACCCGCAGAAGAATAGCCCGAAGCTATTGGCGATGCGCAGGTAGCGCAATGCCTTATCTTCTCCCCGAAGCACAATAAAAAAGGGGAGCCAAAGCCCCCTTTTTCAAATCAACCAAACCCACTGTTTCTCCTTGTATTTTTTAGCCAAACGTGGATTTGCAGCCCATTAACGCTTTATTCATTGCGATGTGGATATGATGGTCATTGCGCCTCATCAAGCGAAGGCGCATTAAAAAGTAGCATTCTTGCATAACTCGCTTTGGCAAAAAAGCGCGAAGCGATGGATACCGAGGGAAATGAGTGTACATCAAGTACATGACATTTTCCGAGGAGGCTCCATCGCAAGCAGATTTGAAGCCAAAGGTAGAGCTAGGCTTAATGCGTAAAAAAGGGATGATGACATGCTCAAGACTGAAAACAGCCACCTCTATAATTTGCATGAGATGCAATATGCGGTGATTGCTCCGCTGAACATGCTGGCCAGCGCCAGCAGCGCGTTTAGCCGCAGCCCGTTCAACCCGCTATCTTACACTGGTTTTGGCCGCCACATCGCCGCCGCCGCCGAAGTGGTTGAGCGCGTCACCGCCCGCTATGGCAAACCGGAATTTGGCATCGACCACACCATCATGAACCATAAACATGTGACGGTGTATGAAAATATCATCGAAGAAAAACCTTTCTGCCGCCTGCTGCATTTTGAAAAATATGGCAAGCCGAAACAGCCAAAACTATTGCTCGTCGCGCCGATGAGCGGTCACCACGCCACGCTGCTGCGCGGCACGGTGGAAGCGCTTTTGCCACATTTGGATGTCTATATCACTGACTGGCTGGACGCGCGCGAAGTGTCCATGGCGCACGGCGCGTTCCACCTTGAAGACTATATTTCTTACACCATTGATTTTATCCGCAAGCTCGGGCCGGATGTGAATTTGATGGCAGTGTGCCAACCGTCTGTTCCGGTGATGATTGCCGCCAGCGTGATGAACGAGGCCAAAGACCCGATGGCGCCGCGCTCAATGACGCTGATCGGCGGACCGATCGACACGCGCATCAACCCGACGAAAGTAAATCAACTCGCAGAAACCAAGCCGATGGAATGGTTTGAGAAAAATGTTATCACCCGCGTTCCATTTAATTATCCTGGTTTCATGCGCAGCGTGTACCCTGGTTTCTTGCAGCTTTCAGGCTTCATGCAGCTCAACCTCGACCGCCATATCGATGCGCACAAAGACCTGTATAAACATCTGGTGCAGGGCGACGGCGAAAGCGCGGCAGCGCATCGCAAATTCTATGATGAATATCTGTCGGTGGCCGATCTTCCGGCAGAGTTTTATTTAGAGTCCATCCACGCTGTGTTCCAAGAACATCTACTGCCACGCGGCGAATTTGTCTATAAGGGCAAAAAGGTCAAGCCTGAAACCATCACCAAAACCGCGCTGTTGACGCTTGAAGGTGAGCTGGACGATATTTCCGGCGTCGGCCAGACCGAAGCGGCGCAGCGCCTGTGCAAAAACCTGCCGGCGAATATGCGCAAGCACCATATCGAGCCTAAAGTTGGGCATTACGGTATCTTCAATGGCCGCAAATTCCGCGAAAATGTCGTGCCCATCATTGTGGATTTTGTGACGAAACAGGGGAAAATAGGCAAATAATCGCCTATTTTGGCCAGAAAATGTAAAAAATACCTAAAATTTTAACTAAATTTTACCGTATTAGTGCCACACTGAGGTGAGAAACAATCAGGATTTGTCTCGAATGCTATTTCAAGAAGGCCAAGGAAGCTCATCATCTGGCTCCGCACACCGCGGCGGTGGCGTTGTGTTGTCTGATACCTCACCCAAACTGCAAGTATCGGTAGGAAAAGCTCCGCTGGCCTATCCGGGCTGCAATTTTTATCCGCCTGAATTCATCGAAACGCTTGATAACGCCATACAGACGGCCATCACTGAACACACAGCCGGCTCGCTGTTGTTGGTGTCCATCACCAATTTGTCGATGATCATCAACGCCTATGGGCACGACACGTCAGAAGTGGTGGTGCATGATTTGATGGGCATGATAAAACAAGTGCTAAATGAGGGCGACATCGTCGAACGTCTGCAGCGCGACCAGATCGCCATTATCCTCATTAACCGCTATCCTGAAGACACGAATATTGCTGCGCAGCGTATCCATGCTATTTTCCAGAATTTTGGCCGCGATAGTTTTGCCACCACATCGCTCTATGTCATCGGTGCGACAGGCAGCGTGAATTTTCCGCTGGAGACCACCAGCGCGCAGGACGCACTCGACAAAGCCTACATCTCCATCAACAGCTCACAGGCCTCGCACCACAAAACCTATGAGACCACGAAGCTCGAAGTGGAGCAGTGCCGCCAGCAGATGGGCCTTGCCAATTATTTTTTCCGTGCCTATCAGGAAAAAAATCTGCGCCTCGCCTATCAGCCGGTGATTGACACCAAAACGGGTGGTGTGGCGCATTATGAAGCGCTGCTGCGCATCATTACTGCATCTGGCAAAATAAGCTCGGCGGGCGCGCTCATTCCAGTAGCCGAGCGCATGGGGCTAATGGATCTCATCGATACGATGGTGCTCGACATGGTGCTGGTGGAACTGCGCCGCTCGCAAGACGTGCATCTAGCGATGAATGTGTCGAACCTGACGACAGAAGACCCCGTCTGGCTCGACCACATTACGCAAGAATTGAAAAATGATCCCGAGGTGGCCTCGCGCCTGACCATTGAAATCACTGAAACCGCAACCCAGCGGGATCTGCGCCGCACGGCGTTTTTCGTCGCATCCTTGCAATCGCTCGGCTGCTCTGTATCGCTGGATGATTTTGGTTCGGGCTACACGTCGTTCCGCCAATTGCAGGCGCTGTCAGTGGATAGCGTGAAAATCGACGGCGCGTTCATCAAAGACCTCGCGCATAATTCTGACAACCGCTTCTTCGTCAAAACCCTGCTCGATTTCACCCAAGGTTTTGGCCTGCAAACCGTCGCCGAATTCGTTGAAACCGGTGAGGTCGCCAAAATCCTGATGGAAATGGGCGTGGACCAAATGCAGGGCTATTATTTTGCCAAGCCACAAAACCACCGCAGTTGGCTGAACGAAGGCGAGTATAGCAAGGATTAATCTTTTGCGCCCCTCTCAAAAGGACGCAACGTAAATTCCCCCATATCCATCGTAATCAAATCTTTTCCGAATGAGCGATGGTCAAATGTATCCGTATATTCAAAAACCATGGCACTGCTGCTTATAGATTTAACGGTAAGGCGTAGCATACTATGATGGTCGAGTGTTCTGATGCTTTCACCGCTTTGAAGCGTGTAGTCGTCCAGCCGTTCTAGGCGGGTAGAATCCCCTGTATCTCTGAAAAGGCGCATGCGATTAGGCAGCATTTTCAAATGTGCGCCTTTTTCGTCAATTCGCAAATATTCCAGACTTTCCTGCAAATTTTTTTGAAGCAGCTCGCTATCTTTGTTGACGGTTTTTTCTATTTTTGGCCCAAGCTGAGAATAAAAAATGCCACCACATACTATGGCCAACATTGCCAGTAACGTTGACCATTTTCTACTCTTCATACCCACACTCTAAAACATGATCCACAGCGTGGTGCCAAGCCAGAGCACCAAGTTCGCAATCATCACCTTGTCCGTGAAAATAGCCACTTCCGGTTCGCCGCCTTTATTATAGACGTAGATCGTCTGCATATAGCGAAACAGGCCAAAGGCCACAAAAATCACCGTATACACCATCTCCACCTTGCCAATTTGGCGGGCAATTTCGGTGGTGTAAATGGCGTAGGTCATCAGCGCCGAACCTGCGCAAATCATCACCAACTTATCCAAAAATTCACGGCTGTAATGCTGCAGATTTTCTTTGATGCGCACATATTCCGGAATGTTCACCTCGTTGTAGCGCTTGCCAAAACCAAGGAACAGCGCCAGCAGGAACGTGGTGAGGATAATCCACGGTGACACGGTGACCGCCAGCGCAGCGCAGCCCATTAACACGCGCAGCACATAGCAAATGGCGATGAAAAACACATCAACAATGGCCATGTGTTTGAGCCAATGCGTATAGACCAGATTCACCCAGATATAGATTGCCGCGATGACCTGACAGCCAAACGGCAAAAAGGAGAGCACGCCGCTGGCCGCGCCAACGCAACCAATCAGCAGCCATATCGCTGCATTTTCACTCACCGTTCCCGCCGCAAGTGGGCGATTGCATTTAACGGGGTGCAGCTTGTCTTCTTCAACATCCTTCAAATCATTGGCCACATAGACCACGCTGGAAACGAAAATAAATGCAAGCGTGGCCGCCAGCGTCATCTCCCAGCCATGCAGGTTGGTAAACTGATGCGCGAAGAAAAGCGGCGCAAAGATAAAGCCGTTTTTTATCCACTGTTTGGGGCGGAGCAAGCGAAGCCATGCGGGCATAAAGTCTCTTTCTACGATTTTACTTTGGAAATGATTCGTTTTTTGCTATTGAAACATTATCACTTATCTACGTTAGCAAAAAGGTGTGGCATGCAAAAGAACATTATTGAAACATTGATGGGCGCTGTGGTGCTTGTCGTCGCGGGTGCTTTCCTCATTTTTGCCTATCAGGGCAGCAACGTGCGCGTGGAAGACGGCTACATCGTGCGTGGCAATTTCAGCAACGCCACCGGCGTATCGCTTGGCAGCGACGTGCGCGTGGGCGGCATCAAAGTGGGCGTTATCTCCGACATGCAGCTTGACCCGCAGACCTACGAAGCTATCGTTTCCATGCAGATTCGCAAAGCAACGAAACTGCCAAAAGATTCCTCGGCCGCCATTTCCAGCTCTGGCCTTCTTGGCGAAAAATATATTTCTGTCACCCCCGGCAGCGACGATAAAATGCTCGCCGATGGCGGAAGAATTGACTTCACCCAGTCTGGCGTGAACTTGGAAGAAATGATCGGCAAGTTCATGTTCAGCGGCGGCGGCGTCGATAAAAAGAAAGACGAAAAAGCAGAAGCTGCAGCCCCCGCGCAATAAGTATTATGCGCTCATTCCTCATTCTTTTTGCTGCAATCGCACTGGCGTTTCCCACATTAGCGCAAGATGCCATGCCACCAGATGAAGGTGGCGGCGAAGAAGTCGAACTCGCAACCCCGCAGCCAAAAAAAATAGATAAGCAGGCCCCAACGCCCGCGCCCACTGCCGCCGATGAAAAACCCAAACAAGAATATAACACCGTGATATTGCAGGGGCTGAACAAGGTCACCGGCAGCACGCTGAAATTCAACGCGCTAGTGGGCAAACCCGCCGCGTTCGGAACGCTGGAAATCATTGCTCACCGCTGCTGGCAGGCGGCGCCAGAAGACCGCCCTGAAAACGCCGCGCTGCTGGAAGTGCGCGAACTTAAAACGGATGAAGAGGCAAAATCGCTGTTCATCGGCTGGATGTTCTCCTCCAGCCCTGGCCTTTCCGCACTCGAACATCCGGTCTATGATGTGACCGTGCTCTCCTGCGCGCACACACCCATGGAAAAGGCTAAAACCAAACAGTGATCTTTGATAAAATCACTCCAGCGCAGGTTGCTGAACAATCACACCCCACCAGCCAAGGCCGTCATATTCCTGATAACCGATGGTTTTAGCATAGGCGATGGTGTTGCCCGATTCATCAAAATAATAGCACTTGGTTTTGCCCGCATTGTCCAGCCTGAAATGCGTGAGCAGCCCAACGCCATCGGATGCGGCGATGATGCGCGAGCGGTTGTCGAGCAGCAGAACGCGTGACTTCTGCCATTCCACCGGCGTCAGGTTTGGCTCGTCGCAGACGATGCCGCGCGCCTGTTCCTGCCAGTCGAAGAAAACGCCGAGCACGCCGAGCACTTCGCCGTGAATTTCGCCGCCGCGGCGCACAGCAGCGGAATAGACCGCCACGCCGCGATTGTTGTGCATCGGGCAGTTATAAATATCATCGACGATATATTGGTCGCCGCTGTGGGTGGCCATGGCCGCCGAGAACCAATGCTGCCCCGCCACGTTCGCGCCCACGGCTTGTCTATATAAATCAGGTTGTGAAGTGGCGACCACTTTTCCATTCGTATCGACCAACAACAAATCCGCATACACCGAATAAAAACGGTTGATGATGGAAAGGCGCTTGGTGGCGTAGGCGCAATTCTCTTCTGTGATGTCCTCAAGGCATTTATAAAACGCATCATCGGTTGCCCACCAGCGCACGTCGGCGGTGCGCTCATATAAATTACGCACGATAAGCTGCACCAAGGATTGTGCCATTTCCGACAAGCGCGAATAATGCGTATCTTCAAACTGGCTGCTAAGCTGCTCGGTCTGCTGGGTGATGCGCGCCAGCACCGTGGTGCGCAGTTCTTTGGAGTTGTTCGCCGCTTGCGAGGCAAGGTTTTTGACCTCGCTCGCCACCACGGCAAAGCCTTTGCCAAATTCGCCTGCGCGCGCAGCCTCGATGGTAGCGTTCAGCGCAAGCAGGTTAGTGTGTTTGGCGATGGTTTCGTTGGTGCGTGCAAATTGCTGCACTTCATCCTGAATCGTTTGGATGATGGTCTTGATATGGAGACTCGACATGGCTTCCCTTCGGAAAAATGGTTAGGCACGTCCTGCAGCTTGCGTTTTTTATTTTTTTTGGAGCGCAACATACACTTTGCGCTGCACCAGCGCAAGGGAGCAAATAAAAATAGAATTACGCGTCAGGCGCAAAATATCCTACGAAATTATGGGGTTGAAACTTCTCTCCAGTTTGTTATAGAAGCTCATCGTCTTTTATTTTTTTGAGTATTGTATATGAGCAAAGATAAGTGTGATTCCCATTCTTCCTGCGGCGGTGAGACCACCCGCCGCGACTTCATGGTGCTGACCGCTGGCGCACTCGCCGGTGTGGGCGCGTGCTCGGTGGCGTGGCCGTTCATCAACAGCATGAACCCTGCGGCCGACGTCCTCGCGTTGTCGTCCATCGAGGTGGACCTCGCTCCCATCCAGCCCGGCCAAACCGTGAAAGTCAAATGGCGCGGCGTTCCCGTGTTCATCCGCCACCGCACCAAAGAAAATATCGATGAAGCGCGCGCGGTAAATGTTTCCGAACTGCGCGACCCTGAAACTGACGACCAGCGCGTTCAAAAAGGCAAAGAGCAATGGCTGGTGATGGTTGGTGTATGCACGCATCTGGGCTGCATCCCACTCTCTGGCGCCGGTGAATATGGTGGCAAGGAAGCCGGTGGCTGGTTCTGCCCCTGCCATGGCTCGCACTATGACACTGCAGGCCGCATCCGCAAAGGCCCAGCGCCCAAGAACCTCACTGTTCCGCAATATACCTTCCTCAGCGATAACCGCATTAAGATTGGCTAAAAACTATGGCTCACGCACCTAAAGAACAACAACCCGGAATCAAAGGCTGGATCGAATATCGTCTGCCGGTTTTTTCCTTCATCGATAACAGCCTCGGCAGTAGCTATCCTGCGCCGCGCAACCTGAACTACTGGTGGAATTTTGGCTCCATCGCGGGCATCTGCCTTATCATTCAAATTTTGACCGGCTTGTTCCTGTCCATGCACTATACGGCGCATGTGAACATGGCGTTCGACAGCGTGGAAAGCATCATGCGCAACGTCAACGGCGGCTGGCTGCTGCGCTATATGCACGCCGTGGGCGCGTCGATGTTCTTTACCGTCGTCTATATCCATATTTTCCGTGGCCTCTATTTCGGCTCCTACAAAGGCCCGCGCGAATTGCTCTGGTGGTTCGGCCTTGTTATTTTGCTGCTGATGATGGCGACCGCATTCATGGGCTATGTTCTGCCATGGGGTCAAATGAGCTTCTGGGGCGCAACCGTTATCACCAACTTGTTCTCCGCCATTCCGGGCGTGGGCGAATCCATCGTGCATTTGCTCTGGGGTGGTTTCTCGGTGGACAACCCAACCCTCAACCGTTTCTATTCGCTGCATTTTGTTCTGCCTTTTGTGATTGTGGGCGTGGTTGTTCTCCACATCTGGGCGCTACATCAGCATGGCTCGAACAACCCGCTGGGTATCGATGTGAAGACGCCGCAAGATACTATTCCTTTCCACCCTTACTACACGGTGAAGGATTTCTTCGGCTTTGGCATATTCTTTATCATCTTCGCATGGTTCGTGTTCTTCTCGCCAAACTCGCTTGGCCATCCCGACAACTACATCCCAGCCAACTCGATGGTGACGCCTGCGCATATCGTTCCTGAATGGTACTTCTTGCCGTTCTACGCTATTTTGCGCTCGGTTCCAGACAAGCTCGGCGGCGTGCTCGCTATGTTTGCCGCCATCGGCATTTTGTTTGCCCTTCCATGGATTGATCGCTCAAAAGTACGTTCGGCAACCTTCCGCCCTGCCTTTAAAAAACTGTTCTGGGTATTCCTACTCGATACCATTGTTCTGGGTTACATCGGCGGAAAGCCAGCTGAAGGCACCTATCTCATTGTTGGCCAAATCGCTACCCTCTACTATTTTGCGCATTTTGCTCTTCTCTATTACATCAGCGGCCCGCGTGAGAAAACGCTGCCACTGCCTGAGAGCATCAGCAAATCAGTTTTGGATAAATGCTGTGGCCATGATCACAATCACGACAAATCTCACCACTAGGAATGACGCGCATGAAAAAATCTTCTCTCTTTATCGCAGTTTCGTTGGTGACTCTCTCTCTGGCTGCTGGCGCTGTCGCTTCTTCCAGCGGACAAAAAGCACCCAAGCAAGTGCAATGGGCATTTGATGGTGTTTTTGGTCGCGTTGATAAACAATCCGCACAGCGTGGGTTGCAGGTCTATAAAGAGGTTTGCGCGGCGTGCCACGGTCTCAAACGCGTTGCCTTCCGCAACCTGACCGAAATCGGCTTTTCAGAAGCTGAAGTTAAGGCGCTCGCCGCAACCTATCAGATAAAAGATGGCCCTAATGATGATGGCGATATGTTTGAACGCGCTGGCGTTGCTTCTGATTATTTCCCATCGCCCTACGCCAATGATAATGCGGCAAAAGCAGTGCAAAATGGTGCTGTTCCACCGGATTTGAGCCTCATCATCAAGGCTCGCCCTGATGGTGCAAACTATCTCTTCTCGCTGCTGACTGGTTACGAAGCAGCGCCAGCCGATGCGCATCTTGCGGCAGGCCAGCACTACAACCCTTATTTTGCTGGCGGCGTCCTTGCGATGCCTGCACCGCTGTCTGATGGTCAGGTCGAATATAGCGATGGCACCAAAGCCACCACCGAGCAAATGGCTAAGGACGTGGTCAACTTCCTTCAATGGGCGGCCGAGCCCGAAATGGAAGCTCGTAAACAGACAGGCCTTAAGGTTATGCTGTTCCTCTTCGTGTTCACCGCTTTTGCTTATATTGCCAAGCGCAATATCTGGAGAAAACTTCACTAATCCCCAAAAGGTCATGACGTGAAACCGGCAGCATTCTCACACGCAAGCGCCTTACGAAGCTCGCTTGCGCTGTCTGCTGTTTTGTTGAGCATGGCTTCGACCGCGCGCGCAGATATTGAATTTGTTCAAGAGAACGTTCTGCCGCGCACGAAGATAGATATCAAGCAACCCGTCTCCAATGACGAACCGGTGATGCTCTCCGCCGATACCATCGACTATGAGCAAAATAATGAGGTGGTGGTTGCTACAGGCAATGTCGAGGTCAACCAGAAAGATACTATATTGCTCGCCGATCAGGTTATCTATGATCGCAAACTCGGCACAGTGACAGCCCACGGCAATATCAGCGTACTCGAGCCTTCCGGCAACGTCTATTTTGCCGATGACATCGAGCTTAAGAATGAGCTGCAGGCCGGCGTAGTGAAGCAATTTAAAACCCGCTTGATTGACGATTCGCTGCTGACTTCCGCCTCGGCCACCCGCCGCGATGAGAACGTAACAGAGATGGTCAAGGCCACCTATTCTCCATGCAAACTCAACTGCCAAAAACCAGGCGATGCCAGTGCCCCCATCTGGCAAATTAGCGCCGAGAACGCCACCATGAATAAAACCAAAGAAAAAGTGACCTATGACAATGCGTTTTTTGAATTGTTTGGTTTGCCTGTTTTATACACTCCTTATTTCTCTCACCAATTGCCTGGCGCCGCTAATAAAAGCGGCTTGCTAAAGCCTGAATATGAACACACCAGCAATCTTGGAACGGTATTTAAACTCCCAGCCTATTATTCGATTGCACCTGATAAAGATGTCACCATCACGCCTGTTTATGTAGGAAATGAAAAACCGGTACTCGAAGGCGAATATCGCCAGATGTTCAATACTGGTAATATGAAATTCAATGGCAGCATCACCAATCCACAAGCGCGCGATGATGCGGGCGCGCTGACCAAAGGGAATGACCTGCGTGGCCATCTAGATGCTAAAGGTGAATTTAGGCCAACAGACGCAACTAAATGGGGCTTTGACGTTCACCGTACCAGCGACGATACCTATCTGCGTCGTTATCGTTATAACGATAGCACATTGCTGAACTCACGCGCTTATGCTGAGAAAACTGACTTCATCAAAAACAACTCACGCAATTTTGCCTCGGTGCAGGCGGTGTCATTCCAAGGATTGACCGCCGCTGATAAAGGCAAGCGTATTCCTTTTGCGTTCCCGCTGGCTGATTTTAACTACCAGAGCGACGCGGGAAAATATGATTCCCGTTTTTCAGTCGATAGCAATGCCATGATCCTCCATCGCCAAAATGGCGCCGACAGCCGCCGCTTGTCGAGCACGGTTGGCTGGAAGCTGCCCTACATCACCGAGGGCGGTCAAATGATAGAATTTAATACGCAAGTGCGCAGCGACATTTATCGTGTGGATCAAGTATCGCTCAGCAACGGTAACACGTTTGACGGAACAACAGGGCGCGTGGTGCCGCAGGCTGATGTGCTTTGGCGGTATCCCTTCATCAACAACGGAAAATATGGCAACCTCATGATCGAACCTGTGGTCAACCTTGCGGTCAGCCCAAGCGGTGGCAATCCCGAAAAAATCCCCAATGAAGACAGTCTTGTCCCAGAATTCACCGACAGCAATCTGTTTAGCCCAAACCGTTTTGCCGGCTATGACCGGGTGGAAAGTGGGCCGCGCGCAAGCTATGGCCTTCGCGGGCAGGCACAAATTATGCAGGATAAATATATCGACATGCTGGTCGGTCAGAATTATCACATCAATAACGATCCAACCTTCCCCTTTTCCAACAACCCGGATGATCATTTCTCTGATTACGTTGGCAAGATTGGCATCACTTCTGGCCCCGTCATGCTTGCCTATCGCACGCGCCTCGACAAAGAGACTCTAGCCACAAAGCGGAACGAACTTAATGCGGGAGTGGCCTATAAACCCGTAGCTGTTTCTGTCTCGTATCTTTCTTTGAACAAAGACCCCGTGCTAGCCAGCAAGAAAGAGGTAAGCGGCGCGGCAACACTGGATATAACCGATGAATGGTCGCTTTTGGGCTATGGCAGTAAAGATTTGCAGCTGGACCAAACAAACTCTGCCTATGGTGGCGCTACCTTCAAAAATGAATGCATCAGCATTAGCACTGTGGTAGGTAAAGAATTCACGCGTGACCGCGACATTAAGCCATCGACAAACGTCCTTGTGAAACTATCGCTGAAAAATTTGAATTAATATGAAAATACGCTGCTCTATTTTAGTTTTGAATTTCTGTCTGGCATTAAGCGCTCCTGCCGCTGCCAAGCAGAGTGGGTCAGCCATTGCCGCCGTGGTAAATGACGCTGCCATCTCGCAATATGATGTGGATAAGCGCCTTCGTTTTGTTGTCGCCACCACCAACTTAGCCGAAACGCCAGATGTTATCAGCCGCGTTAAACCACAAGTGCTTCGTGCGCTCATCAACGAAAAACTCCAGCTACAAGAAGCAAAAATTCATGGCATCGAAATTGGTGATGACGAAGTCAAAAAAGCTATGGCTTCCATCGAGCAAGAGCGCGGCATGCAGCCGGGTGCTATCTTCACCATGATGGACAAAAAACTCGTTCCCCATGATACTTTCACCGAGCAACTGCGCGCCCAAATATCATGGGGGAAATTACTCTCTAAAGTTGTGCGTCCGCGTGTGCGCCTCAGCGAAGAAGAAATTGCGCTCGCACAGAAAAACTATGTAGCGCCGATAGCTATTTCCGAAATGCAGATTGGAATTTTTGCACTGCCCGTGGACAAGCGCTCACGCGAAACAGAAATCAAAAAGTTCGCCGATAAAATGGTGAGTGAAAGCCGCCGTGGTGCAAATTTTGAAGAGCTGGCGCGTCAATTTGCGGGTGGTTCTGGCCGCATCGAAAAATTCTGGGTGCGTCCTGAAAATCTTGACCCCTCCATTGTAAAGGTGCTCGCCAACGCCCGTACTGGAACAATAAGCGACCCGCTGAGAAACAACGAAGGTTACACCATCATCAAGGTGTATGAAGTGCGCGCGCGCCAAGATGACAGCGCTGAAGGCAAAGCGGGCAGTGCTCAGGTTAAAATCAAAGAGTTCCTATTTAAGTTAAAACCCGACGCCACTACCGTTGAGGCTGAAGCATTGGTAACCATCAGCCGTGAAATCGCCAAAAACCCTGGCAAGTGCGAAGATACGGAATTGGCGGTGGGCAATCTGGGTGATTTTGATACGCAGATTAATTTTATCAACAGCCCTATCAGCGACTTGCCACCCGCCATTCGCGCTATCATCGGGCCGATGCGCGTGGGCGCCATGTCAGAGCCATTTGCGAGTGCAGAGGGCATCCGCACCTACATGCTCTGCGAACGTGGCCCGCCCAAAACCGAAATGGCCAGCCGCGACAAAGTCTATCCCATGCTGATGCAACAACGCATGGAAAAAGAAGCGCAAAAATACATGCGCAACCTGACCCGCTCTGCCTTCATCGATATTCGCGACGCAGCGCCAGCTAAATAAGCCTATAGCCGCCTTGTGTCGCCTCGATGAGTTCATGGTCACATAGTTCGCGTATTTTTCCCCGCAGACGATAAATATGCGTTTCCAGCGTGTGCGTGTTGATGTCGGCCTCAAAGCCCCACACTTGCCGCAGCAGCGCATCTTTCGATAGGCCGCCCGCTCCCGCATCAAGGAGCGCCACCAATAGCTCGGCTTCGCGGTCGGTCAGCTCCACGCTTTTATCACCCGCTATCAGCTGCTTGCTGCGCGGTGCATAGTGGCAAAAAGCACCAATTTCTCGCGACTGCTGGGGTGTTTCCAGTGCATTTTTAACCTGCGACAACACCTGCGAAAGCCTGTATGGCGCGCCAGCAGCGGGCAAAATAATCGCTGAATCGGGAAGGCTAGTGGCAGGCATCTTCCCATCCGAAATAATTGATATTGATGAAGAAAGCAGCGGTTCTGCCGCTGCCAAATCCGCAACCACCGCACACTCGACCTGTAGTTGCTGAACGATTTGCTCACTGATAGAGGCAGAAAAATCCTCATCGGCGCTAATGATAAGCGTTTTGGCCATAGATTTTCCTTAATTTTCGTGGCCAACTATAGTATGAATCAGCCCCCGAATCAAGCAGAGGCACCAAAACGTGCAAGAAAACGAAGCACATATCGCACATGCTATTTTGGCCACTGAACGTGCCAGCGATGACCTGCGCCGCCAGCTTGGCGTGGTGCTGGATCAGCAGGTGGCGCTGCCAATGGAATGGCTCGATGAGGCATCGCTTGCCGCGTTTGGCAAGAAGGCCTACCTGCTCATCACCCCTTCGCGTGCCAAACAATTTTCGCTACCTGCTAGCGACAAACCCTTACGCATTTCGGCCAAAGGCCTAACGCTTGCGCAACTGCGCCACATTGCCGACCCGCTGGCTGAAAAAACTGCCCTGCCAACACTGGAAACTGCGCCTGCAGATGAGGCAGATATTTTTGTTCTGTTGCTCACCAAACAGGCGGCGCTTTTGCCTGCATTGTTGGTAGAGGCATGCGATGAAACCCCGAAAATATTTGCGCATTTTCCAAACCTGTCATTGTCTGATTTAAAGCTCGCGCTGCGCCGCCCGCTGGTGGAAGTGCTGCCGATCACTGGCGCAAATCTCCCTATCGAAGGCGCAGAGGGGGCAGAGCTGAAGAGCTTTCGCACGCGCTTTGGAACATCCGTGCATCTGGCGCTGGTCGTTGGTGAGCCAAGCAGCAAAACCGCTCCGCTCGTGCGTGTGCATTCCTCCTGCGTCACCGGCGATATTTTAGGCAGCCTACGCTGCGATTGCGGCGATCAGCTTCGCCTCGCGCTCGAGGCCATCCGCGCTGATGGCAACGGCGTACTCATCTATTTGCATCAGGAAGGCCGCGGCATCGGCATTGGCAACAAGCTGCGCGCCTATCGCCTGCAAGAATGCGGCATGGACACCTATGATGCCAATCTCGCGCTCGGCTTTGAAGAAGACGAACGCGATTTTTCGCTTGCTGCCGCGATTCTAAAGCAGCTTGGCATCGGGAAAATCCGCCTACTGACCAACAACCCCGACAAGATCACCGCGCTCAAAGCCAGCGGCATCGTGGTCGAAGAGCGCGCTCCCCTTGCTGCGCCAGCAGGCAAACACAACCACGATTATTTACGCGCCAAAGCCAACAAATCAGGCCACTTGTTCTAAGCACTAAACGTATTTGATTTCCAAAACCTCATAGCACTTGGTGCCGCCGGGGGTTTTGAATTCGATAGAGTCGCCCTTCTTTTTTCCGATGAGCGCACGGGCAATCGGCGCAGTGATGGAAATGCGGCGAGTTTTGAGGTCGGCTTCATATTCACCAACGATTTGATAGGTCACCTCTTCTTCCGTGTCTTCATCAAGCAGCTTTACGGTTGCGCCGAATTTGATGGTGTCGGGCGAGAGCGATTTGACGTCAATGATATCCGCGCGCGAAACAGCAGATTCCAGCTCAGCGATGCGTCCTTCGATAAAGCTCTGCTTTTCTTTGGCCGCGTGATACTCGGCGTTTTCTTTCAAATCGCCATGCGCACGCGCTTCCGAAATAGCCTGAATAATTGCTGGACGCTCAACCGTCTTGAGCTGTTTTAGTTCCACTTCCATGCGCTTGAAGCCTTCCGCTGTTATGGGAAATTTTTCCATCGTTTCTGTCCTTTATGCGAAATAAGCTTGGATGGATTTGACTTCAAGCCCGCCGCTACTCTTGATTGCGGATATAGCCTGCGTCACTGCCCATGCGCCCGTCATCGTTGTGTAATACGGAATTTTGTTCAGCAGCGCCGTGCGGCGAATGGAGAAGGAATCGGTCAGCGAGCTCGCGCCGTCAGTCGTGTTGATGACCATGGCGATGCGGTTGTCTTTGAGCATATCGACAACATGTGGGCGACCTTCGCGCACCTTGTTGACCTCTTGCACCGCGATGCCCGCATCACTTAAAACAACGGCTGTGCCGCGCGTGGCCACTAGCGTAAAGCCCATCTCGACCAATTGTTTCGCAACCGGAACGATGGCTTTTTTGTTGGAGTCTTTTACCGAAATGAACACCGCGCCAGACTGTGGCAGCGTGCTGCCCGCTGAAAGCTGCGACTTGGCGAATGCACGTGCGAAATCACTGTCGATGCCCATCGCCTCACCGGTGGATTTCATCTCCGGCCCGAGGATCACGTCAACGCCCGGGAAGCGCGCAAATGGGAACACTGCTTCTTT